>NZ_CP193663.1:925000-1233333 GCF_051106465.1 Streptococcus sp. KHUD_016 | reverse complement strand
AGCCTTTGAAGCTTATCGTGAACAAGAAGACGCTTTGAAAGCCGTCGCAGCAACCTTGAAAGCACCTCAACTCAAGGAAGTTCCTCATAAGGTTGAAGGACTTCAAGAGCAACTTCGTCAATTGCAAAAAGAAAATGCAGAATTGAAGGAAAAAGCAGCAGCTGCAGCTGCAGGTGATGTCTTCAAGGATGTGAAGGAAGTCAACGGACACCGTTACATTGCAAGCCAAGTTTCTGTATCAGACGCAGGTGCCCTTCGTACCTTTGCGGATAACTGGAAACAAAAAGACTACTCTGATGTGCTTGTCCTAGTTGCATCTATCGGTGACAAAGTCAATGTTCTTGTAGCTAGCAAGACAAAAGATGTGCATGCAGGAAACCTTGTCAAAGAATTGGCTCCAATTGTCGATGGACGTGGTGGTGGTAAACCAGACATGGCCATGGCAGGAGGAAGCAACCAAGCGAGAATCCAAGAACTCTTGGATGCAGTAGCAGGTAAATTATAAGACATTAAAGATCTATCCCTTTGGGTAGGTCTTTTTGTGATTACAAAAAAGCCAAATCCGATTGGATCTGGCTTGTAACTGATAGGTTTATTTTGCTGCGAAGACACTGACTGAACCCGCTGCTACTGGAAATTCTCCATAACCTTCAGCATTGATTGTAACTTGTGCTGGATGATTTTCAAGGAGGTCAACAAAGGTTTGGTCAGCCCATTCTTGACCAACAAACATAGCCTTGCTGTTTTCTTGGTCATTTGAGATAAGGACAGCGATTGGGGATTGGTTTTCAGCGCCTGAACGTACCCATCCGATACAGTTGGCATCGTCAAAGTAGTCTGTTTGCTCTCCATAGGCCCTGTCTTTTCGGATGGCTAGGAGACGGTCAAGAACTTCTCTGAAATCTTGTTGAGCAAATTGCCCTGAAATGCCGTAATAATCTCCGTAAAAGACACATGGAAGACCTTGCTCACGAAGAAGGATGAGCGCATAGGCTGCTGGTTTGAACCATTCTTCAACAGTAGACTCAAGGGCTTGTCCTCTTTGAGTATCATGGTTGTCAACGAAAGTGACAGCCTTGTCAGGCTTGAGTTCAACCAAGCTATCTGTGAAAATGCCACGAAGGTCATAATTTGCTCCAGCCTGACTAGCTTCAAAGAGGTTTTGGTGGAGGCGAACATCGACAAGGTCAAAACGTTCCTCTGTTTTTTCAAGGTAGTCTAGATTGGATTCCTTGTCTGGGTTCCAAAATTCACCAAAAACATAGAAATCTTCTCCATATTTTTCCTTCATATCACGGATGAAATTACCCATAAAGAAGGAGTCAATGTGTTTAACGGCATCCAAGCGGAAACCAGCTACACCAGTCGTTTCCATGAACCAGTCAGCCCAGTCATAGATGTTTTGGATGACTTCAGGATGCTTAAAGTCTAGGTCAGCATACATGAGGTAGTCGTAGTTACCGTTTTCGTTATCGACCAATTCCTCATTTGCCCAGCCCTTGTTGTCCCCTTGGATCAGGTAAATGCCAGACTTACGGCGCTTAGCATCGTAGTCTGTACCTGTGAAGTGGTACCAGTGCCAGTGGAAGTCATTGTAGGTGTCTTGGCGACCATCGAAGGTAAAGTGAGTCCAGCCATTGATAGTAAAGGGCTCGCTTAGTTGAACGGTACGATCCTCAGGGTCCACTTCAATAACCTGAAAGGCTTCCATATGATCGGCAGCAGCCTTGTGATTGAGCACCACATCGGCCATAGGTTGAATTCTTTGTGCTTTTAGGGCTTGAATGGCTTGAAGATAGTCTTCTTTAAACCCATACTTGGTACGGACAGTTCCTTTTTGCTGAAATTCTCCTAGGTCAAAAAGATCGTAAACACCATAGCCGACATCTTTTTCGTTGGTTGCCTTGAAGGCAGGTGGCATCCAGACATGGCTGATACCAAGGTTTGCTAGGTGCTCTGCGTCATTTGTCAGTCGAGCCCAGTGTTGGCCGTCGTGAGGCAGATACCATTCAAAGTATTGCATAAGTGTCTGATTTTGCATTGTTTTTCCTCTTGCTTATCAATGTTGTGTTTTATTCTACCATAAAGTTTAGAACTAGGCAAACGTTTGCGCAAGATTCTATACTCATTTCTGAAATTGTCTATTTTTAGCGAATAGAATCTCTCTTTCCATCACAAGGGAAAGGATGTTTTGGTGGAAAAGTAAATGGAATAAACTTAATTTAAACAAAAATGACACTCAGTAAACTAAAGTACAAATGGTTAAACGGTTTCTTTTTTGAGAATTGTCACAAAATTTGCTATAATAGTAGCTATGAATAGAATTAGGGTCAGCAGACGTGTTGAAAAAAAGCTAGCTAAGGGTCTAGTTCTTTTGGAAGCAAGTGATTTAACAGATATTGATCTGACGGATCAGGCAGTAGAAGTTCTTAGTCAAGACGGGAAGTTTTTAGGGAGTGCCTATCTTTCTCAGCAGAACAAGGGCATTGGCTGGTTGGTCAGCAAGGAAAAGGTTGGTTTCAACCAATCCTTCTTTGAATCTCTGTTTCGTAAGGCCAAGGAAGCTAGAAAGCCTTATTATCAAGATGACTTGACTACTGCCTTTCGCCTTTTTAACCAAGAGGGGGATGGTTTTGGTGGTCTGACTGTTGATTTCTATGGAGATTATGCTGTCTTTTCTTGGTACAATTCCTTTGTTTACCAGATTCGTGTGCTGATCATAAATGCTTTTAAGGAAGTTTTCCCTGAGGTCTTGGGGGCTTATGAAAAGATTCGTTTTAAAGGTCTAGACTACGAGTCTGCCTATGTTTATGGTGAGGAAGCGCCAGATTACTTTACTGTTCTTGAGAATGGCGTGCTCTATCAAGTCTTTATGAATGATGGCTTGATGACCGGGATTTTCCTAGACCAGCATGAGGTTCGTGGGAGTCTGGTTGACGGCCTAGCTATGGGCAAATCCTTGCTCAATATGTTTTCCTATACGGCTGCCTTTTCAGTTGCTGCAGCTATGGGAGGCGCTAGTGAGACGACTTCTGTCGACTTGGCTAAACGATCTAGAGAGCTGTCAGAAGCTCATTTTCAGGCAAATGGACTTAGCACGGACAATCATCGTTTTATTGTCATGGATGTCTTTGAGTACTTCAAGTATGCTAAGCGAAAAGGCTTATCCTATGATGTGATTGTTCTTGATCCGCCTAGCTTTGCCCGCAATAAAAAACAAACATTCTCTGTAGCTAAGGACTATCACAAGTTGATTTCCCAGAGTCTAGAGATTTTAAATCCGGGGGGCATTATCATTGCCAGTACTAATGCTGCCAATGTTTCCCGCCAGAAATTTACAGAACAAATTGATAAAGGTTTTGCAGGAAGAAAATATCAAATTTTAAACCAATATGATCTTCCAGCAGACTTTGCCTATAATAAAAAAGATGAAAGCAGTAATTACCTCAAGGTGATTAGTATGAAGGTTAGTAGATGAAATTAATCGTTTCAGTAATGCCAAGAAGTTTGGAAGAAGCGCAAGAACTGGATGCCACTAGGTATGAAGATGCCGATATCATTGAGTGGCGTGCGGACTTTCTTACAAAGGACGCTATTTTACAGGTAGCACCCGCTATCTTTGAAAAATTTGCAGGACGCGAACTTGTCTTTACCCTTCGGACCCGCGCTGAGGGAGGAGAAATCGAACTTTCCTCAGAAGAGTATGTTCAAATCATCAAGGAAGTTACTCAGCTCTATCAGCCGGATTATGTAGATTTTGAGTATTTCAGCTACAAGGACGTTTTTGATGAAATGTTGGATTTTCCAAATCTCGTATTGAGCTATCATAATTTCCAGGAGACACCTGAAAATATGATGGAGATTTTGTCTGAGTTAACCAGTCTCTCTCCGAAAGTGGTCAAGGTATCAGTTATGGCCCATACGGAGCAGGATGTTTTAGATCTGATGAACTACACACGAGGATTTAAGACACTCAATCCTGAGCAAGAGTACGTGACCATTTCCATGGGGAAAATGGGCAAGGTATCACGCATTACTTCAGATGTGACGGGTTCAAGTTGGTCATTTGCTAGTCTGGATGAAGCGAGTGCCCCAGGTCAGATTTCGCTATCAAACATGAAGAAAATCAGGGAGATTTTGGATGAAGCTTGATGGCTACACACGTATGGCAGCTGTTGTTGCAAATCCCATCAAACACTCTATTTCACCCTTTATTCACAATAGGGCCTTTGAGGCGACAGCTATTAATGGTGCCTATGTAGCTTGGGAGATTGAAGCGGGTGATTTGGCAGAAACAGTCGCCAATATTCGCCGTTACCAGATGTTTGGCATCAACCTGTCTATGCCTTACAAGGAGCAAGTGATTCCTTATCTGGATGAGTTGAGTGATGAGGCTCGTTTGATTGGGGCGGTCAACACCGTTGTCAATCATAATGGCAATTTAATTGGATATAATACAGATGGCAAGGGATTCTTTAAGAGCTTGCCTTCTTTTACAATTTCAGGTAAAAAGATGACCATGCTAGGAGCAGGTGGAGCAGCCAAGGCTATTTTGGCACAGGCTATTTTGGATGGCGCCAGTCAGATTTCGGTTTTTGTTCGTTCAGTTTCCATGGAAAAAACAAGACCTTACCTAGACAAGTTACAGGTGCAAACAGGATTTAAAGTGCACTTGTACGCTTTAGAAGATGCTTCTGAACTGCAATCAAGGATTGCTGAGTCGGACCTGCTCGTCAATTCGACTAGTGTGGGCATGGATGGCAAATCATCCCCAGTTCCTGAAAGCATAGTCTTACCAGAAACTCTATTGGTGGCAGATATTATTTACCAACCCTTTGAGACCCCATTTTTGAAATGGGCTAGAAGCCAGAGAAATCCAGCTGTCAATGGTCTAGGAATGTTGCTCTATCAAGCTGCTGAAGCTTTTCAACTGTGGACAGGAAAAGAAATGCCGACTGAAGAGATTTGGCAGTCCTTAACAGAAAAATATAAATAATGAAAAGGAGACCCTACTATGAAAATCAGAATCGATATTCCGCATCATCCTTATGATATTCAGATTGAAAAAGGTTGTCTAGCTCAGGCTGGTCAATGGTTGCGAGAACTCTGGCAACCTCAAAAAGTGGTTATTGTAACCGACAACCATGTAGCTTCTCTCTATGCAGAGAAGGTTAAACTCAGCCTAGAAGATGCTGGTTTTCAGGTAGCTGTTTTTGACTTTTTAGAAGGCGAAGAACGAAAAAATTTAACAACTGTTCAGAAAGTCTATGAATTTCTAGTCAAGCAGGGGTTGACTCGTAGCGATGGGATTGTGGCTCTTGGTGGAGGTGTTGTTGGGGATCTGGCTGGTTTTGTAGCCTCTACCTATATGCGGGGCATTCACTTTGTTCAGATTCCGACTAGTTTGACTGCCCAGGTTGATTCTTCTATCGGTGGAAAGACGGGTGTCAATACTCCTTTTGCTAAAAATATGGTGGGTACCTTTGCTCAACCAGATGGGGTTCTGATTGATCCGCTTGTCCTTGAAACGCTTGGAAAAAGAGAGTTGATTGAAGGAATGGGTGAGGTTATCAAGTACGGCTTGATTGAGGATCCAGAACTGTGGGCTCTCTTAACGGACCTGGATGGTTCTGTTGAGAGTATACTGGAACATGCGGAGACTTTGATTGAACATTCTTGTCAGGTGAAGCGCAAGATGGTGGTCGAGGATGAGTTGGATAACGGTGTTCGGCTTTACCTCAACTTTGGACACACTATTGGCCACGCCCTTGAAGCAACAGCTGGTTACGGCAAGGTCATGCATGGTGAGGCTGTGGCTATGGGCATGGTTCAGATTTCCAAGGTTGCTGAGGGAAAAGGACTCATGCCAGAAGGAATAACCCAGTCCATCAAAGAGATGTGCCAGAAATTTGGTTTGCCTGTTGACTATGAAAACTGGGATGTTGACAAGCTTTATCAGGCTTTGACTCATGACAAGAAGGCACGTGGCAACACCTTGAAATTGGTCTTGGTACCAGAGCTTGGTTCAGCGACCATTCACCCAGTTTCTCTGGAAGAGATGAAAGACTACTTGGTAAAATAAGGAGAACGTATGAGATATTTAACTGCAGGAGAATCACATGGTCCTCGATTGACGGCTATCATTGAAGGAATTCCAGCTGGACTTCCTTTGACAGCTGAGGATATTAATGGAGACCTTAAACGCCGTCAGGGTGGTTACGGTCGTGGTGGTCGTATGAAGATTGAGAGTGATCAGGTTGTCTTTACATCGGGCGTTCGCCACGGGAAAACAACAGGGGCTCCTATTACCATGGATGTCATCAATAAGGACCATCAGAAATGGCTAGATATCATGTCTGCGGAGGACATTGAAGACCGCCTCAAAAGCAAGCGGAAAATCACCCATCCTCGTCCAGGTCACGCCGACTTGGTAGGGGGCATCAAGTACCGTTTTGATGATTTGAGAAATTCCTTGGAGAGGTCATCTGCCCGTGAAACCACCATGCGAGTGGCTGTTGGGGCAGTAGCCAAACGACTTTTGGCTGAGCTAAATATGGAGATTGCCAACCATGTCGTGGTCTTTGGTGGCAAGGAAATCGATGTACCTGAAAATCTGACAGTGGCTGAGATTAAGGAACGAGCTGCCCAGTCTGAAGTTTCTATTGTCAACCAAGAGCGGGAACAGGAAATCAAGGACTATATTGACCAAATCAAACGTGACGGTGATACCATCGGTGGGGTTGTAGAGACAGTCGTCGGAGGCGTTCCAGTTGGCCTTGGCTCCTATGTCCAATGGGACAGAAAATTGGATGCGCGATTGGCCCAAGCAGTTGTTTCTATCAATGCCTTTAAAGGGGTGGAATTTGGTCTTGGATTTGAAGCTGGTTACCGCAAAGGCAGCCAAGTTATGGATGAAATTCTCTGGTCTAAAGAAGACGGCTATACTCGTCGTACCAATAATCTAGGTGGTTTTGAAGGTGGTATGACCAATGGGCAACCAATTGTTGTTCGTGGAGTTATGAAACCCATTCCCACTCTTTACAAACCACTTATGAGTGTGGATATCGAAACCCACGAACCTTACAAGGCAACCGTGGAGAGAAGTGATCCGACCGCTCTGCCAGCAGCTGGGGTAGTCATGGAAGCTGTTGTAGCAACGGTTCTGGCGCAAGAAATCCTTGAAAAATTTTCATCGGACAACCTAGAGGAATTAAAAGAAGCGGTAACCAAACACCGTGAGTATACAAAGAACTATTAAGGAGTTCCTATGGCAAAAACCATCTATATCGCAGGTCTCGGTTTGATTGGTGCCTCGATGGCGCTTGGTATCAAACGCGATCATCCTGATTATGAAATTCTAGGTTATAATCGCAGTCAGGCTTCTAGAGATATTGCCTTGGAGCGGGGGATGATTGACCGTGCGACGGATGATTTTGCTAGTTTCGCTCCTCTAGCAGATGTTATCATTCTGACCTTGCCAATCAAACAGACCATTGCTTTTATTAAGGAGCTGGCAAACTTAGACTTGAAGGAAGGCATCATTATCTCAGATGCAGGCTCAACCAAGTCAGCCATTGTAGATGTGGCGGAGCAGTATTTGGTTGGCAAGCCTGTCCGCTTTGTCGGGGCCCATCCCATGGCTGGTAGCCACAAGACAGGAGCTGCCTCTGCCGATGTTAATCTCTTTGAAAATGCCTACTATATCTTTACTCCATCTAGTTTGACTAGTTCAGACACGCTTGAGGAAATGAAGGACCTACTTTCAGGTCTCCATGCTCGTTTCATTGAAATTGATGCCAAGGAGCACGATCGAGTAACTTCACAGATTAGCCATTTTCCCCATATCTTGGCATCAGGTCTCATGGAGCAGACAGCAGTTTATGCTCAAGAACATGAGATGGCAAGACGCTTTGCGGCGGGTGGTTTTCGAGATATGACTCGGATTGCGGAAAGCGAGCCAGGTATGTGGACTTCCATTCTCTTGTCCAATCGTGAGACTATTCTAGATCGAATTGCGGATTTCAAGGAGCGCTTGGAAGCGATTGGTCAGGCCATCAGCAGGGGAGATGAAGAGCAAATCTGGAACTTTTTCAACCAAGCGCGTGCGCAACGACAAGCTATGGAAATCCATAAGCGTGGTGGTGTGGATAGCTCTTACGACCTCTATGTCGATGTTCCCGATGAAGAAGATGTCATCTTGCGAATTTTGGAATTGCTACGTGGGACTTCTTTGGTTAATATCCACATCAACGAAGAAAACCGTGAAGATGTTCACGGTATTCTACAAATTTCCTTTAAAAATGCTCAAGATTTAGAACGAGCTGAACGCTTAATTACAGAAAATACGGACTATACAGTCGTCATCAAATAAGGAGAAAATCATGTCAAATATTTACGATAGTGCAAATGAACTTAGCCGCGGGTTACGCGAATTACCAGAATACAAGGCGGTCAAGGTAGCAAAAGATGCCATCCAAGCTGATGAACAAGCTAGCAAGATTTTTGCAGACTACCTTGCTTTCCAACAAGAAATCCAAGTCATGGCGCAAACGGGACAAATGCCAGACGCCTCTTTCCAAGAAAAGATGCAGTCTTTCAGTAAGCAAATCCAAGAGAACGCTCTTTTGTCAGATTTCTTTGCCAAACAGCAACAATTGTCCATTTACCTTTCGGACATTGAGAAAATTGTCTTTGAACCTGTTTCAGAATTATTGAAATAGTATTTTATCTGTATAAAAGCCAGAAATTTCAGGAATTTCTGGCTTTTTTGTGATAAAATAAGAAAAAGTATTGCAAGTATGAGGTCAACTATGAAACTAAAAACAAACATTCGCCACTTACATGGCAGTATCCGAGTTCCAGGTGACAAGTCTATCAGCCATCGTTCGATTATTTTTGGAAGTTTGGCTGAGGGCGAGACTAAGGTTTATGATATTCTGCGTGGAGAGGATGTGCTTTCAACCATGCAGGTTTTTCGTGATCTTGGTGTAGAAATTGAGGATAAAGATGGGGTTATCACCATTCAAGGTGTTGGCATGGATGGCTTAAAAGCGCCACAAAATGCCTTGGATATGGGGAATTCTGGCACCTCGATTCGCCTGATTTCAGGTGTCCTTGCTGGTGCAGACTTCGAAGTAGAGATGTTCGGAGACGACAGTCTTTCTAAACGTCCTATGGATCGTGTGACGATTCCATTGAAAAAAATGGGGGTTAGCATTTCGGGGCAAACGGAGCGAGACCTGCCCCCTCTTCGCTTAAAAGGGACGAAAAATTTAAAACCGATTCACTATGAGTTGCCAATTGCCTCTGCTCAAGTCAAGTCTGCCTTGATATTTGCAGCCTTGCAGGCTCAGGGGGAGTCCGTTATTATCGAGAAAGAATGTACTCGTAACCACACCGAAGATATGTTGCAACAATTTGGTGGCCATTTAAGTGTAGAAGGCAAGAAAATCACAGTTCAAGGACCACAAAAACTGATCGGACAAAAGGTAGTTGTTCCAGGAGATATTTCCAGTGCAGCCTTTTGGTTGGTCGCTGGTTTGATTGTTCCAAACTCTCGTGTAGTACTGCAGAATGTGGGCATCAATGAAACTCGTACTGGTATTATTGATGTCATTCGCGCCATGGGTGGAAAACTAGAAATAATTGAAATCGATCCTGTCGCTAAATCAGCAACACTGACTGTCGAATCTTCAGACCTCAAAGGAACGGAGATAGGTGGATCCTTGATTCCACGCTTGATTGATGAATTGCCTATTATTGCCCTTCTAGCGACCCAAGCGCAAGGTGTAACGGTCATTAAGGATGCTGAGGAACTCAAGGTAAAGGAAACCGACCGCATTCAAGTGGTGGCAGATGCCTTAAATAGCATGGGAGCGGACATCACTCCTACAGCAGACGGGATGATTATCAAAGGGAAATCAGCCCTTCATGGCGCTAGAGTCAATACGTTTGGTGATCACCGAATTGGAATGATGACAGCTATTGCAGCCCTCTTGGTTGCGGATGGAGAAGTGGAACTTGACCGTGCTGAAGCCATCAATACCAGCTATCCTAGCTTCTTTGATGATTTGGAGAGCTTGATTCATGGCTAAGGTATTACTTGGATTTATGGGGGCAGGCAAGTCGACAATCGCTAGAGGCTTGGACCCAGACTACATCGATATGGATACCTTAATTGAGGAACATTTGGGCATGTCCATTGCGGATTTCTTCGCTGAAAAAGGAGAAGTGGCCTTTCGCCAAGTAGAGTCAGAAGTCCTAGCTGACTTACTAAAAACTGACCGAGTTGTGTCAACTGGCGGAGGGGTTGTCATTTCTCAGCGAAATCGTGACTTGCTTAAAACCAATCCTGATAACATCTACCTAAAAGCAGATTTTGAAACCCTCTACCAACGTATCGCAGCTGATAAGGACAATCAGCGCCCGCTCTTTCTTAACAAAAGTAAGGAAGAACTAGCAGCTATTTTCCATGAAAGACAAGCTTGGTATGAGGAAGTAGCCAGTCGGGTTCTAGATGTGACCAAGTTAAGCCCAGAGGAAATTATAGAGGAACTGAGATGAAAATTGCCTATCTAGGTCCCAAGGGATCTTTTTCGCATCATGTTGTGCAGACAGCTTTTCCCAAAGAGAAATTGCAGGCTTTTGCCAATATCACAGATGTCATCAAGGCCTATGAACAGGGCTTGGTGGACTATTCTGTGGTACCAGTTGAAAACTCCATTGAAGGTAGTGTCCATGAAAGTTTGGATTACCTTTTTCACCAGGCTCGCATCCAAGCAGTTGCAGAAATCGTTCAGCCCATTCACCAGCAGTTGATGGTGGTTCCAGGTCAGTCAAAAATTGAGAAAATTTTTTCTCATCCTCAGGCTCTGGCTCAAGGAAAGAAATTCATCGACAAACACTATCCAGAGGCTAAAATCGAGGTAACCGCCAGTACCGCCTATGCGGCCCGCTTTATTTCGGAACATCCAGATCAGCCTTATGCAGCCATTGCTCCTAGAAGTTCAGCTGAAGAATATGGCTTGGAATTGATTGCAGAGGATATTCAGGAAATGGAAGCCAATTTCACACGTTTTTGGGTGTTAGGGGCAGAGATACCGAAGATTCCTTTGAACTCACAAGCTGAAAAAATGAGTTTGGCCTTGACCTTACCAGACAACCTACCTGGTGCTCTTTACAAGGCACTTTCGACCTTTGCTTGGAGAGGGATTGACTTAACAAAGATTGAAAGTCGCCCCCTTAAAACAGCCTTGGGAGAATACTTTTTCATTATCGATGTAGACTATAGTGACAAAGAACTGGTTCATTTTGCAAGACAAGAACTAGAAGCTATTGGAATCCAGCACAAGATCCTGGGAACCTACCCGATTTTTACCATAACTGATATAGAAAAGGAGAGTCAATGAGCAAAGAAAATCCTTTAAGTCATCACGAGCAGTTACGTTATGACTATCTCTTCAAAAATATTCATTACCTCAACGACCGTGAACGGAGGGAGTTTGATTATCTGCAACAGAAAATGGCAGGTCCCAAGTCGGAAGTTCACCATTTCTACCAAGAAGAAAAAGAAGAATCTTGGGGTAGAGATATTGATCTTCCGACTTATGGCAGTAGAAGTCGATCTAAGAAACGTGAAAAGGTAACTCCTCAACCTGAAGTCAAAAAGAAAAAAAGAAGAATTCGCTTCAAACGAATACTGACTTGGTTCCTGCTGTTGATTACTTGTGTGCTTGCAGGGATGATTTTCATGTTTCTTCGAGGGTTCCAGTCAGCAGCCAATCCAACAAATAAACCAGCTTACGCCAAGGCAGCTCAAGTAGAGGTCTTTAACGGTCAGGATACCAAAGATGGTGTGAATATCCTAGTCATGGGGACAGATGGCCGTATCGGTCAAAATAGTGCGGAAACCCGTACTGACACGATCATGGTACTGAATGTCAGTGGATCGGATAAGAAGATTAAACTAGTCAGCTTTATGCGTGACAATTTAGTTTATATCGACGGGTATAGTAAGATTGTAAATGGCCAGAAACAGACGGATAACAAACTAAATGTTGCTTATGAACTTGGGGAACAAGAAGGGCAAAAGGGGGCTGAAATGGTCCGCAAGGTTCTAAAAGACAACTTTGATTTGGATATTAAGTACTATGCCCTGGTCGACTTCCAGGCCTTTGCAACAGCTATTGATACCCTCTTCCCTGACGGAGTAACGATTGATGCCCAATTCTCAACATTGAATGGTCAACCTTTAACAGAAGCGACAGTTGGAGATGACCTTCATGCAACAGAGACAGAGTCCCCAACTCAAACCATTAAAGTTGGAAAACAGCAGATGAATGGCTCCACCTTGCTGAACTATGCTCGCTTCCGTGATGATGATGAGGGAGACTATGGCCGTACCAAACGTCAGCAACAAGTCATGTCAGCAGTTCTTGAGCAAATCAAAGATCCAACCAAGCTCTTTACGGGATCAGAGGCACTTGGAAAAGTCTTTGGAATGACTTCAACAAATCTACCATATAGCTTCTTGTTGACCAATGGCTTATCTGTCCTAGAAGGTGCTCAAAATGGCATTGAAAGACTTACCGTTCCAGAACTTGGTGACTGGGTAGATGCTTATGATATCTACGGCGGACAAGGTCTTCTGGTCGATCAAAATAAATACCAGACCAAACTCGCCCAAATGGGAATGAGATAGAATGCTATAAAAAAATCAAAGTTTGAATCACCAGTAAAAAAGTGGTTTAGGCTTTGATTTTTCTTAGTATCTGATGGATTTTTAGGGCTTTTTTATGGTATAATAAAATGATATAACTCGTTATTGGACAGAAGAGGAGAGACATGAGTGATTTGAAAGCGATTCAGGCTCGTAGTCTGGAAATGGCTGAATATTTCGTCGCATTTTGTAAAGAACATGATTTGTTGTGCTATCTCTGTGGAGGAGGAGCTATTGGTGCCCTTCGTAACAAAGGTTTCATTCCTTGGGATGATGATTTAGACTTTTTCATGCCACGTGAAGACTATGAAAAATTAGCAGAACTGTGGCCACGTTATGCAGACGAGCGTTATTTCTTGTCAAAGAGTAACAAAGATTTTGTAGACCGTAACCTTTTTATTACCATTCGTGATAAGGAAACCACTTGTATCAAGCCTTATCAGAAGGATTTGGATTTGCCACACGGTTTGGCCTTGGATGTTTTACCTTTAGATTATTATCCTAAAAAACCAGCTGAGCGTAAGAAGCAGGTTCGTTGGGCCCTGATTTATTCACTCTTTTGTGCGCAAACTATCCCAGAAAAGCATGGTGCAGTCATGAAATGGGGAAGTCGTATCTTACTCGGCCTGACTCCAAAATCTCTACGTTATCGCATTTGGAAAAAAGCTGAAAAAGAAATGACCAAGTATGGTCTGGCTGAGAGCGATGGAATTACGGAATTATGCTCAGGTCCCGGCTACATGCGAAACAAATACCCAATCGCATCCTTTGAGGACAATCTTTTCTTGCCATTTGAAGGAACTGAGATGCCCATCCCAGTCGGCTATGATGCCTATCTCAGCACTGCTTTTGGGGACTATATGACACCGCCACCAGCAGACAAGCAAGTACCGCATCATGATGCTATTATAGCAGACATGGACAAGAGCTACACAGAGTACAAGGGAGAATATGGAGCATGATGGGAGAAAAAATAAGCGTTATCGTTCCGGTCTACAATGTAGAAGCCTATCTGGAGCGATGTGTGGAGTCGATTCTTCAACAGACTTATGCCCATTTTGAGTTAATCCTAATCAACGATGGTTCTACTGATTCTAGTGGACAGATCTGTGATCACTTAGCATCTCAGTATGAGAATATCAAGGTTTATCATATCGAAAATTCTGGTGTTTCAAATGCTAGAAATATGGGAATTCAGCTAGCGACGGGTTCTTGGGTTACCTTTATTGATAGCGATGATTTCGTTACCCAGGATTACCTAGCTACTTTAGCAAGTGCAGTTGAAGGGGTGAATGTAGGCTTTGCAATTGCTCCTCTGCACCATATCAAAAACGGCATTGTAACTGATATACCTTCACATTCTGGAAAAACAGAACTCTGGTCAACAGAAGAAACCATGAAGGAACTACTGATGACTACCAGAACGTCATTTTTTCCAGTTGCAAAACTGTTTAAGAGAGACCTGCTTGCGGATGAAAAGTTTAATACAAATTATCACCTAGCTGAAGATGCCTTATTTTTAACTGAATTGCTACTAAAGACAAGATGTAGTTGCGTCTTTATTGACAAACCTGTTTATTATTATGATCATCGTGAGGGAAGTGCAACAACATCTGTTAATCGATATGTATTTGACACAATAGAAGTTTATCAGCAAATAATTGCTCAAGTTTCACAAGCCTTTCCTAATTTGAAATACGAATTAATAAACAGAGAATGTTGGTCGTACATCACAGTTTACGATAAAATTATCTTTACTTCACGTGAAGAGTATCAAAAGGAGAAAGCCGAGCTGAGGACTTGGATTGTTCAGCATCGACGCGAAATATGGAAAGATGCTTATTTCACCACTTTTCGCAAGGTAGCGATCCTTTCACTTGTCATTTCTCCATGGCTATATAAGAAAATTGTTGGATTAAAAAACTAATATCATGAGAAGGAGTTGAAAATGAATTTTTCAAAAATGGATGAATACTTTGAAAAATCAAAACTATGGATTGCGTATCTATTTGTTTTCATTTCGATTTTAAGTATGAGTTCACTGGTTTATAAGATAGCAAATCCCCTCTACAAGGGATTGTCAGCGATTGTAGTGCTTTATATTTGCTATACCTTATTGTTTAAGTGGAAAGAAATCACAGCAGATCGCAAATTTCTATCCTTATTTGGACTCTTAGCTGGAAGTCATCTGCTATCAGCTATTTTCAATCGCTCTGGACATCTGATTGGAAATGTGATTGAAATCCTCTTCATGGTAACTTATGTTTTATTATTTACCATGTTACAATCAGGGCAACTTAAAAAATTATTTGACTGGATTGCCTATACGGTTCAAATTGTATCTTTTTCTTCAGCAATTTTTGCGTTTGGTTTATTGGTAAGCAGAGTCCTTATCCTATTTAAGATTGGCGAACAATCTTATTACTATGGTGTCATGAATGGCCGTCTGTGGGGGATTGTCAATCCAAATGCTAGTGCGATATTTTCATACATTAGCATTATTTTGGCTATGTATTTGATCCATAAAGGAAGTAAATATTCTGTTTATCTTAAACTGAACAATGTGATTCAATTCGTTTACTTCGCAACGATGCAAAGTCGAGGAGCCTTACTTTCTTTACTTCTCATGATTGGACTCTATAGTTTCTTTGCTACTAGAGGAAGTATCGTTAAACGATTCCTCACTTTTATAGTTGCTGGTTTGCTGATTACTGCAACTAATATTGGATTAAGCTATGTAACTTCAATCTATATCTCATCTGAAACTGCGACTGTCTTAGATTTAAACAAAGGACAATCCTATGCTGAGACAGATTCGTCTGTCACTAAGAAGAACGGTGAGCTCCATCTGATTGAAACAACACCAAGTGGTAGAACCTATATCTGGAAAAATGCCATCAAGATGGGAAGTGCCAAACCAATTTTTGGTTATGGTGTACGAAACGTTCCAGATTATTACGCAGAATATTTCAGTAAATTTGAGATTCAAAACTCCCTTATCGGTGGGAATTTTCATAACATTTTTGTGACCATATTTGTCAGTTCGGGAGTTCTAGGTTTGGTATCCTTCCTTCTTGTACTGGCTTATGTCATCAAGCGCTTTTTAACGTATTTGATTGTTTCCACGAAAAATACTGATAAATTGATCATGATCCTATTCTTTGGTATCTTGTTTGGTCAATTATTTGAAAGTCAGATTATGTATTCAACCAACTTTATTAATATCATCTTCTGGCTAGCAATTGGCTATGGACTCGTAGTCTGCAAACGGGATGAAGGAGTTCGGTACCAAGAAGTAACAGATGTCAATGAAATTCAAGAGATGGAACTTGGAATCATGGAGTATATTCATGAAGTTTGTCAGAAAATTGGAGTCAAGTATTTCTTAGCATATGGAAGTCTAATTGGTGCTGTTCGCCATCAAGGATTTATCCCTTGGGATGATGACATGGATATCTGCATGTTACGAGAAGATTATGAAAAATTGCAAGACTACCTTATCGCTAACCCTGATGAACGTTACGAGGTCATGTCTTATAAAAATAATCTCAACTATGTCTATCCCTTCATGAAAGTGCAGGATAACCATACTTACTTGCTAGAAGAAGATGTTCGCATCGATTCGAATATGGGAATCTATGTAGATATTTTCCCTGTAGATGGCTACGAGGATGACGTAGAATTTAAAAACAAGATGACGAAACTGATAAAGAAACGTCAATTGAGTTGCTACACCTTTAAAGGCATTACCAATACGAAAAGTGTACTGAATTCGCTGCTACGCTATGTGTCAGTTATTATTTTCTATTTCACCAATACGAACAAATACGTTGCCCAGATTGAAGAGCTTGCAAAATCCCGTAAAGTCTCAGATTATGAGCAAGTGGATTATCTTATCTACAAGGATATGAACAAACCAGTGTGGAGACGTGAATGGCTGGAACAAGTTACTACTGGAATATTTGAAGGTAAGGAATTTACCATTCCGAAAAATTATCATGAAATTTTGACCTCAGACTACGGAGACTATATGCAATTGCCACCGGTTGAACAAAGAGTATCTCATCATGATTTTAAATTATGGAAGATTGTTAAAAGGTCTAAATGACGGGATTGGGATTAAGAAACGTTTAAAAATATAGTCAAATTTAGGAGAAAAGAACCTATGTCTGAAAGAACTTTAACTCTTGAAGAAATAAAGCAAGTAGAATTGGATATTTTAAAGTATCTACATGATCTTTGTGAACAACATCAAATCAAATACTTTATTGATTTTGGAACCTTACTAGGAGCTGTACGCCATAAAGGATTTATCCCTTGGGATGATGATACAGATATTTCCTTGGCGCGTGATGAATTTGAAAAACTGTACAAGGTTTTACAAAATGAAAATCATCCCTACTACAAATTGATTTCATTCAGAGAAACAAAGGGATATCCATACAGTTATATGAGAGTCTATGATGTAAGGACTCGTCGAGATGCTAACCTCGTAGACCCAACGGTCGTATTGGGAACTTGCGTTGACATTTTTCCATATGATGGTGTCGTCACAGAGGAAAGTGACCGTAAAAAAATGAAGCTCTACAAATATTTCATTCGCCTTTCTTCTTTGAATTTTAAAGGGATCAAGTCTGAGAATGGTGGACTTAAAAACCTCCCTCGTTATATGGGATCAGCTATTTTCCGCTTAACTTCCCCACAGCTATGGAATCAAAAATTAGAGAGCCTTGCTTTGAAGTATAGTGTAGATCAAGCAACAGATCTTACTTGTACTATCTATGACCCTTATTATCCAAATGGTATAAAAAAAGAATGGCTCTATGATTTGATTGATATGCCTTATGAAAACATTGTGGTCAAGGTTCCGAGAAAATACCATGAAATACTTGTCTACGAATTTGGAGAAAACTATATGACTCCACCGCCTATTGAGCAACAAGTCCCAGGAGGGGATAAAAACTACTGGATTGATTAGATTAGTCAAAGTTGCTTATTGTTAAGATAAAGGAGTTTTCAAGGTGAAAAATAAATGGTTATTAAAATCAATTAGATATAGTGTTCTCGCATTCTTTCTATTATTGATTCAGTTATCGCAAGGAGTAGATGCAGATACCATCTCTGCAGGTTCGGGCAATCGTATCCATTTCATAAATACTAAAGCAAAATCTGGGAGTGACGCTATCCTTCTGGAAAGCAATGGTCACTATGCTTTGATTGATATGGGAGAAGACTATGATTTTCCTGATGGGAGTGATCCACGCTATCCAAGCCGCTGGGGAATTTCCATGAGAAATTATCAAGTATTGGAGGATCGATTGATTCGCCACTTGGATCAAATAGGTGTAAAAAAATTAGATTTTATTATAGGAACTCATGTTCATAGTGACCATATTGGTGGAGCGGACGAAATACTCAATCGATATCAAGTCGGTAAGTTTTATTTGAAAAAATATTCAGATGATCGGATCACAGCAAACTGGGGACTATGGGATAATCTTTTCAATTATGATAATGCTTTGAGAGCAGCTCAAAAACGAGGAGTTACTCTTATCCAGAATATTTCAGATGAGGATAGCCACCTAAAATTAGGTGATATGGATATCCAACTCTACAACTATAAGAATGAATATGATGCTGACGGGAATCTGAAAAAAGTTCGAGATGATAACTCCAACTCCATTGTTTCAGTAGTGACTGTGGCAGGAAAGAGAATCTATCTTGGAGGAGATTTGGATAATGCCGAAGGAGCAGAAGATAAGTTAGGTCCAGTTATCGGCAAGGTTGATATGATGAAATGGAACCACCATTATGATGCGACAATTTCAAATACGATTAATTTCCTTGAAAACTTATCACCAAAAATGATTATTCAGACAACTGGTGGAGATATTAATGTTGCTTCAACCAGAGAATACCTTCAGAAGAAAAATATTCAGGTTCTTCATGCTGCTAGCCAAACTCAAGACGCTACCGTTTTTGATATTAGCGATAAAGGATTTGCAAATGTTTCAAATACCTTCCCTAATATCCCTGTAGTTGACGAAAAATGGTATCAAGAAGATGGTTATTGGAAATATCGTTTGACTGACGGAGAAATGGCTATCGGCTGGAGAGAGATTGGCGGAGCCACTTATTTCTTTAATGGAAAAGGACAAATGCAAGCAGGTCGCTGGCTTCACCTTAACGACGACTGGGGAGAAAATGCCAAAGGGAATGATTACTATCTGAACCAAAATGGTAAAATGCAAACTGGTGGTTGGTTCAAACTAGATGACTCTTGGTATTATATCCAATCAAATGGTGCTAGACGATTTAGCGAGCTCTCTGAAATTGGAGGGAAAAAGTATCTCTTTGCGGCAGATGGGAAGATGCTAACAGGACACCAAGTTTATAATGGCAAGAAGATGTTCTTTAGCGAAAGTGGTGCACTCCAAACAGCAGGTAAGCCTTCAACATGGCAAAAGATTGATTCAAATTGGTATTTCTATGATGAGGATGGGCTAAAGACCATCGGTAAAAAGAATATCAATGGAAGCACATACTACTTTAATCAAGAAGGTATCATGCAAACTGGCTGGGCATTTGTTGATGGTCACTGGAACTATTTTGCAAGTTCTGGAGCTATGAAAACCGGCTGGGTCAAGGATCAGGAAACATGGTATTATCTGGATAAAGATGGCATCATGTTAACTGGCAGACAAGATATAAATGGTGTTCGTTACTATTTGAATGCTAGTGGTGCCATGCAGACTGGCTGGAAGTGGCAAGACAATAGCTGGTACTTCTATACGAACTCAGGTGCTATGAAAACTGGTTGGTTGAAAGATAAAGAATCATGGTATTATTTGGATCCAGAAACTGGTATTATGGCTGTAGGATCTAAAGAGATTGACGGTAAGAACTATTTCTTCAGCTCTGCAGGTACTATGCAAGTTGGATGGCAGTGGTCAAATGATTCTTGGCATTATTACGCTACGTCTGGCGCACTCCAAACTGGTTGGTTGAAAGATGGTGATGCCTGGTATTATCTTGAAGGTAAGGAAGGCGTTATGTTAGTCGGCCTCCATCAAGTAGATGGTAAGCAATATTACTTTAGCAAATCTGGTGCCATGCAAACAGGCTGGAAATGGTTTGATAATCATTACCGTTACTTTGAATCAAATGGAGCCATGAAAACTGGTTGGATAAAAGACAAAGGCGTCTGGTATTATCTAAATCCTGAAGATGGCATCATGTTGGTTGGCCTTCATAAAGTAAATGGTGATCATTATTACTTTGATGAATCAGGAGCTATGCAAACGGGTTGGAAACAGCTTGATGGTAATTGGTACTATTTCCAAGCTAATGGTTCTTTGTTGAAGAACGCAACAACACCTGATGGTTACAAAGTAAACGAAGAAGGAATCTGGAAACAGGCTGTTGCTGCTGTAAATAGCGATGCAGTCAAGCCAGAACAGAAACAAGAAGCTAATTCCTCTATTGTTGAACAACCTAAACAAGATTCAAATCTAGAAGCCAACGCTTCTGAAAAGAAAGAAAACGAATAAAGAAGAAATCCCCTACTGGCAACTAATTTATCAGTAGGGGATTTTTTTAATTTCGTTTTAATTTAGCAAGTAAAAGGTTCAGTGCATAGTGGAGTGTTTTGTCTTTGGTAATAAAGAGGGTCAAGAGGTAATAGATACCACAAGTTGCCACGGTAGAAAGAACCATGAGAATCATATTAAAGTTTACTGTGTAGGAATTGATTTGGAAAATCATCTTGAAAATATAGAAGATTGGGATAAAACCAAGGGATATGAGGCTATAACGTGTTAAGGTTATAAAAATTTCTTTTAAACTAATCAGTTGGTGTTTCTTGATAAAATGAATTTCAAGTAAAACGACGATAGTTTCTGCGATAATGGTCGTAGCGATGTAATACTCAGGTGCAAAAATATTATTGAAATACAAGATGCTATTTAATAGTATATTGGCACCACCACCAAGGAAGTAGAAGGCTGTTAAGCGATTTTCATGGTCGTTGATAAAGATAATCTGTTTACCAAGAATCAACTCAATAGCCCAAATGATGGTACGAAAAGCGAAGACGCTAGTTACGATACCCGCTTCAAGATATTTTTCAGAAGAATAAATAACAGTTGCGTACCGTCCCAATATCATAATCCCGATACTAGTTGGAACCATAAGGAAATAGAATAAGGATGCCGCTTGATTCACGAGATAATTATAGGACTTGTAATCCTTTTTACCGAGATAGTAGCCAAGGCGTGGAATACTGACGTTGATAGCTCCACTCAAGACACTGGCAATCAACATGACGATACTATAGGCAATTGTATAATAAGAAATATAGTTTTCATCTGGTCCCTTGGTGATAAACATTCTATCTAGCAAGGTGTAAAGCATATTAGCGTTTGCTAAGAGAAGCATAGTGAAGAGCGGTTTAGAAGCTTTGACTAATTCGACGAATCCAATTTTAACAAAAGAAACTTCTCTCTTAATCCAAAGAAAACTGAGCAGGTAGTTGAGGATAGTGGTCGCTGTCATAACGATAGCATAAGGAACGATATCATCTGCCGTTTTAACAAAGGCGAAGATAGCGACCAGCATGGTAATTCGAATAATTAATGTTTTGTAGAGGATGAAGGCATAGTTTTCATAAGCCTCGTTCATCCATTCGATATTGAGAAATTGGAAGAGTGCTTGGGCCCCTAGGATGTAGTAGAGGACTTTCAGATTCTCAATGCTGGTGTCAAAGAAGATAATGAGGAAGTAGATACCTGTCGTCAGGAGAGAGGTGAAAACCGAGATATAAAACAACTTAGAAAAGACGTAGTTGATTTTATTCTTGTCATCCTTGACCTTACTAATAGCTCGAATCCCGTAGTTGTATATTCCAAAGGCAGCTAGTGGAATAACGAAACTTGCCCAGGTATTGGCTGTATTGAAATAACCGTAATTGGATTTGCTGAGAATCCGCGTCAGATAAGGATTGGTTATCAGTGGAAAAACGATATTGAGAATATTGACCAGCAAGCTGGCCAAGGCATTGACTTTTATATTTTTCATTGAACTTTCTTTCTTAAATCTAAAATCATCTCTAGTATTATATCACATTCTCGCTTCATTCTTTTGATAAAATCGTAAAAATCTAGTATAATAGATAGACTGAAAGTATGAGGTTACTAGATATGAAGATGAAACAAATTAGTGATACAACACTGAAAATCACGATGACTTTAGATGATTTGATGGATCGTGGAATGGAGATTGCAGACTTTCTCGTTCCTCAGGAAAAAACAGAAGAGTTTTTCTATGCTATTTTAGATGAATTAGAGATGCCAGACAATTTCTTGGATAGTGGCATGCTGAGTTTCCGTGTGACGCCAAAACCAGATAAGGTCGATGTCTTTGTGACCAAGTCCAAGATTGACCAGAATCTGGATTTTGAAGATTTGACGGACCTACCTGATATGGAAGAGTTGGCCCAAATGTCACCAGACGAATTTCTCAAAACCTTGGAAAAAAGTATCGCAGAAAAGACCAAGGATGATATAGAGGCCATCCAATCACTAGAACAGGTCGAGGCTAAGGAAGAGGAGTTGGAGCAAGCGAACAAGGAGACTGAGAATAAGAAAGAACCTTATATCTACTATATCCTGCGCTTTTCAAGCCTTGCTGACTTGGTTGCTTTTGCAAAGACGGTTAACTACCAGATGGAAACATCTGAACTCTATAAGATGAATGGGTACTACTATTTGACAATCTTAGTTGATGTGGAGAATCATCCTAGTCCATATCCAGCCTGGCTCTTGGCTCGTATGCGTGAATTTGCTGACGACAGTGACATCAGCCGTTCGGTCTTACAAGAGTATGGTCACATCTTGATCAATCACGACGCTGTGTTCGGTCTTCAAAAGATTCGTTCATAATTTTCAAAATCAATTTTCATTTATCAAGAAAGACGAATCATGGGATTCGTTTTTTCTTTTCTAGACCGAAATAGTGATTTACTATAATAGGAATTTTCATAAAATTCTGTTATAATGGCTATATCAGAAAATTTCTAGGAGACAAACATGACAGTTAAAATTGCTTTACTTGGATTTGGTACCGTGGCAAGTGGTGTGCCATTCCTCCTAAAGGAAAATGGAGAAAAAATCGTTCAGTCAGCTCATTCTGAGATTGAAGTAGCCAAGGTATTGGTCAAGGATGAAGATGAAAAGAACCGCTTGCTTGCAGCAGGAAATGACTTTAACTTTGTAACCAATGTAGATGATATTTTAGCAGACAAGGGCATTACAATCGTAGTGGAATTGATGGGGCGTATCGAACCAGCTAAAACCTTTATCACTCGTGCCTTAGAAGCTGGGAAACACGTTGTTACTGCCAACAAGGACCTTTTGGCTGTCCATGGTGCAGAATTGCTAGAAATCGCTAAAGAGCATAATGTAGCACTTTACTACGAAGCAGCTGTAGCTGGTGGGATTCCAATTCTTCGCACTCTAGCAAATTCATTGGCTTCTGACAAAATTACGCGCGTTCTTGGCGTTGTTAATGGAACTTCCAACTTCATGATGACCAAGATGGTGGAAGAAGGCTGGTCTTACGATGATGCTCTGGCTGAAGCGCAAAGACTTGGATTTGCAGAAAGCGACCCTACAAATGACGTTGATGGGATTGATGCAGCCTACAAGATGGTGATTTTGAGCCAGTTTGCTTTTGGTATGAAGGTTGCCTTTGACGATGTAGCCCACAAGGGAATCCGTAACATCACACCAGAAGACGTAGCTGTAGCCCAAGACCTTGGCTATGTAGTGAAATTGGTTGGTTCTATCGAGGAAACTCCTTCAGGTATTGCTGCAGAAGTGACTCCAACTTTCCTTCCTAAAGCACATCCACTTGCCAGTGTGAATGGGGTAATGAACGCAGTCTTTGTGAAGTCTATAGGCATTGGTGAATCGATGTACTACGGACCAGGTGCGGGTCAAAAACCAACTGCGACAAGTGTTGTAGCAGATATTGTCCGTATCGTTCGTCGCTTGAATGATGGTACCATTGGTAAAGACTTCAACGAATACAGCCGTGATTTGGTCTTGGCAAATCCTGAAGATGTTAAAGCAAACTACTATTTCTCAATCTTGGCACCAGACTCAAAAGGTCAGGTCTTGAAATTGGCTGAGATTTTCAACGCTCAAGATATTTCCTTCAAGCAAATCCTCCAAGATGGCAAAGAGGGTGACAAAGCGCGTGTAGTGATTATCACTCATAAGATTAATAAAGCACAGCTTGAGAATGTTTCAGCTGAGTTGGCCAAAGCTTCAGAATTTGACCTCTTGAATACCTTCAAGGTGTTAGGAGAATAGGATGAAGATTATTGTACCTGCAACCAGTGCCAATATCGGGCCAGGTTTTGATTCGGTCGGTGTAGCTGTAACCAAGTATCTTCAAATTGAGGTCTGTGAAGAACGAGATGAGTGGTTGATTGAACACCAGATTGGCAAATGGATTCCCCATGACGAGCGTAATCTTTTGCTTAAGATTGCCTTGCAAATTGCGCCGGACTTGCAACCAAGACGCTTGAAAATGACCAGTGATGTTCCCTTGGCGCGTGGTTTGGGTTCTTCTAGCTCGGTTATCGTTGCTGGGATTGAACTAGCCAACCAATTAGGCAACCTCAACTTATCTAACCACGACAAATTGCAGTTGGCTACCAAGATTGAAGGACATCCTGACAATGTAGCTCCAGCAATTTACGGCAATCTCGTTATTGCAAGTTCTGTTGAAGGAAATGTTTCAGCGATTGTGGCTGACTTCCCAGAGTGTGATTTTCTAGCTTATATTCCCAACTATGAATTGCGTACCCGAGACAGCCGTGGTGTCCTTCCTAAGAAATTGTCCTACAAGGAAGCTGTTTCAGCTAGTTCGATCGCCAATGTGGCCGTTGCAGCCTTGTTAGCAGGAGATATGGTGACAGCTGGTCAAGCAATCGAGGGGGACCTCTTCCATGAGCGCTATCGTCAAAGTCTGGTCCGTGAATTTGCGACGATTAAGCAAGTAGCCAAAGAGAATGGTGCCTATGCGACCTACCTTTCTGGTGCCGGACCAACAGTGATGGTCTTGGCCTCTCATGACAAGATGCCGGCTATTAAGGCAGAATTGCAAAAGCAACCTTTCAAAGGCAAACTGCATGACTTGAAAGTTGATACGCAAGGTGTCCGTGTCGAAACAAAGTAAAGAAATAGAAGATAGGATGGGGAAAGTCTTGATTAAAGGGCTTCCTATCCTTTTTTTGAAAAGAAGTTTATACTCAATGAAAATCAAAGAGCAAACTAGGAAGCTAGCCGCAGGTTGCTCAAAACATGGTTTTGAGGTTATAGATGAAACTGACGAAGTTAGCTCAAAATACTGTTTTGAGGTTGCAGATGTAAGCTGACGTGCTTTGAAGAGATTTTCGAAGAGTATTAGTTTAAAAACTTGATAAAGGAGAAATAAAGATGGCAGAAATTTATCTAGCTGGTGGTTGTTTTTGGGGCCTAGAGGAGTATTTTTCCCGAATTGCTGGAGTGCTAGCAACCAGTGTCGGCTACGCTAATGGCCAAGTCGAAACGACCAATTACCAGTTGCTCAAGGAAACAGACCATGCAGAAACGGTTCAAGTAATTTATGATGAGAAAGCTGTGTCACTCAGAGAGATTTTGCTTTATTATTTCCGTGTTATTGATCCAGTGTCTATTAACCAGCAGGGGAATGACTGTGGTCGCCAATATCGAACGGGAATCTATTATCAGGATGAAGCAGACTTGCCAGCTATCTACACAGTGGTGCAGGAGCAGGAGCGCATGCTGGGTCGAAAGATTGCAGTAGAGGTGGAGAAACTTCGCCACTACATATTAGCAGAAGACTACCATCAAGACTATCTCAAGAAAAATCCTTCAGGTTATTGTCATATCGATGTGACCGATGCTGAGAAGCCATTGATTGACGCCTCAAACTATGAAAAGCCTAGTCAAGAGGTGTTAAAGGAAAGCTTAACTGAAGAGTCTTATCGTGTTACGCAAGAAGCTGCTACAGAGGCTCCATTTAGTAATGCTTATGACCAAACTTTTGAAGAGGGGATTTATGTAGACATCACGACAGGGGAGCCACTCTTTTTTGCTAAGGATAAGTTTGCCTCAGGTTGTGGTTGGCCAAGTTTTAGTCGTCCGATTTCTAAGGAGTTGATTCACTATTACAAGGACCTGAGCCATGGAATGGAGCGAATCGAGGTTCGTTCTCGCTCAGGCAATGCTCACTTGGGTCATGTTTTCACAGATGGACCTCAGGAGTTAGGTGGCCTCCGTTACTGTATTAATTCTGCTTCCTTACGCTTTATAGCCAAGGATGAGATGGAAAAAGCAGGATATGGCTATCTATTACCTTACTTAAACAAATAAAACTGAGAGGGTGGGGCTTCCCACTTTCTTCATTTCCAGAATAAGAATAGAAGGGATTTATGAAACACTTACTATCTTACTTCAAACCCTACATCAAAGAGTCGATTCTAGCACCCCTGTTCAAGCTGCTAGAAGCTGTTTTTGAACTCTTGGTTCCCATGGTGATTGCAGGGATTGTTGACCAGTCCTTGCCCCAGAGAGATCAAGGGCACCTTTGGATGCAGATTGGCCTGCTCCTTATCTTTGCAGTGATTGGCGTTTTAGTGGCCTTGGTAGCCCAGTTTTACTCAGCCAAGGCAGCGGTGGGTTTTGCCAAAGAACTGACAGACGACCTTTATCGTCATATTCTTTCCTTACCCAAGGACAGCAGAGATCGTTTGACAACTTCTAGCTTGGTGACTCGCTTGACTTCGGATACTTACCAGATTCAGACTGGTATCAATCAATTCCTGCGCCTCTTTTTGAGAGCGCCTATTATCGTTTTTGGAGCCATTTTTATGGCCTATCGCATCTCGGCTGAGCTGACTTTCTGGTTCTTAGTTATGGTTGTCATTTTGACGATTGTCATTGTCGGTCTCTCTCGACTGGTCAATCCTCTCTACAGCAGTCTCAGAAAGAAAACGGATCAGCTGGTTCAGGAAACGCGCCAGCAATTACAAGGCATGCGAGTTATTCGTGCTTTTGGTCAGGAAAAACGAGAGTTACAGATTTTTCAAACCCTTAACCAAGTTTATGCTAGATTGCAAGAAAAGACGGGTTTCTGGTCTAGTTTGTTAACACCTCTGACCTATCTGATTGTTAATGGAACTCTTCTCGTCATCATCTGGCAGGGCTATATTTCAATTCAAGGAGGTTTACTCAGTCAAGGTGCCCTCATTGCCCTCATCAACTATCTCTTGCAAATCTTGGTGGAATTGGTTAAGCTTGCCATGCTGATCAATTCCCTCAACCAGTCCTATATCTCAGCCAAGCGAATTGAGGAAGTTTTTACCGAAGCTCCAGAAGATATTTTTTCAGAATTAGAAGAAAAGCAAGCTACCGGTGATCGTGTTTTGCAAGTCAAAGAATTAACCTTTACCTATCCTGATGCGGCCCAGCCTTCTCTGAGAAACATTTCCTTTGATATGAATCAAGGGCAGATCCTTGGTATCATCGGGGGAACTGGTTCAGGTAAATCAAGCTTGGTGCAAGTCTTACTTGGTCTTTATCCAGCAGACAAGGGGAGCATTGACCTTTATCGAGATGGATGTAGTCCTCGTAATCTTGAGCAGTGGCGGTCTTGGATTGCCTATGTACCTCAAAAAGTCGAACTTTTTAAAGGAACTATTCGTTCCAACTTGACTCTAGGTTTCAATCGAGAAGTGTCTGACCAAGAACTTTGGCAGGCCTTGGAAATTGCGCAAGCTAAGGATTTTGTCAGTGAAAAGGAAGGACTTTTGGATGCCCTAGTTGAGGCAGGAGGACGAAATTTCTCAGGTGGACAAAAACAAAGGCTATCTATTGCCCGAGCAGTCTTGCGACAAGCTCCATTTCTCATCCTAGATGATGCGACCTCGGCCCTGGACACCATCACTGAGTCCAAACTCTTGAAAGCTATCCGAGAGAATTTACCTAACACGAGCTTAATCTTGATTTCTCAACGAACGTCTACACTTCAGATGGCTGACCAGATTCTCCTCTTGGAAAAAGGTGAGTTACTAGCTGTTGGCAAGCACGAGGAATTAATGAAGACTAGCCAAGTCTATCGCGAAATCAATGCATCCCAACATGGAAAGGAGGACTAGCATGAAACGACAAACCGCAAACCAGACGCTCAAACGTTTGGCCATAGATTTAGCAAACCATCCTTTCCTCCTTTTCCTTGCCTTTCTAGGAACTATTGCCCAAGTTGCTTTATCGATCTACCTACCTATCTTGATTGGGCAGGTCATTGACCAGGTCCTCGTAACTGGTTCTTCACCAGTTTTTTGGCAGATTTTCATCCAGATGATCTTGGTGATCATAGGAAATACACTGGTACAATGGGCCAATCCTCTTCTTTATAATCGTCTAATCTTCTCTTATACCAGAGACTTGCGGGAGCGAATCATTCATAAGCTCCATCGGTTACCGATTGCTTTTGTGGATCGGCAGGGCAGTGGAGAGATGGTTAGTCGTGTGACCACAGACATAGAACAGCTGGCAGCCGGCTTAACCATGATTTTCAATCAATTTTTCATTGGTGTTTTGATGATTTTGGTTAGTATTCTAGCCATGCTCCAAATTCATCTCCTCATGGCCCTCTTGGTCTTGCTGTTGACGCCCCTGTCCATGGTGATTTCACGCTTTATTGCCAAGAGATCTTATCACCTCTTCCAGAAGCAAACGGAGACGAGAGGAATTCAGACTCAGTTGATTGAAGAGTCTCTTAGCCAGCAAACTATTATCCAGTCCTTCAATGCTCAAACAGAGTTTATCCAAAGACTGCATGTGGCTAATGCCAACTATGCAGGCTATTCTCAGTCAGCCATCTTTTATTCATCAACGGTTAATCCTTCAACTCGCTTTGTCAACGCACTCATTTATGCTCTTCTTGCTGGAGTAGGAGCTTATCGAATCATGATGGGGTCCACCTTGACCATCGGACGTTTAGTGACTTTTTTGAATTACGTCCAACAGTACACCAAGCCCTTTAATGATATTTCTTCTGTTTTAGCTGAGTTGCAAAGTGCTTTAGCTTGTGCAGAGCGTGTCTATGCTGTCTTAGAAAGTCCTGAGGTTGTTGAAACAGGTAAGGAAATCTTGACCAGTGACCAAGTTAAGGGAGCCATTTCCTTTAAGCATGTTTCTTTTGGATACAATCCTGAAAGGATCTTGATTAAGGATTTGTCTATCGATATCCCAGCTGGTAGCAAGGTAGCCATCGTTGGTCCGACAGGTGCTGGTAAGTCAACTCTTATCAATCTCCTCATGCGTTTTTATCCTATTAACTCGGGAGATATCTTGTTAGATGGGCAATCCATTTATGATTATACCCGAGCGTCATTGAGACAGCAGTTTGGGATGGTACTCCAAGAAACCTGGCTCAAGCAAGGGACCATTCATGACAATATTGCCTTTGGAAATCCTGATGCCAGTAGGGAGCAGGTGATTGCTGCCGCAAAAGCAGCCAACGCAGACTTTTTCATCCAACAGTTGCCACAGGGATACAATACCAAGTTGGAAAATGCAGGAGAATCTCTCTCTGTCGGTCAGGCTCAGCTTTTAACCATTGCCCGTGTCTTTCTAGCTATTCCCAAGATTCTCATCTTAGACGAGGCGACTTCCTCCATCGATACGCGGACAGAAGTGCTGGTACAGGATGCCTTTGCCAAACTCATGAAAGAGCGAACAAGCTTTATCATCGCCCACCGCCTGTCAACCATTCAGGATGCGGATCTGATTCTAGTCTTGGTGGATGGTGACATCGTGGAGCATGGTAACCATCAGGATCTCATGGCTAGAAAGGGCAAGTATTACCAAATGCAAAAGGCTGCGGCTTTTAGCTCTGAATAATCCTTTCTATTTTGAAATCTTATGGATAAAAAGAGTTGCCTTCGGGTGACTTTTTTGTTACAATAGCTAGAAAAAATTAGGGTCTTAGAAGGAGAAAACAATGAAAGTCTATCATCATCTAAATATCGTGACTTGTGACCAAGATTTCCATGTTTATTTGGATGGTATCTTAGCCGTTAAGGACTCTCAAATCATCTATGTCGGTCAAGAGAAACAAGAAATTTTAAATCAAGCCGAGCAGATTATAGACTATCAGGGAGCCTGGATTATGCCTGGTTTGATCAATTGCCATACCCATTCAGCTATGACAGGATTGAGAGGGATCCGAGATGACAGCAATCTCCATGAATGGCTCAATGACTATATCTGGCCAGCAGAAGCAGACTTCACTCCTGACATGACTACAATAGCAGTCAAGCAGGCTCTGACAGAGATGCTCCAGTCAGGAACAACAAGCTTCAACGATATGTATAATCCCAATGGTGTGGCGATTGAGCAAATTTATCAGGCAGTCAAAGCTTCCAAGATGCGTGGTTATTTCTCACCGACCCTCTTTTCTTCAGAGGCAGAATCAACTGCTGAGACTATGAGCAGAACACGAGCCATCATAGAGGAAATCTTAGGATATGAAAACCCAAATTTCAAGGTTATGGTGGCTCCACATTCTCCCTACAGTTGTAGTAGAGACCTTCTGGAAGCAAGCTTAGATATGGCAAAAGAGCTGGACATTCCTATCCATATCCATGTGGCGGAGACCAAGGAGGAATCAGGAATTATCCTGAAACGATACGGCAAACGCCCCCTCGCATTTCTAGAAGAACTAGGTTACTTAGATCATCCGTCTGTCTTTGCTCACGGGGTCGAATTAAACGAGAGAGAAATTGAACGTTTGGCAACCTCTCAAGTGGCCATCGCTCACAATCCTATTAGTAACCTCAAACTGGCCTCAGGGATCGCTCCAATCATCCAACTGCAAAAAGCAGGAGTAGCAGTCGGAATTGCGACTGACTCAGTTGCTTCCAATAACAATCTAGATATGTTTGAGGAAGGACGGACCGCAGCCCTTCTTCAGAAAATGAAGAGTGGAGATGCCAGCCAATTCCCTATCGAGACAGCCCTTAAGGCACTGACAATCGAAGGGGCTAAGGTTCTAGGAATGGAAAATCAGATAGGAAGCCTAGAAGTTGGCAAACAGGCAGATTTTCTGGTCATTCAACCACAAGGAAAAATCCATCTTCAACCTCAGGAAAATATGCTCTCTCACCTGGTTTATGCTGTCAAATCCAGTGATGTTGACGATGTTTATATCGCTGGAGAACAGGTGGTTAAGCAAGGCAAAGTTTTGACAGTAGAGATTTAAAAAATTTTAAAAAAAGTTTGCAAAAATCTTGCATTCTTTTTTTGTCTATGCTATACTTATATACGGTTTGAAAAAACTGCCTAAGACAGTAGGGGAGCTCGACTCATAAAGATCCTACCGAGGACAAAACGTATCATGTAAAAAGAAGCGTATTGTACTTTCGTGTCTAGGTTTGGGCGCGTTTTTCTTTTGGAAAAATTCCCCAAGCAAAATAATTACGGAGGTGAACACACTAATGAGTGAAGCAATTATTGCTAAAAAAGCGGAACTAGTTGACGTAGTGGCTGAAAAAATGAAAGCTGCTGCATCTATCGTCGTTGTAGACGCTCGTGGTTTGACAGTTGAGCAAGATACAGTTCTTCGTCGTGAGCTTCGTGGAAGCGAAGTTGAGTATAAAGTCATTAAAAACTCAATCTTGCGTCGTGCAGCTGAAAAAGCTGGTCTTGAAGATCTTGCATCAGTATTTGTTGGACCATCTGCAGTAGCATTTTCTAACGAAGATGTTATCGCACCAGCGAAAATCTTGAACGATTTTGCTAAAAACGCTGAAGCACTTGAAATCAAAGGTGGTGCAATCGAAGGCGCTGTCGCATCTAAAGAAGAAATCGTTGCTCTTGCAACTCTTCCAAACCGCGAAGGACTTCTTTCTATGCTCCTTTCTGTACTTCAAGCGCCAGTGCGCAACGTTGCTCTTGCAGTCAAAGCGGTTGCAGACAACAAAGAAGACGCAGCTTAATCTTAAGCTACGCAGCGTAGCCTAGCTACGGAAAAACTATTATAAAATTAAAAACTTATTTGGAGGAAATAACAATGGCATTGAACATTGAAAACATTATTGCTGAAATTAAAGAAGCTTCAATCCTTGAATTGAACGACCTTGTAAAAGCTATCGAAGAAGAATTTGGTGTAACTGCAGCTGCTCCTGTAGCTGTTGCTGCAGCTGGTGCTGCTGACGCTGGTGCTGCTAAAGATTCATTTGACGTTGAGTTGACAGCTGCTGGTGACAAAAAAGTTGGCGTTATCAAAGTTGTACGTGAAATCACAGGTCTTGGACTTAAAGAAGCTAAAGAACTTGTTGATGGTGCACCAGGTGTCATCAAAGAAGGCGTTCCAACTGCAGAAGCTGAAGAAATCAAAGCTAAATTGGAAGAAGCTGGAGCTTCAGTTACTCTTAAATAATAGAGCAACTACATTAGTAGCTTAAAAACATGATTAAACCGCTATTCTTAGGAGTAGCGGTTTTTTCTGTTTAGAATGGTAAATCTACCTCTAAATTATAGTCTGATACGAAAGTTCTAGGGTGCTTTTTCTAACAGTTACTAGAATCTTGATAGAAATTCAATTTTCTTCTTGACTCTGACCTTAGGTAAGGGATTATACTAATAATAGATAAGAAAGGAGATTACTATGCAAATCAATATGATTCGTTCAGATGAAGTTTACCAAGAGATGCTCGAGCTTCCTTTGGAAAAGAGAGAGGGCTGTTTTCGAGCTAAAATATTAGCACCTTTTGCTACGAAATACCAAACTCAACATATTCCTCTGAAAGCCAAGTATCCCGGAGGATTTGATGCTTTGTTCCTACTTGGTTTTATGAATCAGCTACCCGGAACTCTGTCAGAGAAGGATAGACCAGCTATCGACGCTCTGAGCTCTGATCAACTCTGGCAAGACTGCCAGAATACCATCAAGAGGAGTATTGGTCTTTTTGAGCAGGCTGGCTATGACTTAGAGGTTGAGGATTACCATTTTACTATTTTATTGGGCAACCCTGAAAAGCCCATGTTACAGCTCAATAAGGGTTATAGTGGAGATGGTGGAATTCCAGGCTACCTCATGCTTAGTCTGCTACCAAATGACTATACTTTACCCCGTGTGCAGGCGGCGTTAGCCCATGAGTGCAATCACAATGTCCGCTTTCAATTTGTCAAATGGAACCAGCAGACGACACTAGCAGACTGGGTAGTCAGTGAAGGATTGGCAGAGTTTTTTGCTGCTGAGCTCTATGGCAAAGATCTCATTGGGCCTTGGGTTACTTCAACCAGTCCAGAGCAGTTAGAAGAGATTAAGCCCATCATCTCAAGTCAGCTTCAGCTAACGGGGATGGCGGAAATGGCACCATATCTCTACGGTGATGAAATAGCTAAGATACAGGGTCAGATACCAGTTGGAATGCCTTATGCTGCGGGCTATGCTTATGGCTATCATCTGATACAAGCCTATCTGAAAATGACTGGCAAAACTATTATTGAAGCAACTGTGACACCAACGGAACAGATTTTAGAGGCGACTAAAGATTTTTGGAAATGACACTTTTGCTTGAAAATCTGCCAGAGTCTGATATAATGAAAGTAATTTTTGGAGGTGACTATATGCACTATAAAAGAGTTGAATTAAAAGTTACAAATCAAGGTATCCATGAGCGCAAGATCTTTCAAGGTGTTAAGATTTTCAGTCGTAGCAAGTTGTCCAAAGATCAGAAAAGTATTCTAACACAGAAGCTTTACCTGACACCGAAGCAAAACATTGTTTACTATCAACGGAAAGATATCAACTATGACCAGAACTGGCATCATAATAAGGACTATTATGAGCTAGCTTATGGCCAGTTGGACAGAGAGACGGTTTTTAAGGTTTGCCAAGATTTTGACGACCTGACTCCTTTTATAGAGGATGAGCTGCTGGAGAAGCTAAAAGAAAAGCGGTCAGCAGGCAAATTTTTTGAAAAATTAGATATATAAAAATCCGACTGCTTTCATAAGCAGTCGGATTTCTCTAATTTATAGTTTGATAATTTTTCATAAGGGAAAATAGATCTATTTTTATCATGAACAGCTAACTTAGTTAGAAATTGTAGAAACAGTATAGTTGAAATCTATGAAGAATAAGTGTATAATCAAAAAAATGATTGAGTGCTCACTCAATTTTGTAGATGTGTAAAGGAGTTCATACAATGGTTGTTCAAGCAATACAATATAGTCGTTTCGGTGATGAAGAAGTGTTAGATTTAGTGAACATTAAATCTGATTCTTTGAAACTGAATCAAGTGAGGGTAGAAGTTCATGCAGTTGGTTTAAATCCTATTGATTATAAGACTTTTGAAGGTGCAAAGCCACTCCGATTTCTATCTTTTATGACAAAACTCAGGAAGCCAAGTCGTTGGTTTGAGTCAAAATCATCTCTTTTTCCAAGAGGTGTTGGTCGGGATTTTGCTGGAGTTATCACAGAAGTTGGTGAAGGAGTAAATCGGTTTGCAGTAGGGGATAAGGTTTTTGGAACAATGATCAGTGACCCTGGATTGGGTACCAAGAGGGGAGCTTTGGCAACAGAAGTTTGTGTCAATGAATCAGAAATTGTGTTGAAACCAGAGATGATTGATATGAACCATGCAGCTACTATGGGTGTAGCCTCTCTAACAGTGGGAGGTGCTTTTAGAAAGATTGATCTAAACTCTAAAGATGTTGTAGTTATTTCAGCAGCAGCAGGTGGTATTGGAAGTATCGCAGTACAGTATGCAGTTGCTAAAGGTGCGACAGTTATTGGAATTGCAAGTAAGAAAAATTCAGATTATCTAAAGTCCTTAGGTGCCATACCAGTAGCTTACGAAGGAAACATCCAGAATGCTCTTCTATCAGCAAGTCCAACGCCGATTACAAAGTTCTTGGATTGCTATGGAAGTGATTATGTTAAATTGGCTTTCAGTTTGGGATTGAAGGGCACTGCTATTGGAACGTTAGTACCTTCACCATATGTTATGATAAGAGGTGCTCAGTTCACGGGTCCGAGACATTCCACATATGATGATTTTAGAGTTCTAGCGGAAATGGTCTCAGATGGGAAGGTTCGGCTGAATATTGATCAGGTTTATGATTTTTCTCTAAAGTCTGTTAGAGAGGCATATCGTAGTCTGAAGTCGGGACACACTCGAGGTAAGAAGGTTATAAAAGTAAGAGAGTAGCAGAGAGGTGCCAGCAATGGAAAGTTTAGAACAAAAGTATGCTCAGACATTAGAAAATAGCAACTTGAGTTTAAAACAACGTCAAGTATTATTATCAAGTCTAAAGCTATTTTCAGAAATTGGCTTTGAAAATACAACAGCCAGCCTTATTGCTAAGGAGGCTGGAGTTTCAGAAGGGACCGTTTTTAGTTACTTTAAGACCAAGGAAGGCATCTTAGAGGCTATTCTGTCAACTTTTCTCGAACAGGTTATTCCAGATGTAATTGCTGATTTTTCTGAGAAGAAATTTACAGCAAGCCAAGAGAGTTTTCCAGTGTTTTTGAGAAGCATTGTTCGAGATAGACTAGTTTTCATTCAGGAGAATCAAATGCAAGTTAAAATTCTCTTGAGTCGTTCTTTTATTGATGAAACTACTTCTGACCAGTTAGGGAATGTTATTGTTCACTCTATCATTAAGTCAATTAGTCCAGTTCTGAATCAGTTTAAAGAGAATGGTGTTATCCGAGATTGGTCAAACGAAAGAATTGTTCGCTATATTTTAGCCTTGAGTCTTTCTTATGCTCTTCCAATGATGTTGAATGATAATGAGGACCTAGACATAGATGAAGCAGTAAATGAAATAGTTGAATGTCTGTCTTTTGCCTTAGTAGAAGTAAAATAAATCTTGATTTTAAGCTTACTATTTTAAATAGTGAGCTTTTTTGAAGCCAACATAAAAATCCCCAATCATAATGATTGAGGATTAAGCAAATGAATCTTAAACAATACCTTAACTATCATAGCCTTGGCTACATTGTTAAAAGTTGTTTTAACTGTGTGGAGGATCTTGATCCTGATGTCTTCGAGTTGATCATAGTATACTGCCATCTATTCATCTGACAAGAGGGATTTTATCATCCAGATATTCATAGCTGGGTGGCCGGCGGCGTTAGAAAGTGGTTGTTGCAGTGATCTGAAACCATAGTGTTGATAGATGGCCACAGCCGTAGCCAGTTCAGTAGAGGTTTCTAGATAAAGCTGTTCATAACCAGCTAGACGGGCTTCCTGGAATATCCGCTTTATCAACCTGCTGGAATAACCTTTGCCACGGCTATTCTTAGTGACGTACAGTTTTTGTAATTCAGCAATCTTATCAGACACAGGTGCAAAGCCACCACAGCCAACCAGCTGTCCTTCATCTTCCAGAACAAAGTAAGCTGCTCTCTCTTGCTGTTGATAATAGTCGGCCAAATGATCTAGATGAGAATCAAAGTAGACAGTTCCTGGTTTGTCAAGCCCGAATTCTTCTAGGCTGGCTCGAATGAGCTGCGCTACAGCTGAATTGTCTCTCACTTCCATTGGCCGTAAGTTCATCATTTGTCCTCCAATAGGATGTATCGACTAATTAAACAATACCTTGTGCAATCATAGCGTTTGCTACGTTTTCGAAGGCAGCGATATTTGCTCCTGCAAGGTAGTCAGTACCAAGACCGTATGTTTCAGCAGTTGTTTTAGCTGTATTGAAGATGTTTGTCATGATGTCTTTGAGGCGTCCATCAACTTCTTCACGGGTCCATGAAAGGCGAAGGCTGTTTTGGCTCATTTCAAGCGCTGATACAGCTACACCACCAGCGTTGGCAGCTTTGGCAGGACCGTAAAGGATTCCGTTTTCTTTGTAGACTTTAATCGCATCAAGGTCACTAGGCATGTTAGCACCTTCAGATACACAGATAACGCCTTGAGCAACCAAACGTTTAGCTGCTTCACCGTTGATTTCGTTTTGAGTCGCACATGGAAGAGCGATGTCGTAGTTACCAGCGTAAGTCCATACAGAACCTTCATGGTAAGTAGCAGTTGCTTTCTCAGCTGCATACTCAGTCAAACGAGCACGGCGTTTTTCTTTAACATCAACCAAAAGATCGAAGTCAATACCATTTTCGTCGATGACATAACCATTTGAGTCAGATACAGAGATAACAGTAGCGCCAAGTTCAGTTGCTTTTTGAAGAGCGTATTGAGCTACGTTACCAGAACCTGAAATAACCACTTTCTTACCAGCAAAACTGTTACCATTAGCTTTGAGCATTTCTTCAGTGTAGTAAACCAAACCATAACCAGTTGCTTCTGGACGAATCAAGCTACCACCAAATCCAAGAGGTTTACCAGTCAAGACACCCGCATCAAATTGGTTAAGACGTTTGTATTGTCCGTATAGGTAACCAATTTCACGTCCACCAACACCGATATCACCAGCAGGTACGTCAAGAGATGGTCCGATGTATTTTTGCAATTCTGTCATAAAGCTTTGGCAGAAGCGCATCACTTCAGCATCAGTCTTACCTTTAGGATCGAAGTCTGATCCCCCTTTACCTCCACCGATTGGAAGTCCAGTCAAGACGTTTTTAAAGATTTGTTCGAAACCGAGGAATTTCAAGATCCCTTGGTTTACAGTTGGGTGGAAACGAAGTCCGCCTTTATATGGTCCAACAGCTGAGTTGAATTGAACACGGTAACCACGGTTGACTTGGACTTTACCTTCACGGTCAACCCAAGGAACACGGAAAGAAATCACGCGCTCAGGCTCAGTGATGCGTGCCAAGATGTTTTCTTCGATATACTCGGGATGTTTTTCAAATACAGGTTCCAAAGTGCTGAAGAATTCTTCAACCGCCTGGAGAAATTCAGCCTCATGCCCGTTACGAGCTTTCACAGTTGCAAACACGCTTTGGATATAGTCTTTAGCAGATGTCATATCGTTCTCCTTTTGTTGTTATATTTTATTACATGAGCCATTATAGCAGAATTTTTTTTGAGTGTAAAGAAAAAAACAGAAATTTTCTAAAAATTCTTTCAATTTACAAAACCGAACGTTTTATATAGAAATTAGTTTCTCAAAGAGAAAATCTTAAAGTATGGTATAATATTAGAAATAAAAGGAATCTGGAGGATCAGAATCATGGTATCAACGAAAACACAAATAGCTGGCTTTGAGTTTGACAATTGCTTGATGAATGCGGCGGGTGTGGCTTGTATGACGATAGAAGAGCTTGAAGGAGTCAAAAACTCAGCGGCGGGTACTTTTGTTACGAAGACTGCGACCTTGGACTTTCGTCAGGGCAATCCTGAGCCACGATACCAGAATGTTCCACTTGGTTCTATCAACTCCATGGGCTTACCAAATAATGGCTTAGACTACTATTTGAACTATCTTTTGGACTTGCAGGAAAAAGAGCCAAACCGAACTTTCTTCCTATCTCTAGTTGGCATGTCTCCAGAAGAAACACATACCATCTTGAAAAAAGTGCAAGAGAGTGAATTCAAAGGACTGACAGAGCTTAATCTCTCTTGTCCAAATGTTCCAGGAAAACCTCAGATTGCTTATGATTTTGAGACAACAGATTGTATCTTGGCAGAAGTATTTGCCTACTTTACCAAACCTCTTGGAATCAAATTGCCACCTTATTTTGATATTGTTCACTTTGATCAAGCGGCAGCTATTTTCAACAAATACCCGCTCAAGTTTGTTAACTGTGTTAACTCTATCGGAAACGGCCTTTATATAGAAGACGAGTCGGTCGTGATTCGTCCTAAGAATGGTTTTGGTGGAATTGGTGGAGAGTATATCAAACCGACCGCTCTAGCGAATGTGCACGCCTTTTACCAACGTTTAAATCCCCAAATCCAAATTATCGGAACGGGTGGCGTTTTAACGGGGCGTGATGCCTTTGAACATATCCTCTGCGGTGCGAGTATGGTGCAAGTAGGGACCACTCTTCACAAAGAAGGTATCAGTGCTTTTGAACGCATTACCAATGAACTGAAAGCTATTATGGCGGAAAAAGGGTACGAGAACCTAGAAGATTTCCGTGGGAAATTGCGCTATATTGATTAAAGTTAGAAAAAAATCAGAAGAAAGGAGAGAAGATGCTAGCCATAGAAGAGAGTCAAAAGGTATCTCTATCAAATTTATCTAGCTTGATTCTATTTACAGGGACAGACCAGGGCCAGTTTGAAGTTATGAAGAGTCAAGTGTTGAAACAGATTGGTTATGATCCAGCTGATCTCAATTTTGCTTACTTTGATATGAAAGAAGTAGCCTATAAAGACTTAGAGTTGGAGTTGGTCAGTCTCCCTTTCTTTGCGGATGAAAAAATCGTGATATTAGACCATTTTGTCGATATTACAACAGCCAAGAAACGTTTTTTAACAGATGATGAGCTCAAGTCGTTTGAGGCATACCTTGATAACCCTTCACCGACGACTAAACTCTTGATTTTTGTGGAAGGAAAGTTGGATAGTAAAAGACGGCTGGTCAAATTGCTCAAACGAGATGCGACTGTCTTTGATGCTATTGAACCCAAGGAACAAGAATTGCGCCAGTATTTCCAAAAATGGAGTCAGACACAAGGTCTGCAGTTTGTGGGGCAATCCTTTGAAAATCTACTCATCAAGTCTGGTTTTCAATTTAGCGAAATCCAGAAAAATCTCCTCTTTTTACAGTCTTATAAGCCAGGCGATGTGATTGAGGAAAAGGATATTATCGAAGCCATTCCCAAGACTCTTCAGGACAATATTTTCGACTTAACTCAGTTTATTTTAGCTAAGAAGATTGATCAGGCCCGTGACTTGGTCAGAGACTTGACCCTGCAAGGGGAAGACGAAATCAAGCTCATAGCTGTCATGTTAGGACAGTTCCGAACCTTTACCCAAGTGAAAATCTTATCAGATTCTGGTCAAACGGAATCGCAGATTGTAAGCAGTCTGGGGACTTATTTGGGACGCAATCCTAATCCTTATCAAATCAAGTTCGCATTAAGAGATTCGAGAGGGATTTCCTTGGCTTTTCTCAAGCAAGCGATTTCTTATTTGATTGAAACAGACTACCAGATTAAGACAGGTGTCTATGAAAAAAGTTACTTGTTTGAAAAGGCACTCTTGCAGATCGCGGCTGAAGCAAATTGAGCAAAAAACTTGAAAAAAGAGGATGATTGCGTTATCATTTTCTTATAGAAAGAAAAAGAGGTATTACAGATGGCTATTATCTTACCAGACCTTCCATACGCGTATGACGCCTTGGAACCATACATCGATGCTGAAACAATGCACTTGCACCATGACAAGCACCATCAAACCTACGTCAACAATGCCAATGCTGCTCTTGAAAAACACCCTGAAATCGGTGAAGACCTTGAAGCTTTGCTTGCTGATGTAGAATCTATCCCAGCTGATATCCGCCAAGCGCTTATCAACAATGGTGGTGGACACTTGAACCACGCTCTTTTCTGGGAATTGATGACTCCTGAAAAGACTGCCCCTTCAGCAGAACTTGCAGCAGCAATCGACGCAACATTTGGTTCATTTGAAGAGTTCCAAGCAGCCTTTACAGCAGCAGCTACAACACGCTTTGGTTCTGGCTGGGCATGGTTGGTTGTCAACAAAGAAGGGAAGCTTGAAGTGACTTCAACAGCAAACCAAGATACACCAATCTCAGAAGGTAAAAAACCAATCTTGGGCTTGGACGTTTGGGAACATGCTTACTACGTGAAATACCGCAACGTGCGTCCTGACTACATCAAAGCTTTCTTCTCAGTGATTAACTGGAACAAGGTAGACGAGCTTTACGCAGCAGCTAAATAATAAAATATGGAGGGAAGAATTGTTCTTCTCTTTTTAAGGTTTTCAAGCAGAAGTCTGACAGAATCGTCAGACTTTTTTCATTTTCAGGATATTCGTGCCAACTTGTAGAAAATATGGTAAAATAGAGTGTTAAGTAATCGTGGAAAAGGAAGACTATGCGTAAAGAAATTTCACCTGAATTATACAATTATAACAAGTTTCCTGGCCCAGAATTTCAGATAAATGGGGATAAAGTTGAGACTGAAGGGATTGCTTTTACCTTGGTTGAAAATATCAAGGAGGCTTTCGATGTGACCGTCTTTAATCAGCGCTTTTCAGAAGTGTTGACCAAGTTTGATTATGTCGTAGGGGACTGGAGCAATGAACAGCTTCGCCTACGAGGTTTTTACAAAGACGATCGAACAGAGGAAAAAATTGAAAAAATCAGTCGCTTACAGGATTATCTTTTGGAGTACTGTAGTTATGGTTGTGCTTATTTTGTCCTAGAAAACCAAGCACCTAAGCGTGCTTCATTTGACAAGAAAATACGTAAAAAGGAAGAGGAGAATCTTCCTAGAAGAGGAAAGAAACCTTCGCAAAACAAGAGAAAACCAAATGCGGATAAGCGAAATAGACGTCGTCATAAGGACCAAAAGTCTCAGAAAGAGGACAAGGGACAGCGCCATTTTGTCATTCGTCAGAAATAGATAGAGAATAAGGAGAAGAGATGAAACCGTCTATTTATAGTTTAACACGTCAAGCCATGCAAGAATGGGTGTTAGAACAAGGAGAAAAGAAATTCCGAGCAGATCAGATTTGGGAATGGCTCTACCGTAAACGTGTCCAGTCATTTGAAGAAATGACCAACCTTTCCAAGGATTTGATTGCCAAGCTCAATGAGCAGTTTGTCGTAAATCCATTGAAACAACGCATCGTACAAGAGTCAGCTGACGGTACTGTTAAGTATCTTTTCGAGTTGCCAGATGGCATGTTGATTGAGACAGTACTCATGCGTCAACACTACGGTTTGTCAGTCTGTGTGACCACTCAGGTTGGCTGTAATATTGGTTGTACCTTCTGTGCGTCAGGCTTGATTAAGAAGCAACGTGATCTTAATAACGGTGAAATTGTAGCGCAGATCATGCTGGTTCAGAAATATTTTGATGAGCGTGGTCAGGACGAGCGTGTCAGTCATATTGTTGTCATGGGAATTGGAGAACCATTTGATAACTACAACAATGTGTTGAATTTCGTCCGCACCATCAATGATGACAAGGGGATGGCTATCGGTGCTCGTCACATCACTGTTTCAACTTCAGGTTTGGCCCATAAAATTCGTGACTTTGCTAATGAAGGCGTACAGGTCAATCTGGCTGTGTCTCTTCACGCACCCAATAATGAATTGCGCTCAAGCATCATGAAGATCAACCGTGCCTTTCCGATTGAAAAGCTCTTTGCAGCTATTGAGTACTATATCGAAACAACCAATCGCCGTGTGACCTTTGAATATATCATGCTCAATGAAGTCAACGATGGTGTTGAACAAGCCTTGGAATTGGCTGAATTGCTCAAGAATATCAAGAAATTGTCTTATGTAAACTTGATTCCCTATAACCCAGTTAGTGAACATGACCAATATAGCCGTAGTCCTAAAGAGCGCGTGATGGCCTTCTACGATACCCTCAAGAAAAAAGGGGTCAACTGTGTTGTCCGTCAAGAGCATGGTACAGATATTGATGCAGCTTGTGGACAATTACGCTCCAATACAATGAAACGTGACCGCCAGAAGGCAGTCGCAGCGGTAAATCCATAAAATGACTAAAAAAAGAGAATTAATCTTAAGATTGGGAGTGGCTATTTACAGTCTTTGCATTGTCTGTTTTTGTTTTACTCCCCAACCTCAACTTCCTACAGGAGTGGAAACTCCAGGTATTCAAACTTTTGGACGCCTGGTTTTTCTTTTAACTCCCTTAAACTCCTTTTGGAAACTGGGTGAAGTGACTAGTTTGGGACAAGTCCTTTGGATCTTTTTGCAGAACATTTTAAATGTCTTCTTGCTTTTCCCACTAGTCTTTCAACTGATCTATCTCTGCCCAAACTTGCGACAAACCAAAAAAATCATCCTTCTCAGCTTTCTACTGAGTTTAGGAATCGAGTGCACGCAACTGGTCTTAGACTTTTTCTTTGATTTTAATCGCGTCTTTGAGATTGATGATTTGTGGACCAATACCCTGGGAGGCTATCTGGCTTGGGTCCTCTATAAAGGACTGCATAAAAACAAGATAAGGAATTAGAATGAGTATTTTAGAAGTTAAAAATTTAAGTCACGGTTTTGGTGACCGTGCAATTTTTGAAGATGTGTCCTTCCGTCTCCTCAAGGGAGAACATATCGGTCTAGTCGGCGCCAATGGTGAAGGGAAATCAACCTTTATGAGCATCGTGACTGGTAAGATGTTACCAGATGAAGGGAAGGTGGAGTGGTCCAAATATGTGACTGCTGGCTATCTGGATCAGCACGCTGTACTAAAGGAAGGTCAAACCGTGCGTGATGTCTTGCGTACAGCCTTTGATGAGCTATTTAAAGCAGAAGCTCGTATCAATGACCTCTATATGGAAATGGCTGAAGACGGAGCGGATATCGACGCGCTCATGGAAGAAGTTGGCGAACTACAAGACCGTTTGGAGAGTCGTGACTTCTATACTTTGGATGCTAAGATTGATGAAGTAGCGCGTGCTCTGGGTGTCATGGACTATGGCATGGATACAGATGTAACAGCCTTATCAGGTGGACAAAGAACCAAGGTGCTTTTGGCTAAACTCCTCCTTGAAAAACCAGATATTTTGTTGCTTGACGAGCCAACCAACTACTTGGATGCTGAACACATTGACTGGCTCAAGCGTTATCTCCAAAACTATGAGAATGCCTTTGTCCTTATTTCGCACGATATTCCTTTCCTCAACGACGTAATCAATATCGTCTACCATGTGGAAAATCAACAGCTGACGCGTTACTCTGGTGACTATTACCAGTTCCAAGAAGTCTATGCTATGAAGAAATCTCAACTGGAGGCAGCCTACGAACGCCAACAGAAAGAGATTGCAGACCTCAAGGATTTCGTGGCTCGAAACAAAGCGCGTGTTGCAACGCGTAATATGGCCATGTCCCGTCAAAAGAAACTCGACAAGATGGATATTATCGAACTGCAAAGTGAGAAGCCAAAACCATCCTTTGATTTCAAAACAGCTCGTACGCCAGGGCGTTTTATCTTCCAAGCCAAGGACTTGCAGATTGGTTATGACCGTCCTCTGACTAAGCCTTTAAACCTCACCTTTGAACGCAATCAAAAGGTTGCTATTATCGGGGCAAATGGTATCGGGAAAACAACCCTCTTGAAGTCTCTCTTGGGCATTATTCCGCCAATCGCTGGGGAAGTTGAACGCGGTGATTACCTAGAACTTGGTTACTTTGAGCAAGAAGTAGAAGGTGGCAATCGTCAAACCCCTCTTGAAGCTGTCTGGAATGCCTTTCCTGCACTCAATCAGGCAGAAGTTCGTGCGGCCCTTGCTCGTTGTGGTTTGACAACCAAGCACATCGAAAGTCAAATTCAAGTCTTGTCAGGTGGGGAACAGGCCAAGGTGCGTTTCTGTCTCTTGATGAACCGTGAAAATAACGTCTTAGTGCTGGACGAGCCGACCAACCACTTGGATGTAGATGCCAAGGATGAACTCAAACGGGCGCTTAAAGAATACAAAGGAAGTATTCTAATGGTTTGCCACGAACCAGACTTTTATGAAGGCTGGATGGACCAAATCTGGGACTTTAACAAGCTAACTTAAAGGTGCTAAAAAAGCCAAGTCGAAATGACTTGGCTTTTTTGACTAGTAATTTAAATAGTTTTCAATTTCAGATTTCTCAATTTCTTTACCGTAGTGGCAAATCGGACAAGAAACGAAGTAACTTTTACCATAAGGAAAAAGTGGAATCCAGTAGAGGGTAAATTTGCGTCCAGTTTCTACGATCTCCCATGTGTCGACATTGTTACAGTGACCACATTCGATCGCTGTTTGCGTATGTCCCAAATCTTTCTGATAACCTTTAGAACCCCAAAATAAAATCATGTCATCGTCTCCTTATCTGTTGATGGCTTATTTTTTGCTGAAATCGTAGTCTTTTACCACTTCGATACTATCAATGGTGATAGCAGACGTTGGTTTGTCTTTCTCATCTTTTTCAGCCTTGGCAATTTTGTCAACAATATCCATGCCATCGATGACTTGACCAAAGACAGGGTGTTTGCCGTCTAGACTTGGATTTCCACCTTCTTTATAGGCTTCGATGATTTTCTTTGGATACTTGCTTGTAGGGAGTTTAGCTGAAATATCTGTTGAATTTTGGTTGATGAAGAACTGGCTACCGTTGGTGTTTGGTTGACCAGTGTTAGCCATAGCAAGGGCTCCTCGGATATTGTATAGGTAAGGAGAGATTTCATTTTTGAAACCAGTTCCCTTGTCCTTCGTTTTATCCTTATCATGCCAGATAGATTGGCCTCCTGTACCATCTCCCTTAGGATCTCCAGTTTGAACCATAAAGCCATCGATGACACGGTGGAAGGTGATGCCGTTATAGTAGCCTTCCTTAGCGTGAGTAAGGAAGTTTTCAACCGCAAGAGGTGCTAGTTTTGGAAAGAGTTTGATGCGGATATCGCCTTGATTTGTGTGTAAAATGACCTCAGCTTCGTCTTCAGCAACTTCCTTAGAAAGTTGAGGGAAGTTGGCATTGTCATTTGTCAAAGCGTCATTCAAATCTTTGGCAGCCTGAGCAGCTGCTTTTGAGCTTTCTTCAGCAGAGATACTAGAGTCGACATATTCATCACCACGGAGACCACGTTGGATACTAGTACATCCAACAAGGGCTACAGTTGATAGTAAAAGAAGGGTTGCTAGTTTTTTCATTGTTAACCTCTCAAAAATTCATTTCTACCATTGTACCTTAAAAGGAGTTTGATTTCAAATGTAAAAGATTTTACTAAAAATTTCTAGTAGTTAAAAAAATTAAGACTCTGTCAAGTTTTTTTCTTGACACCTGTCAGAAATCTGCTATAATAGAACATGTGCTAAATAGCTCAGCTATTTCACCGAAATAAAAAAATAAGAAAAGAGACATTAAAAAATGGCAGTTAAAATCCGTTTGACTCGTATGGGTTCTAAGAAAAAACCTTTCTACCGTATCAACGTAGCAGACTCACGTTCACCACGTGACGGACGTTTCATCGAAACAGTTGGGACTTACAACCCACTTGTTGCTGAAAACCAAGTAACTTTGAAAGAAGACCGCGTTCTTGCATGGTTGGCTGATGGAGCTCAACCTTCAGATACAGTTCGCAACATCCTTTCAAAAGAAGGCGTATTGAAAAAATTCCACGATTCTAAATTCTCAAAATAAGTTTAAAGTAGGTTGACAGATGGATACGATTGAAAATCTCATTATTGCGATTGTGAAACCTTTGATTTCACACCCTGATGCCTTAACTATCAAGATCGAAGACACGCCAGAGTTTTTGGAGTATCACTTGGATCTTGACCAAAGCGATGTCGGTCGTGTTATCGGTCGTAAGGGTCGCACTATCTCAGCGATAAGAACGATTGTCTACTCTGTCCCAACTGAAGACAAGAAAGTAAGAATCGTTATCGATGAAAAATAAAGAAAGCGGGACAGATGTCTCGCTTTTTTGTGGAGGAGAAGATGAAGGATTTAACCTTTAGACAATTACAAGCTTACTTACTCGAACATTACCAACAGTCTCGAACTGAGGAAGGCCTCTTTATCAAACTAGTGGAGGAAGTCGGAGAAGTAGCTGAGGTCTTGAATGGGCGCTCTGGTCGAAAAGAGGGCGTTCAGGACTCAAACGAGGAACTAGCCAAAGAACTGGCAGATATCATTCACTATACGGTTGCAATTGCGGCCATCAACGATATTGACCTAACCAAAACCATCTTTGACAAAGATAAGAAGTCTGCCATTAAGTATCAGCATGAAAGAGATTTGGAAGGATTTTTGAAGGGAGATTTGAGAAATATTGAACACTGATTATTTTTTAAAAATAGACTGGGCGATGTATATTGATTGGTTATTACGAATTATACAGATTTCGACTTTTATAGGTGTAATTTTAAAAATTAGTTTCCAGAATAAGGCCTATATTAATAATATCGAAATTCAGGCAATTAAACCAATCGAATTTGATTCCTTACTTACATACGAGATTTCATCATGTTTATGAGTTTAAACATAATAAAAATGATAAACATTATAACCATTTGATTTTTTATCCAAAAGAAGTTGATATTGAAATTGTAGAATTTTATTCTTTAATCTATGATTCAAAAAGTAATCGTTTAGTCGTTCAAGATAAAATACATACAGTCAAAAATTTAAAAAATTATACATGCTTATTGATTTATACAAATTTACCTGAGACTATACCTAGTTTAAGAATGAAATGGAAGACAAGTCAAGGTCAAATTGGGGAGTATACATTTTATAGTAATATGTATAACGGGAATATAAATATTTCTTCTTTTAAATATAAATTAACATTAAAGAGGAAACTACTAGCAATTTTGGGATTATAGCTGATTTTCTCCAACTTGTGAAAATCCCTGGAACGTGATAAAATAAAGGATAGAAATAGATACAGGAGACAAGATGAACTACTTTAATGTTGGGAAAATCGTCAATACGCAGGGTCTACAAGGTGAGATGCGAGTCTTGTCTGTGACGGATTTTGCTGAGGAACGGTTTAAAAAAGGGGCAGAGCTGGCTTTATTTGATGATAAAGACCAGTTTGTCCAAACAGTGACCATCGCAAGTCACCGTAAGCATAAGAACTTTGACATTATCAAATTCAAAGACATGTACCATATCAATGCGATTGAAAAGTACAAGGGCTATAGTCTCAAGGTCGCCGAGGAAGATTTGAACGATCTAGATGATGGAGAATTCTATTATCACGAGATTATCGGTTTGGATGTTTACGAGGGTGATAACTTGATAGGAACTATCAAGGAAATCCTACAACCGGGAGCCAACGATGTCTGGGTGGTAAAGCGAAAAGGTAAGCGAGATTTGCTTTTACCTTACATTCCGCCAGTAGTTCTCAATGTTGATATTCCAAACAAGCGGGTCGAAGTGGAAATCTTAGAAGGACTAGATGATGAAGATTGATATTTTAACCCTCTTTCCTGAGATGTTTTCTCCGCTGGAACACTCGATTGTTGGGAAGGCTCGAGAAAAAGGGCTCTTGGATATCCAGTATCATAATTTCAGAGAATATGCTGAAAAGGCCCGTCATGTTGACGATGAACCTTACGGAGGCGGTCAGGGGATGTTGCTAAGGGCTCAACCCATTTTCGATGCCTTTGATGCTATTGAAAAGAAAAATCCGCGCGTCATTCTCCTCGATCCAGCTGGAAAGCAGTTTGATCAGACTTATGCTGAGGATTTGGCTCAAGAGGAAGAACTAATCTTTATCTGCGGTCATTATGAAGGGTATGACGAGCGCATCAAGACCTTGGTAACTGATGAAATTTCCCTAGGAGACTATGTTTTGACTGGAGGAGAATTGGCGGCCATGACCATGATCGATGCGACTGTGCGATTGATACCGGAAGTGATTGGTAAGGAGTCTAGTCACCAGGATGATAGCTTTTCTTCGGGTCTTCTCGAATATCCTCAGTACACTCGCCCTTATAACTATCGAGGTATGGTCGTGCCAGATGTGCTCATGAGTGGGCACCATGAAAAGATTCGCCAGTGGCGGCTGTATGAGAGTCTAAAGAAAACCTACGAACGCAGACCTGACCTGCTAGAAAACTATAAACTGACAGCCGAAGAAGAAAAGATGCTGGCTGAAATCAAAGAAAACAAAGAATAAAGGAGAACCTTATGCAAGTAATCAAACGTAATGGAGAAATTGCTGAATTTGATCCAGATAAAATTTACCAAGCTGTTCTAAAAGCAGCCCAAACAGTTTATGTTTTGACTGATGACCTACGTCAAAACTTAGCTCAAGTTACTAAAAAAGTCGTTTTGGACTTGGAAGAAGCAAAAGTAGAACGTGCCACTATCAGCATGATCCAGTCAATGGTTGAGCACCGCTTGCTTGGAGCTGGCTACATTACAATCGCAGAACATTATATCTCTTATCGCTTGCAACGCGATTTGGAGAGAAGTGGTTATGGCGACCATATCGCTGTTCATCTTCATTTTGAACAAATTCGTTAAGAAAAAGAGTGGGATGCAAAGAACATCTCACTCTTTCTTAAATAGATTTTTCTGAGCTTTTTGTACGGTTGAGGGAACAAAACGAAGTCGTTTAATATCACTGATACGAATGATTCGGGTCACGTTTTTTGAAAAATTTTTGACGATAATTTGTTGGCGATTAGCATCGTGTTTAACAATATCACCCGTAAAACTTGTCTCAGCAAGTATGACATGAACAGCCGTCTTTCTTTGGATGGCTTGTTCAATCATAGCAGTGAGGGAGTTATCCTCGATTTGAGGATGATCATCATTCCCATTGAGAAAACCATGTAGTTTATCTAGAACTAGTTTGAATGTCTGTCTCATAGAATCCTCCCTTCTTATATATCCACATTATATAAAATTTTCCTAAAAACCACAAGATTTTTACGAATAGACTATAGAAAGCATATCACATAAAGGAGTTAAAATGGCAGAATTTACATTTGAAATCGAAGAACACTTGCTCACCTTGTCTGAAAATGACAAAGGATGGACAAAAGAACTAAATCGCGTTAGCTTTAATGGTGCCCCTGCAAAGTTTGACATTCGCGCTTGGAGCCCAGACCATACCAAAATGGGCAAAGGAATCACGCTTTCCAATGAAGAATTTCAGGTAATGGTCGATGCCTTTAAAGGGCAACAATAAAAAGAATCTTGAGTGCAACTCAAGATTCTTTTTTTAGGACACAATATAGTCACACAGAGAAGTTTTAGACAATTGAATAAAAGTCTCTCTATACTCTTCAGGTGGTGTTGGATCATCCTTACGAATCCAGACTTCAATGAAAGAGATTGCCATGGTCGTAATGATATAAGCGATGTCCTCTTTATTAAAATTATATTTCAGTTGGTAATTGACATTCTTTAGTACCCACTCTGAGTATGTTCCACGCAGAAATTCCTTCCAACATGGGTCGACTTGTGTGGTATACAAGGTGTTAACAATTTCCCTTTTTTCGTATATGAGAGGAAGTATATGGTCTGCTAAAAAGCTGATAGGATCTCCATCATTGCTAGGGCAGTACTTATTAAAGACGTTAAAAATGTGCTGATTGGTCTCTTCGTGAATGTATTCGATAATATCTTCAAAGTTGTTAAAATGCTTTTGATAAATCGCTTGTCGTGAAATACCAGCTTCAGCAGCAATTTCAGTCATTGTAAAGGAACTACGCTGAGGATTTTTCTTAGCTAGTGTGATGAGAGCTCTAATGATTAGCTCACGAGTATTCTTTGCCATAGAATTACCTTTCTACTTATAATTATTTACAGTTATTTTTGAATGAAGAAAAATCAGAATGTTCAAGTTAATATAAACAATCAATGAACATTAAATTTTCTGAATCTTTTAGGTAGCTCTATTGTATCACAAATAATTTATAAAATATAGCTCAATCATTGAAAATGCGTTTTCTGAAAAGTATACAATTGCTAAGAATCCAAAATCAATGGAAGCTTATTTGGTTTGAATCAATTAGAATACTTTTCTACTTTGCATATCGTGAATAGCTGTAATTTGAAGAATAAAACGATTAATATTCATACCGGTATAAGAATAGTCAAGTAGCTAAATAGTGTACAGTTGATTCTTAGAAAGGAAATAGTCCAGAACAATTGTTCTGGACTATTCTTTTATCTTGAAAAATATGGAAGGCTGTTCAATCGTTCGAGTAGGGGACGACTAATGAAACTAATGGCAATAATCTTACCAAGATCAGGGAGGATAAAGGGAAGGACACCGACAGCTAGTGCCTTATCAAATGGCATCCCGGCAAGGAAGTGGAGGCTGAGAATACCTCCGACAAAGACGAGTGAATCGCCCAAGAGGTTGGCTAGGAAAATGCGAATGTAGCTACTTTTTTGATGGATGAGATAAGATGTAAGTCCAGCATAGACAAGGTCGAACCAAAGATAGCCTGCACTTGGGCCGACTAAAACGTGAAATCCAGCTCCTCCCCCTGCAAAAACAGGTAAACCAATGGCACCCAGCAAGAGATAGAGAGCTACAGATAGAACAGCTTCTCTGGGTCTAAAAACAGTAGCAATCAGACCGATCGCAAAGTTTTGCAGAGTGAAGGGGACAGGACCGATAGGGAGACTGATTTGTGCCAATACGGCGATGAGAGCAGCACCTATAGCAGGGATAGCATAGATATGAGCTTTTTTCAAAACTGTTAACCTCTTTTCAAAATTATAGTAACTATTATACTAATTCAGAAACAAAAGTCAACCTATTTTTGGAATCAAGGTAACAATTTTGTAACGGCCGATTTTGCAAGTAAAAAGAGACCTCAAGAGGTCTCTTGCGATAATTAGCGCATGGTCACAAATTCTTCTGAAGCGGTTGGGTGGATTGCTACTGTAGCATCAAAGTCCGCCTTGGTTGCTCCCATCTTAATAGCAACAGCGAATCCTTGAATCATCTCATCCACTCCGTAACCAAGTCCGTGTAGGCCAACAACTTTTTCGTCAGTACCTGCAGTGATGAGTTTGAAGCGAGATTCTTGACGATGGCTTGTAACGGCTGAGTACATTGATGCAAAGCTTGACTTGTAGACTTTGATGTTATCTTGGCCGTATTCTTTGATAGCTTGATCCTCGGTCAAACCGACGGTTCCGATAGCAGGATGGGAGAAGACAACAGTAGGGATAGTCGTGTAGTCCATCTTGGCATTTGTTTTTCCATTAAAGAGACGTTCAGATAGGGTACGTCCTGCCTTGATGGCTACGGGGGTAAGTTCTTTCTCACCAGTAACATCTCCAAGAGCATAGATGCCATCTACAACTGTATTTTGATACTCATCCACTTGGATAAATCCACGTTGGTTGAGTGTGAGGCCAGCCTTTTCTAACTCAAGTCCGTCTACATTTGGACGGCGTCCAGTAGCCCAGATAACTTGGCTGGCAGTGTGACTAGAACCGTCTTCGAAATGAATCGTAATGCCTTGCTCCGTTTCTTCGAGCTTGACGGGTACCTTATGTGTGTGCAAAGGTAGACCTGTTTTTTCCATTTCATTGACAAGTCCTTCAACGATGTAACTGTCAAAACCACGCAAGGGACGATCGCGGCGGACAAACAAATCCGTTTTTACTCCAAGTGCATGGAGAACACCTGCTAATTCAACGGCGATATAGCCAGCTCCAAGAATCGCAACGGATTCAGGAAGTTGCTCCCAAGCAAAGACATCGTCTGAGCTGCCACCGAGTTCAGCTCCAGGAATAGTTGGGATGCTTGGACGAGCGCCAGTCGCAATCACGATATGCTTGGCACGAATCAATTCACCATTAACGCTAACGGTGTGGGAATCAACAAAATGAGCACGACCTTCAATCAAATCAACCCCGTTGCGCTTGAAACTTCCATCATAAGACGAGCGGGCACGATCGATGTAGGCTTCACGGTTTTGACGAAGTTTAGCAAAATCAAATTGAACATCTGAACTTGTAAAACCATAGTCAGGGCCGTAGTGGTGGAAGCTTTCAGCGATTTGAGCTCCATACCACATGATTTTCTTAGGAACACAGCCGACATTGACGCAGGTTCCACCTAATTTTTTCTCTTCGATAACAGCAGCTTTAGCACCGTGTTCGCCAGCGCGGTTCATAGTGGCAATGCCGCCGCTTCCTCCACCGATGGCGATGATATCATATTCTCTCATAGAAAACTCCTTATAGCTTTGATAGTCATATTCTATCGTTTTTATTTTTTGAATGCAAAAATCTGCTACGATAAAAAAATTATAAAAACGCTTGCCAAATTCAAAAAGATATTGTATTATATATCTAGCACAATAATCCAACAAACGAATACCGAACGAAATAATGATCCTGAATTGTCATTGTTTCCATCTGAACTGTCATTGTTTGGGCTTGGTGTTTCTGATATAATGGTTTTTGTAAGGCAAAAGAATAAAGGAGCTTAAAAATGAAAAGAAATAAGAAGGCAAAAAAATGGCAATTATACACAGCGATTGGTGTTGCCAGTGCTATTGTTATCGGTGCTGCGGGGATTTTGATTTTTAGACAACCTTCCCAGTCAGCAGTCAAGGAGGAAACATCTCATATCGTTACTGCTAAGGAAGGTTCTGTTGCTTCATCGGTTCTCTTGTCAGGTACGGTTACAGCCAAAAATGAACAATACGTTTATTTTGATGCTAGTAAGGGAGATTTAGATGAAATTCTCGTTTCAGTCGGGGACAAGGTCGAAGAAGGGCAAGCTTTGGTCAAATACAGCAGTGCAGATGCTCAAGCTGCCTATGATGCAGCCGATCGTGCAGTTGCAAAGGCAGACCGTCATATTGAGGAGTTAAACAAAGCTCGTGAAAATGCATCAGCTGTACCAGCTTCCCCACAGATTCCAACAGAAGCAGGACTCCCAGAACAAGCGCAAGCAACGACTTCTTCCGTATCCTCTATTGATTCTCAAATCAGTGATGCCAAGGATAACCGTGCAGATGCTGTGGCTCAGCTCAACAAGGCTCAAGCACAGCTAGATGCCGCAACTGTCCTCAGTACACTAGAAGGGACTGTAGTTGAAGTTAATCGTAATGTTTCCAAATCGCCAACAGGTAATAGCCAAGTGGTAGTACATGTCGTAAGTAATGAAAACTTGCAGGTCAAAGGGGAGTTGTCTGAATACAATCTTGCTAACCTTTCTGTAGGCCAAGAAGTTACCTTTACTTCGAAGGTTTACCAAGATAAGAGCTGGACAGGAAAAATCAGCTATATTTCTGATTATCCTAAAAACAATGGAGAAGCAGCAAATGCAGCCCTTGGAGGAAATACTGGATCTAAGTACCCTTATACTGTTGATGTGACTAGCGATATCGGTGAGTTGAAACAAGGCTTCTCTGTCAGTGTGGAAGTCAAAAACAAGAGTAAGGCCATCCTTGTTCCTTTGACAAGTGTTGTTACCGAAAATGACAAAAACTATGTCTGGATCGTTGACGACCAGAAAAAAGCGAAGAAGGTAGAAGTTACTTTGGGGAATGCGGACGCAGACAACCAAGAAATTACTTCAGGTTTGACAGACGGTGCCAAGGTCATCAGTAATCCAACATCTTCCTTGGAAGAAGGAAAAGAGGTGAAGGCTGATGAAGAAACTAATTAGTCTCAAAAATATCTGCAGGAGTTACCGAAATGGTGACCAAGAACTGCAGGTCCTTAAAAATATCAATCTAGAAGTTCATGAAGGTGAGTTTGTTGCCATTATGGGACCTTCTGGTTCTGGTAAGTCTACGTTGATGAATACCATCGGAATGTTGGATACACCAACCAGTGGAGAGTACTACCTTGAAGGGCAAGAAGTGGCAGGCCTGGGAGAGAAACAACTGGCCAAGGTCCGCAATCAGCAAATCGGCTTTGTCTTTCAGCAGTTCTTTCTCTTGTCCAAGCTCAATGCACTTCAAAACGTCGAATTGCCCTTGATTTACGCTGGTGTTTCGGCTTCAAAACGTCGAAAATTGGCTGAGGAATTTCTGGAAAAGGTTGAGTTGACGGAGCGCAGTCATCATTTGCCTTCTGAGTTATCAGGTGGTCAAAAGCAGCGTGTAGCGATTGCGCGTGCCTTGGTAAATAATCCCTCTATCATCCTAGCAGACGAACCCACAGGAGCCTTGGATACCAAGACAGGAAATCAAATCATGCAGCTGTTGGTGGAGTTAAACAAGGAAGGGAAAACCATTATCATGGTCACGCATGAGCCTGAGATTGCTGCCTATGCCAAACGCCGAATTGTCATTCGTGATGGTGTCATCTCGTCTGACAGTGCTCAGGTAGAAAAGGAGGAAAACTAAGATGCAGAATCTGAAATTTGCCTTTTCATCCATCATGGCCCACAAGATGCGCTCCTTCCTTACCATGATTGGGATTATCATCGGAGTTTCGTCTGTCGTTGTCATCATGGCTCTTGGCGACTCTATGTCTCGTCAGGTCAATAAAAACATGACCAAATCGCAGAAGGATATCCATGTATTTTTCTCTCCTATCAAGAGCAAGGATGGCTCCTTTACTCAGCGTCAGTCAGCTTTGACAGTCAGTGGGAAAGAAGAGGATGTTCATGTTGAACCGCCAAAACCACTAGAGTCTTGGGTCAAGGAGGCTGCTAAACTCAAAGGAGTAGACAGTTACTATGTCACTAACTCGACCAACGTCACCCTGTCTTATAAGGATAAGAAGGTTGAACGAGCGACTTTGACTGGTGGAAATAGCACCTACATGAACGCAGTTGAAAATGAAATCGTTGCGGGTAGAAGTCTAAGACCGCAAGACTACAAGGAATTTGCTAGTGTGATTTTGCTGGACGAAGAACTAGCCAAGAGTTTGTTTGATAGTCCAGAAGCTGCGGTTAATCAAGTCATCTCTGTCAATGAATTTAGTTACCGTGTGATTGGCGTTTATACAAGCAATGAAGCCAAAACTGCTAAAGCCTTTGGGATTGGTGGTCTTCCAATTACGACCAATATCTCTCTCGCAGCCAATTTTAATACTGATGAAATCTCGAACATCGTCTTTCGTGTCAATGATACTAGTCTAACGCAGACCTTGGGTCCAGAGTTGGCTCGAAAACTGACTGAGATTGCAGGTCTTCAGCAAGGGGAGTACCAAGTTGCGGACGCCACTGCCGCCTTCCAAGAGGTACAACAACTATTTGGTTTTATGACCACTGTTATCAGTGCCATCGCAGGAATCTCTCTCTTTGTCGGGGGAACTGGTGTTATGAATATCATGCTGGTTTCGGTGACAGAACGTACGCGTGAGATTGGTTTGCGTAAGGCTCTCGGAGCTACACGGGCTAATATCTTAGTTCAGTTTTTGATTGAATCCATGATCTTGACCTTGCTAGGTGGTGTCATCGGTCTTGGGATTGCTGCTGGAATGACCATGTTAGCTGGAGTACTGCTTCAAAACATGATTGCAGGTATTGAAGTTGGGGTTTCCCTCCCAATCGCTCTCTTTAGCTTGGCTGTGTCAGCAAGTGTTGGGATGATTTTCGGAGTCTTGCCGGCCAATAAAGCCTCTAAGCTCGATCCAATCGAAGCCCTTCGTTATGAATAAGATATAGAACAGGAGAAACAAGATGGACATTTGTCTGTCTTGTTTTTGTATGGATTTTCCTATCGAAAATCACCGAAAATATGATATAATGAAGTGTTAGAAAAACAGGTTTCATTTGCCTGGAAAGGAAAAATTATGTCTGAAAAGAATTTTTATATTACAACACCGATTTACTATCCATCTGGTAAACTTCATATCGGTTCTGCCTACACAACCATCGCTTGTGATGTCCTAGCTCGCTACAAACGCCTCATGGGCTACGATGTCTTTTATCTAACAGGTCTTGATGAGCATGGTCAAAAAATCCAGCAAAAAGCGGAAGAAGCTGGCATCACACCTCAAGCTTATGTTGACGGCATGGCGGTTGGCGTCAAAGAACTCTGGCAATTACTTGATATCTCGTACGATAAATTTATCCGTACGACGGATGACTACCATGAAAAAGTAGTGGCGCAAGTCTTTGAACGTTTACTTGCTCAAGATGACATCTACCTAGGTGAATATTCTGGTTGGTATTCAGTTTCAGATGAAGAATTCTTTACAGAAAGTCAGCTTGCGGAAGTTTTCCGTGATGAAGCTGGTAATGTAACTGGCGGTATTGCTCCATCAGGTCACGAAGTGGAATGGGTTTCTGAAGAGTCTTACTTCCTTCGCCTCAGCAAATACCAAGACCGTTTGGTTGAATTTTTCAAATCGCACCCTGACTTTATCACTCCAGATGGCCGTCTCAATGAAATGTTGAAAAACTTCATTGAGCCAGGTTTAGAAGATTTGGCAGTTTCTCGTACAACTTTTACCTGGGGCGTGCCAGTCCCATCAAATCCAAAACACGTTGTCTATGTTTGGATTGATGCCCTTCTTAACTATGCGACTGCTCTTGGTTACGGGCAAGACGATCATGCTAACTACGACAAGTTCTGGAATGGAACGGTCTTCCACATGGTAGGGAAAGACATCCTTCGTTTCCACTCTATCTACTGGCCAATTCTTCTCATGATGTTGGATATGAAATTGCCTGACCGCTTGATTGCCCACGGTTGGTTCGTCATGAAAGACGGCAAGATGTCTAAGTCTAAAGGGAATGTCGTTTACCCTGAAATGCTAGTAGAACGTTATGGACTGGATCCACTTCGTTACTACCTCATGCGTAGCCTTCCAGTCGGTTCAGATGGAACCTTCACTCCAGAAGACTATGTCGGCCGTATCAACTATGAATTGGCCAATGACCTTGGAAACCTCCTTAACCGTACGGTTTCCATGATCAACAAGTATTTTGATGGGCAAATCCCTGCCTATGTAGAGGGTGTAACAGAGTTTGACCATGCTCTTGCACAAGTAGCAGAGCAATCTATCACTGACTACCATACTCACATGGAAGCAGTTGACTACCCACGTGCCCTTGAAGCAGTCTGGACACTTATCTCACGTACCAACAAATACATCGATGAGACAGCCCCATGGGTCTTGGCTAAGGATGAAGAGCACCGTGACCAATTGGCAAGTGTCATGAGCCACTTGGCAGCCAGCCTTCGTGTTGTAGCTCACATGATTGAGCCCTTTATGATGGAAACTAGTCGCGCTGTATTGGCACAACTTGGTCTAGCAGAAGTTTCTAGCCTAGAAAACTTGAGCTTGGCAGATTTCCCTGCAGATGTGACTGTTGTTGCCAAAGGAACACCAATCTTCCCACGTCTGGACATGGAAGAAGAGATTGCCTATATCAAGGAACAAATGGAAGGCAACAAACCAGCAGTCGAAAAAGAATGGAATCCAGATGAAGTTGAACTCAAACTAAACAAGGATGAAATCAAGTTTGAAGATTTTGATAAGGTTGAAATCCGTGTCGCAGAAGTAAAAGAAGTTTCTAAAGTAGAAGGTTCTGATAAGTTGCTTCAATTCCGCTTGGATGCTGGAGATGGTGAAGATCGTCAAATTCTTTCTGGTATTGCAAAATACTATCCAAACGAACAAGAATTGGTCGGCAAGAAAGTCCAAATCGTTGCCAACCTCAAACCACGTAAGATGATGAAGAAATATGTCAGTCAAGGGATGATTCTCTCAGCTGAACATGATGGCAAATTAACCCTTCTCACAGTTGATCCAGCTGTACCAAACGGAAGTGTGATTGGGTAAAATCTATAGATAAAAACAGTTTTCTATTTTTCGTATAGAAAAACTGTTTTTTTACTAAAATAAATAATATTTTGGAGATTGGGAATGAAGAAAAATGCTATTCTTTATTTAGGAGTTGTTTTACTACTTGCTATTTTTCTTTTGTTTTCTTTATTTATAAATCGTAAAGAAAGTAAACATCAAGAAGTGCAATCAACTACTACTGAAGTCATAAAATCAGATTTTGAGGATATTTCAGGTGATTATATTTCTTCTACAGGTGAGAAAGCTACTGTTGCTAAAAATAATCAAAATTGGAGAATCTCATATAATACAGACGAAGGTAATGTATTTGGAGACTTTTCTACGGATTGGAAGAAAGATGGCAACAATAGGTCTTCTGTTACAGAATTTAATAAATCAGATGGAAATAAGGATTTTAAAATCTCTATTTTAGTTAATAATGTAGATGATTCATCTAACATTTTAACGGTAATTACCTTATCAGACGGAAATAAGAATCATGAAATGGTATTTGCTAGTAGGACTGATTATTTTAAAAATAGTAAGGATAATATTCTTCAAGGAGATTTAAGCGCTTTTGAAGGGACATATTCTAATGACTATTTAGAAAAAGCAATAGCGGAATCAAACTTTACTTTGTATGGGTACAGTCCTGAAGATTATTTTGAAGATAAAACCTCAGTCTTCCCCAAAATATCCAAACAAGAGGGAAATTGGCTGTTTTGGAGTGGTTCTACACATGCTCAATTCAAGCTAGATAAAAGTAAAAAACCGAAGAAAAATAATGGTTATTATGAAGTCTATTTTGTAGGGGATAATAAAAATGCAATTATTGGGCAAGAATTAGTGCTAACATTTATTCCTGCTAATGAAACTGGACCAGATAATGAGAAAATTCAAGAAAATAGAATTCTTTATGGAAAAAGTTATCTTAGACCATATAAAGTGGGTTGGTGGGAAATATACCAAAAAAATACAATTTCAGAAGTAGACTTAGATATTGAAGCGATTGAAAATGGAGATATTTCAACACTTGTTGGAAAATGGAGGAATGGTCGCGGTAAGGAATTGATAATTAATTCTGATGGAACAACTGGGGATGGAAATAGGATTAAAGTAATAAAAGATTCATCTAAGAAGAGCAGTGTTCCATATGTTAGTTTACAAAGTGGTCATACGAGTGCTGCTATTGGATTGTTTAAAATAGGTTTTAAAAATCCAATGGGTGATCAATCAGATAGCTCACGGCCGCGATTAATTATTACTCAATCAGCTGGAAATTATGATGAAGATTTTTATTATTATAGAGTAGAGGCAAGTGTTTCTCATTAGTAGGTGAAATGTTCAGTAATCAGATAGCATTTGGGCTTTTTTTCGAGTTTAATAGTTTTATGAAATACTTATTCTGATGTACCCCTCTCAGCTGAACATGAAGGCAAGTTAACCCTTCTCACAGTTGATCCAGCTGTACCAAACGGAAGTGTGATTGGGTAAAAGCAAAAAACCAACGTTAGGTACGTTGGTTTTTCTTGTTATGTGTGAGCTTTTCTAAGAGGTGGTCCATCTCCTTTTGTGACCTGAGGACAATTACTTTCTCTGGGTAGTTTTCTTGAACCCGTTGATAACGTTCTTTAGCATTCTTTGTCCGCCCATCCCAGAGAATCCATCTGATAAAGTTCCAGTCAAAGCGTTCAGGGCAGCCTGCTGCCATACTTTCTCTGACCTTTCCTCGGTATGTGAGATACCGTTTAAAGGTTCGAAAGAGACAAGTCCATGGTGAAAAGTTGAGAAAGATGATTTGGTCAGCTTCTTGCATTCTTTCCTCGTAATAGCACCAAGAGTAGTTGCCATCGATAACCCAAGCTTCATGCTTTGTGAGAAAGTTTTTCATCTCGCCCAACATCCATTCGCGGTCACTGTCTTGCCAACCAGGTTGAAATTGGAGTGTGTCCATATGCAGTTTGGGGATGGAGTAGTAGTTTGAAAACTTTTCAGCTAGAGTTGACTTGCCTGCTCCAGAATATCCTATGATTGCGATTTTCATTTTCTACCTTTTCTGATTAGAGGACAAAAAAACAGCCTCTATGGACTGTTTCTTATTTAGCAAGTTTAGCTGAAAGACGAGCTTTATCGCGGCTTGCTTTGTTTTTATGAATCAAACCTTTAGTTTCTGCTTTGTCGATAGCTGAGCTAGCAGCACGGAAAAGTTCTTCAGAAGGGTTTGCTTCGAAAGCTTTGATAGCAGTACGCATAGCTGATTTTTGAGCTGAGTTTTTTTCGTTTTGTTTAACGTTCAATTCAGCGCGTTTGATAGCTGATTTAATGTTTGCCAATGTTCTTACCTCCATATTTACTAACTATACCATTATATATGAAAACTTAGGTTTTGACAAGGGGAAATTATTTTTTTAGGTAAATTTCATCAATTTCATGGTTTTTAGTCTTGTGGAGAATAACCTCAGCGCGATTCCTTGTCGGTTCGATATAGTTTTGTAGATTTGTGAGATTAATGCTGGTCCAAACCTGGTGTGCAAAGGCTTCAACTTCTCCAATTGGCATTTGTGTAAAGCGGTGGTAGTAGCTGTTGGGATCATTTTGGGCAAAGCTGAGGAGTTTTAAGAAACGATCCAGATACCAACTTTCAATGTCCTCGACAGCAGCATCCACATAGATGGAGAAATCAAAGAAATCAGTGATGTAAAGGCGCTCATTTTGAGGGTTTTGAAAGACATTGATGCCCTCGACAATGACAAAATCAGCAGCTCTGACACGTTGTTTCTCTCCAGGAACGATGTCATACACTTCATGAGAATAGACAGGAATATCAACATCTTGCCCATTCTTTAGACGATCAAGAAAATTCAGCAAAGTTTCCATATCATAACTTTCAGGAAAACCTTTGCGATTTAAGATATCTTGGTCAATCAAGGTTTGATTGGGATAGAGAAAACCGTCAGTTGTCACCAATTCTACAGTAGCATCTGGGAGAGTACGTGATAAAAGAATCTGAAGTAAGCGACTAGTGGTCGATTTGCCCACAGCAACACTACCAGAAACCCCAATAATAAAAGGTTGGGATTTGCTTTCACGTTGGAGAAAAATTCCTTTTGAAAAAGCCAAATCATCCTTGGTGCGCTTGTAAATATGGATAAGATGAACTAGGGGAAGATAGACATCTGTTACGTCCTGTAGACTAATCTGGTCATTGAAACTCTTGATGGATTCTAACTCTTCCTCTGTCAAGGGAGGGGTTGTTTTGCGATGCAATGATTGCCAAGTCTGGCGACTGATTTTTTCAAAATGTAAAAATTCGTTGGTCATTTGTTTTCCCCTAGATATTTTGTTTATCATACCATAAAAAGCTAAAAAAATAAAGCGGTTTCTTGATGGTAGTAAGTCAATATCGTATAATAGAGGTAGATGGAGGTTGAATAATTTAATGATGAGATAGAGAATGGTTTCTGAAGACTTATCAGTTATTGAAAGTGGGCTTTGTGGTTCACAACTTATAGGAGGTGTGTCATGAAAATCTTAAAACGTTATATATTGGAACTCTGTTTTATTTTAAGTTTTGCCTTACCTTTTATAAAAGGAGTCAATGCGGATAATGGTAGACGCTTTGTGGAAATCTATTACGGTTTTACTTTTTTGATGGAACATGCTATTGTAACAGTTGTCTTTATCTGTTCGCTCTTGATTGCTTTCATACTAAAAAAACGGTGGACGAAATGGCTTGCTGCGGGTAGTTATTTCTTTTTAGTCCTATGGATTGCTACAGAGGGTTATTTATTCCGTATGTCACTAGAAGATTTGATACGACTTTGGACAAGTTTGGAAATCTTGACACAAACTTATCAGTTGGGTTTTTATCTAAACATCATATTGGGAATCTTGTTGATAATAAAGTATTTTAAGGTTAAGAAATAGTAATAAAAATGCGCCCGATTGCAGACGAACTGTTTTTTCCTGACTATGATAATTTGTAGTTCCCGATAGATTGTAATGTATTTCTAATAATTGAAAGAGATTGAAGAAAAGGTTTTTTGACTAGGATTCTTCAGTCTTTTTCATTTGATCATCACTTTGTAAACGATTTACAATTCAAGCCAAATTATGGTAAAATAGTTTTATGAGTAAAATGTATTATGCAGAAAATCCTGATGCTGCTCACGACATTCATGAGTTGAGAGTGGAGTTGTTGGGAGAAAACATGACCTTTTTGACGGATGCGGGTGTTTTTAGCAAGAAAATGGTTGACTTTGGGAGTCAGCTCTTGCTCAAGTGTCTAGAGGTTAACAAAGGAGAAACTGTTCTTGATGTAGGTTGTGGTTATGGGCCATTGGGTTTGTCGTTAGCCAAGGCTTATGGAGTTCAGGCAACCATGGTCGATATCAATAATCGTGCCTTGGACCTAGCGCGACAAAATGCTGAACGTAATAAAGTAGAAGCAACGATTTTCCAATCCAATATCTATGAACAAGTTGAAGGGAAGTTTGACCATGTTATTTCTAATCCGCCGATTCGAGCGGGCAAACAGGTTGTTCATGAGATTATCGAAAAGAGCAGAGATTTCTTGAATGACGGAGGAGATTTAACCATTGTCATTCAGAAAAAACAAGGAGCTCCAAGTGCTAAAAGTAAGATGGAAGACGTTTTCGGAAATTGTGAAATCGTAAAGAAAGATAAGGGATATTATATCCTTAGAAGTGTGAAAGAATGAGAGCAGTTGATTTAATTCAAAAGAAACGAGATGGTCAAGAACTGACTTCAAATGAAATCAAGTGGCTGGTAGAAGGCTATGTGGCTGGAACTATTCCAGACTATCAGATGTCTGCTTTTGCTATGGCTGTTTATTTTAAAGGAATGACCACACGTGAGATTTCTGATCTGACGATGAATATGGTTAAAACAGGTCAGGAGTTTGATTTGTCAGCTATTGAGGGGGTTAAAGTTGACAAGCATTCGACTGGTGGTGTAGGTGATAAGGTGACCTTGATTTTGGCTCCCCTTGTTGCGAGTTTCGGCGTGCCTGTTGCTAAGATGAGTGGTCGTGGTCTTGGCCATACTGGTGGGACAATTGATAAATTGGAGTCCATCAAGGGCTACCAAGTCGAGCGAAGTCAAGAGGATTTCATTCGTCAGGTACAGGACATTGGTGTATCTGTCATTGGGCAGTCAGATCAGCTGGTTAAAGCAGATAAACTTCTCTATGCCCTCCGAGATGTGACCGCAACTGTCGACACGATTCCTTTGATTGCGAGTTCGGTGATGAGCAAGAAAATTGCTGCAGGAGCGGATGCCATTTTGCTAGATGTAACGGTCGGTGAGGGTGCCTTTATGAAGACGGTTGATGAGGCACGCGAATTGGCTCAAACCATGGTGGATCTTGGTAAGGCAGTTGGTCGAAAGACGGTAGCAGTTATTACCGATATGAGCCAACCCTTGGGACGAGCCATTGGCAATCGTCTCGAAATCCTTGAGGCAATCGAGATTCTTCAAGGAAAAGGTCGAGAAGATATTAGTCACTTTATCTGCGAGTTAGCTCAGATTATGCTTGGATTGGCTGATGTTGAGAAAACGATCGAGGAAATCCGTCAACACCTGGAAAATGGCCAAGCACTGGCTAAGTTTGAAGAAATGGTAACAGCACAAGGCGGTGATTTAGAAGATCTTTATCGCCCCGTCAAAGTTGCCCATGTGGTGGAAATTCCAGCTCAAGATACGGGTGTTATTTCAGCTCTTCCTGCAATGGAATTTGGCCTCTATGCCATGAGACTAGGAGCTGGTCGTGCAATCAAGTCTGATGACTTGGACTATGAAACAGGGATTGTTTTTGAGAAGAAGGTTGGAGACTCCGTTCAAAAAGGGGAAATTGTTGCAAAAGTTTATACAAATGGAAAAATTTCTTCTGAACTAGTTACAGAATTTCAAAAATATGTTAAAATAAATGATGGAGTGCAAAGTTTACGAGAAATTATAGAAATTATCTCATAAAACCAGGGAGAATCCGAATATGAAGTTAAATAAATATATTGATCATACGCTTTTAAAGCAAGATGCAAGCCAAGAACAAATTGATTGTTTGCTATCTGAAGCGCGTGAGTATGACTTTGCCAGCGTTTGTGTTAATCCCACATGGGTGAAACATGCGAAAACAGGGCTTGAAGGCTCAGATGTAAAAGTTTGTACAGTAGTAGGTTTTCCTTTGGGAGCAACAACTTCAGCTGTGAAAGCTTTTGAAACAAAAGAAGCTGTCCAAAATGGTGCAGATGAGATTGATATGGTTATCAATGTCGGTGCTCTCAAATCAGGCAATCTGGATTTAGTTGAATCGGACATCCGTGCTGTCGTAGAAGCAAGTGGTGACAAGTTGGTGAAGGTCATTATTGAAGCTTGCTTGTTGACAGACGATGAAAAGGTTGTGGCTTGCCAATTATCCCAGAAAGCAGGCGCTGACTTTGTCAAAACATCAACTGGATTTTCAACTGGTGGTGCCACTATTGAGGATGTTCAGTTGATGCGTAAAACAGTCGGACCAGATATGGGAGTTAAGGCAGCTGGTGGAGCTCGTTCATATGCGGATGCTGTCGCTTTTGTGGAAGCAGGTGCTACTCGTATTGGAACATCCGCTGGTGTAGCAATCTTAAAAGGAGAATTGGCTGATGGCGACTACTGAGTTAATTGAACTAGCAATTGAAACCAGCAAGAATGCCTACGTGCCCTATTCTCACTTTCCTATCGGAGCTGTTTTAGTAGCCAAGGATGGTAGTATTTATACAGGTGTGAACATCGAGAATGCTAGTTATCCCTTGACTAACTGTGGGGAACGTACAGCTATCTTCAAGGCAGTCTCTGAGGGGAAACGGGAATTTTCAGAATTGATTGTCTACGGACAAACTGAAAAACCCATCTCGCCATGTGGTGCTTGCCGCCAGGTCATGGTTGAATTTTTTGAACAAGATCTAAAAGTGACTTTAGTCGCTAAAGATAAATCGACGGTCGAGATGACGGTCGGGGAGTTACTTCCATACTCATTTACAGACTTAAATTAGTCTGGGCCGCTCTTGTAGTGGCTGTGGTCCTTGTGGCCAACCAATCCATACTTGCAACATCGTTGCACATCTTATTTAGGAGGTTCAGTAATGAACAAGAAACAATGGCTAGGCCTTGGTCTAGTTGCAGTAGCAGCAGTTGGACTTGCTGCATGTGGTAACCGCTCTTCTCGTAACGCAGCTTCATCTTCATCAGAAATGAAGACCAAAGCAGCAATCGTAACAGATACTGGTGGTGTTGATGATAAATCATTTAACCAATCAGCTTGGGAAGGTTTGCAAGACTGGGGTAAAGAACACAATCTTTCTAAAGATAAAGGTTACACTTACTTCCAATCAACAAGCGAAGCAGACTATGCTAACAACTTGCAACAAGCGGCTGGAAGTTACAACCTGATCTTCGGTGTTGGTTTTGCCCTTCACAATGCAGTTGAGGAAGCAGCAAAAGACCACTCTGACCTAAATTATGTCTTGATTGATGATGTGATTGAAGGTCAAAATAATGTTGCGAGCGTAAGATTTGCGGATAACGAAGCAGCTTACCTTGCTGGTGTTGCAGCAGCGAAAACTACGAAAACAAAACAAGTTGGTTTTGTAGGTGGTATCGAATCTGAAGTTATTTCACGTTTTGCAGCTGGATTCAAAGCTGGTGTTGAGTCAGTAGACCCATCTATCAAAGTCCAAGTTGACTACGCTGGTTCATTTGGTGATGCTGCCAAAGGTAAAACAATTGCAGCAGCTCAATACGCTGCCGGTGCAGACGTTGTCTACCAAGCAGCTGGTGGTACAGGTGCTGGTGTCTTTGCTGAAGCAAAATCATTGAACGAAAACAAAAATGAAAACGAAAAAGTTTGGGTTATCGGTGTAGACCGTGACCAAGCAGCAGAAGGTAAATACACTTCTAAAGATGGTAAAGAATCTAACTTTGTTCTTGTATCTACATTGAAACAAGTTGGTACAACTGTAAAAGATATTGCCAACAAAACAGAAAAAGGTGAATTCCCTGGTGGACAAGTGATTGTTTACTCATTGAAAGATAAAGGGGTTGAGCTAGCAGTAACAAACCTTTCAGAAGAAGGTAAAAAAGCTGTTGAAGATGCAAAAGCTAAAATCCTTGACGGAAGCGTAAAAGTTCCTGAAAAATAATGGATAAAAGTCATTTCTTAGGAAGCGGCCATTGGTCGCTTCTTTAAGAATTGAGGCAATTTTTGTCTCAATAGAGCTTGTTAATGTGATTAGCAGGTTTTATTGAAATAAAATAAACCTCTGAAAGGAAGAGCATATGGCACACGAAAATGTCATTGAGATGCGGGATATTACCAAGGTGTTTGGTGAATTTGTAGCAAACGACAAAATCAACTTGCAACTGCGAAAAGGTGAAATCCATGCACTTTTAGGAGAAAATGGAGCGGGTAAATCCACTCTGATGAATATGCTGGCAGGACTTCTTGAACCAACGAGTGGTGAAATTGTGGTGAATGGTCAGGTTGTAAAACTAGACTCACCATCTAAAGCCGCTGGTCTTGGAATTGGGATGGTTCACCAACATTTCATGTTGGTTGAAGCTTTTACAGTAGCTGAGAATATCATTTTAGGGAGTGAAATCACTAAAAATGGTGTTCTAGATATAGCTGGTGCTACTAAAGAAATCAAGGCTCTTTCTGAACGTTATGGTTTGGCAGTGGATCCAGCTGCTAAGGTGGCGGATATTTCCGTTGGTGCCCAACAACGTGTAGAGATCTTGAAAACACTCTATCGTGGTGCTGATATCCTTATCTTTGACGAACCTACAGCCGTATTGACTCCTTCAGAGATTGATGAGTTGATGGCAATCATGAAAAACCTTGTCAAAGAAGGGAAGTCTATCATTTTGATTACCCATAAACTGGATGAGATTCGTGCGGTATCGAATCGAGTCACGGTTATCCGTCGTGGGAAATCAATCCAGACGGTTGAAATCGCAGGAGCAACAAATGCGGACTTGGCAGAAATGATGGTTGGACGCTCAGTCTCCTTTAAAACGGAAAAACGAGCACCGCAACCAAAAGAAGTGGTCTTGTCTATCAAAGACTTGGTTGTCAATGAGAACCGAGGTGTACCAGCTGTGAAGAATCTTTCTTTGGATGTTCGTGCTGGTGAAATTGTCGGTATTGCAGGTATTGATGGCAATGGTCAATCTGAACTCATTCAAGCCATTACTGGTCTTCGTAAGGTTGAGTCAGGTAGCGTTGAATTAAAAGGCAAATCAATCGTGGGGATGCATCCTCGACAAATTACAGAACTAAGCGTGGGGCACGTTCCTGAGGATCGTCACCGTGATGGCTTGATTTTGGAGATGATGATTTCAGAAAATATCGCTCTTCAAACCTACTACAAAGAACCACTCAGCAAAAATGGCATCTTGAACTATGCCAATATCACTTCAAATGCCAAGAAATTGATGGAAGAATTTGACGTCCGTGCGGCAAGCGAATTTGTTCCAGCGGCAGCTCTTTCAGGAGGAAATCAACAAAAAGCGATTATCGCTCGTGAGATTGATCGTGATCCTGATCTCCTTATCGTCAGCCAGCCAACTCGTGGTTTGGATGTCGGTGCCATTGAATATATCCACAAACGTTTGATTGAAGAGCGTGATAACGGTAAGGCTGTCCTTGTTGTCAGCTTTGAATTGGATGAGATTTTAAATGTCTCAGACCGAATTGCTGTTATTCACGATGGTAAGATTCAAGGTATTGTATCGCCAGAAACAACTAACAAACAAGAACTTGGTGTCTTGATGGCAGGTGGAAACTTGGGAAAGGAGAAGAGTGATGTCTAAAAAATTACAACAAATTTCGGTTCCCTTGATTTCCGTATTCTTAGGAATCTTGCTCGGAGCCATTGTCATGTGGATCTTCGGATATGATGCTATCTGGGGCTATGAGGAGTTGTTCTATACAGCTTTTGGTAGCCTCCGTGGAATTGGAGAAATTTTCCGTGCCATGGGTCCTCTTGTCTTGATAGGTCTTGGTTTCGCAGTTGCCAGTCGAGCAGGTTTCTTTAACGTTGGACTTCCTGGTCAGGCTCTTGCGGGTTGGATCCTCAGTGGTTGGTTTGCCTTGTCAAATCCAGACATGCCTCGTCTCGTTTTGATTCCATTAACAGTGATCATTGCTTTGATTGCAGGTGGAATTGTTGGTGCGATTCCAGGTATCCTCAGAGCTTATCTCGGTACGTCAGAGGTTATCGTGACCATCATGATGAACTACATTGTATTGTATGTGGGAAATGCCTTTATTCATGCCTTTCCGAAAGATATTATGCAAAGTACAGACTCAACGATTCGTGTTAGTGCCAATGCTACTTACCAGACACGATGGTTATCAGAGTTGACTGGAAATTCCCGTATGAATATCGGAATCTTCTTTGCAATCATTGCTGTAGCTGTGATTTGGTTCTTGCTCAAGAAAACGACTCTCGGTTTTGAAATTCGTGCAGTTGGTCTTAATCCCCATGCTTCAGAGTACGCTGGTATTTCAGCAAAACGTACAATCATTCTATCAATGATTATCTCTGGTGCCTTGGCTGGTCTTGGTGGAGCTGTCGAAGGTCTTGGAACCTTCCAAAACGTTTACGTTCAGGGATCATCATTGGCTATCGGATTTAACGGGATGGCAGTTAGTTTGCTTGCTGGAAATTCCCCAATTGGAATTCTCTTTGCAGCCTTCTTATTTGGAGTTTTGCAAGTAGGAGCACCGGGTATGAATGCAGCACAAGTTCCGTCTGAGCTTGTCAGCATTGTAACAGCGTCTATTATCTTCTTTGTCAGCGTTCACTACATTATCGAACGCTTTGTCAAACCTAAAAAACAAGTTAAAGGAGGTAAGTAAGGATGTCTATTACAACATTACTCACCCTCTTGGTCTCTTCTATGCTGATTTATTCAGCACCACTTATTTTTACGAGTATCGGGGGAGTTTTCTCTGAACGTGGTGGTGTCGTTAACGTTGGTCTTGAAGGAATTATGGTTATGGGAGCCTTTTCTGGGGTTGTCTTTAACCTTGAATTTGCAGAACAACTTGGAGCGGCGACCCCTTGGATTTCCTTGTTAGTTGCTGGTATCGTGGGAGCTATTTTCTCCCTCATCCATGCAGTCGCTACAGTTCATTTCCGTGCGGACCATGTTGTCAGTGGTACAGTATTGAACTTGATGGCTCCTGCCCTAGCAGTTTTCTTGGTTAAAGTTCTTTATAACAAAGGACAAACGGATAACTTAAGCCAGACTTTTGGACGTTTTGATTTCCCAGTTTTGGCTGATATCCCTGTGATTGGAGATATCTTCTTCAAGTCAACCAGTCTACTAGGTTATATCGCGATTGCCTTCTCATTCTTTGCATGGTTTATTCTCTTTAAGACACGTTTTGGTCTTCGCCTTCGCTCTGTTGGTGAACACCCTCAAGCAGCGGATACCTTGGGGATCAATGTCTACAAAATGAGATATCTTGGGGTTGTTATTTCAGGTTTACTTGGTGGAATTGGGGGAGCGATTTATGCTCAATCAATCTCAGTTAACTTCTCAGTGACAACTATTGTCGGTCCTGGATTTATCGCCCTTGCTGCGATGATCTTTGGTAAATGGAACCCAATTGGTGCAATGCTTTCTAGTCTTTTCTTTGGACTTTCACAAAGTTTGGCAGTTATCGGTTCTCAATTACCTTTCCTGCAAGGAGTGCCAGCGGTTTACCTTCAAATCGCGCCTTATGTCTTGACCATTCTTGTCTTGGCAGCCTTCTTTGGAAAAGCAGTTGCACCTAAGGCAGACGGTATCAACTACATCAAGTCAAAATAAGCATACAAAAAAACGTCAGTTTCAAACTGGCGTTTTATTTTTTAGGATTTTGATGTGTCAAGTTTAGTCCCCAAGGAACGAGATTTTCAGTTTTATTTTTGATACGTGTGATATTATCCTTGTGACGAATGATAATCAAGCTAGCAAGTGCTAGGATAATCAAAATGAAGAGAGGGTCATAGCTGTTTAGGATAAAACCAAATAGTGGAAATAGGAGAACTCCGATAACGGCTGCGATAGAAGCGGTAACGCTAGACAGTGAAATCATACTACCTAGATAGAGGCTTCCAAAGAATACGATTGCTAGATAGAGACAGAAGGCAGGCGCAAATCCGAAAACAACTCCAGCACTGGTTGCGACAGCTTTGCCCCCTTTAAATCCTGCAAAGATAGGGAAAGTATGTCCAATGACAGCCAAAAGACCAAATACAAGAGGTGATACACCTTGAAGGTGGAAAAGGATTGGAAGGAGAGTGGCCAAGGTTCCTTTAAAGAAGTCAATCACAAAGGTTGCCATACCCGCTTTCTTACCTAAAATTCGGAAAGTATTGGTTGTTCCGGTGTTTCCAGAACCATGTTCACGCAGATTTGTTTGAAAGAAGATTTGTCCAATCCAAAGACCAGACGGAATCGAACCTAGCAGATAAGCTAAAATTAATAATACAAATGTCATCATAGTACTATTATACCATGAAATGATATAGAAAGTCAGAGAATATCCTGTGAAATTGTGACAGCTGAAAGGGAAAAGCTTTGCAAAATCGCTAGAAAACCTGTAAAATAGAAAAGATGAACAAATAGGAGGTTCCTTGTGTCAAAAAAGGAAATCAATATTAATAACTACAATGATGACGCCATTCAGGTGCTAGAAGGGTTGGATGCGGTCCGTAAACGTCCAGGGATGTATATTGGATCGACTGACGGTGCGGGTCTCCATCACCTAGTCTGGGAAATAGTGGACAATGCAGTCGATGAGGCCTTGTCTGGATTTGGTGACCGCATTGATGTAACTATCAATAAAGACGGAAGTCTAACAGTAGAGGACCATGGTCGTGGGATGCCGACTGGGATGCACGCCATGGGAATTCCAACTGTAGAGGTTATCTTTACCATTCTCCATGCCGGAGGAAAATTCGGACAAGGTGGTTACAAGACTTCTGGTGGTCTTCACGGAGTTGGTTCTTCTGTAGTCAACGCCCTCTCTAGTTGGCTGGAAGTGGAAATTACGCGTGATGGTGCAGTCTACAAGCAACGTTTTGAAAATGGTGGGAAGCCCGTAACAACTCTTGAAAAGGTTGGAACAGCACCTAAGTCTAAGACAGGTACTAAAGTTACCTTTATGCCGGATGCTAGTATCTTTTCTACGACAGATTTCAAGTACAATACCATTTCAGAGCGTCTTAATGAGTCAGCCTTTCTCTTAAAAAATGTAACCTTGTCATTAACAGACAAACGAACAGATGAATCTATCGAATTCCATTATGAGAACGGGGTACAAGACTTTGTTTCTTACCTCAATGAAGACAAGGAAACCTTGACGCCAGTCCTATACTTTGAAGGCGAAGACAATAGTTTCCAAGTGGAAGTTGCCCTCCAGTACAATGATGGTTTTTCAGATAATATTCTATCCTTTGTCAATAACGTTCGCACGAAAGATGGTGGAACGCATGAGACAGGACTTAAGTCTGCCATTACCAAGGTTATGAATGACTACGCTCGTAAAACGGGACTTCTCAAGGAAAAAGATAAAAACCTTGAGGGTTCAGATTATCGTGAGGGACTTGCAGCCGTTCTTTCTATCCTAGTTCCTGAAGAACACCTCCAGTTTGAAGGTCAGACCAAGGATAAACTAGGGAGTCCTCTGGCTCGTCCTGTTGTAGATGGAATTGTGGCTGATAAGTTGACCTTCTTCCTCATGGAAAATGGAGAACTAGCTTCTAATCTCATTCGCAAGGCTATCAAGGCCCGTGATGCTCGTGAAGCAGCACGTAAGGCGCGTGATGAGAGCCGAAATGGCAAGAAGAATAAGAAAGACAAGGGCTTGCTTTCTGGTAAATTAACGCCAGCCCAGTCTAAAAATCCAGCTAAGAATGAACTCTATCTAGTCGAGGGTGACTCTGCCGGTGGTTCTGCCAAACAAGGTCGTGACCGCAAGTTCCAGGCTATCTTACCTCTTCGTGGTAAGGTGATTAATACAGCCAAGGCTAAGATGGCGGATATCCTCAAAAATGAAGAAATTAATACCATGATTTATACCATTGGTGCGGGTGTGGGTGCAGACTTCTCCATTGAAGATGCCAACTATGACAAGATCATTATCATGACCGATGCGGACACCGATGGTGCCCATATCCAGACCTTGCTCTTGACATTTTTCTATCGTTACATGCGTCCGCTAGTTGAGGCAGGCCATGTCTATATTGCCCTTCCGCCTCTTTACAAGATGTCCAAAGGCAAAGGCAAGAAAGAAGAAGTAGCTTATGCTTGGACAGACGGAGAACTAGAAGAACTCCGCAAACAGTTTGGTAAAGGCGCAACCCTCCAACGCTACAAGGGACTTGGTGAAATGAACGCAGATCAGCTCTGGGAAACAACCATGAATCCAGAAACCCGCACTCTTATCCGTGTCACCATCGAAGACCTAGCACGCGCTGAACGTCGCGTCAATGTCCTCATGGGAGACAAGGTTGAACCACGCCGTAAATGGATTGAAGATAATGTTAAGTTTACGCTGGAGGAAGCGACAGTGTTTTAAGGAGTATGAATAATGGATAGTTCCGGACATTCGATTTTTGGAAGTTATTTGGGTTTGATTTTCTTAGTTTCTTTACCCTCGGCTATTCTTGCATTCTACATCAATAGTCGAAAAAAAAGTTTCCAAGGATTATATGCACCGATTGTATTTACTTTATTTATGATCTTGATGCTTTTATTTAATATGGATTCCTCAGAATCCAGTGCTTTAGTAGCGACTGCTATTATGCTGTTTATTGGTTTTCCTTTGATAGCAGGAGCCTTAGTCTACACACTTATTCGATTGTGTTACGTCTATCCGGAGAAACGGTGGAAGGCTTTTTTGATTTTCCTATCCTATGTTTTAGGCCCCCTATCTGTAGGTATTCTGGGATGGTATGTGGTAAATTTAGTTCAGATCCATCTGTTGACATTCTTGGTAATGATTTTGATGATTCTAGTTTCCTATCTTCCTCCTCTCTATCTCCATTACACCAAACGAAATCAGTAAGACACAGAATACTTTTTGGTAGGGAATAGTGATTAATTGCTTAGATTATGTAAGAGATGGCAAATGGTTTACGATATATAATGAAAAACAATTTCAAACAGCTCTAAGTGATGAAGGAGAGAAATATGAGAACAGAACCCTAAATGCTTGGACTGATTTTAGGAACAGTTAAAACTTTAAAAGTTGACGCTGATAAGAACTCAAGTATCTCCTCTTCAATAATCTGACGGATGACCTCACTCAAGCCCGTTTTTTTCAGGGGGTGGATGCTTCATATTATTACGAAGGGTATAAACTTTACCATACAGGGGAGTTGTAAAGTTCAAGTAAAGGCGACGATCATCTTTTGCATGTAAACAATCGCTAAAACTATTGGAGGTGCTGGATTGATTACGTTATTAATGATGCCTTTTTTCCTTGTTCTCTTGGCCATTTTTGGAATTATATATGATTTAATGAACAATAAAGGTAGAAAAGAGTGTGCTCGTACAGTATCTTTGTTTATATTGAACATCCTCACTATTGGTATCTGTCTATTAGATCTACCAATGGAAAGTAAACCATACTCAGGAATAGGGTTTATCTTATTTTATGCACTTGCCTTCACACCTTTGATGATTGTTTTTTCACTATATACTCTCTATCGGATTGGAAAACATTATAGGTTTTTTAAGAGTAAGTTTGCTATAACACTTCGATTCAATGCTATTTTACTTTTCCTTCTTTCATTAGTAAATACTTTTGTATTATGGAGAAGCTTTCAAATATATCATAGAAACGATATGAATTTGTTATATTTTATTTTAATCGTTTTGGGGATTTGTTCAACTATCCAATTGATCGTAGGAGAGCTTGAGAAGAAAAGAATACGAGGCATCCAAAAACAAGAGGAGCAAGACGGCAATGAAAAATAATTCTATAAAAGATATGTGCAGACAACATAGAAGTGAAGCGCAAATGCTGAGATTAATTTTACAAACCGCAAAAAGTCTAAAAGTCGAGGCTGTCGCCATGTCCGGTTCACGAACTGATACAAAAGCACCAAAAGATGAGTTTCAAGATTATGATGTTGTTTATGTCGTGGACGACTTAGATAATCTAACGAGTAATCTTGCTTGGTTGGACCAGTTTGGAACACGTATCATTGAGCAGCATAATGTTCTAGGTAACCGTCGACTTTATCTCATGCTCTTTGAAGATGGAAATCGGATTGATTTGACCCTCTGTCCTACGGAATATATTCAAGAGTGGGTGGATAGTGAAGCTGATTATACAGTTTTGAAAGATGAGAAAGGCTTGTTTGTGCCCTATTCTCCAAATCCTCAACGTTACTGGACAAACCCAGCTAGTGCGATTGATTTTCAAAAAGCCTGCAATGAATTTTGGTGGGTGTCAGCTTACGTGGTCAAAGGAATCTGTCGCAAGCAAGTCATCTATGCTACTGACCATCTCTATGGGATTTGTCAGCAAGAACTCTTGAAGGTCGTGGCTTGGCAAGTTGCAGCTGATAAGGGGACGATTGATATTGGTAAGAACTATAAATATCTCTTTAACTATCTACCTGCTGAGAAAGAGAAACAATTCTCGAACCTACTTGATTTCTCAAGTTTAGAAAAACTCACTCAGTCTTTATTTGCTACCATGGAACTTTTCCATCAAGAGGCTCATTTCCTTGCTCAAAAAGAGGGATTTGACTATGATATGGAAGTAGCTGAGAAGATGATTGAGTATGCTGAGGAGAGACTTTCAAATCACTAACTAAATGAAGTATATAATTTAAAAGATTAAACTACAGAAAAGATAGTTTAGTTATATATAGTAACTGAACACGGGACTAATTTCTGTAAATTATCCCTTATTCTATAAAAACCACTCTACATTCTTTGAAAGGAGTTGAACACGCCCTAAATACTGTGTGAAAAAGATAAATTCTCTTGCGAGCATCGCTCGCTGTATTTTCACTTTGCATTTTACGGGCTTTGTATCTTATATGAGTAACATTCAAAACATGTCCCTTGAGGACATCATGGGAGAGCGCTTTGGTCGCTACTCCAAGTATATTATTCAAGACCGGGCTTTGCCAGACATTCGGGATGGTTTGAAGCCGGTTCAGCGTCGCATTCTTTATTCGATGAATAAGGATGGCAATACTTTTGACAAGAGCTACCGTAAGTCTGCCAAGTCTGTCGGGAATATCATGGGGAATTTCCACCCACACGGTGACAGTTCCATCTATGATGCCATGGTCCGTATGTCTCAGGACTGGAAAAATCGTGAGATTCTAGTTGAAATGCACGGTAACAACGGTTCTATGGACGGAGATCCGCCGGCGGCTATGCGTTATACAGAGGCACGTTTGTCTGAGATTGCAGGTTATCTCCTTCAGGACATCGAGAAAAAGACCGTTCCTTTTGCGTGGAACTTTGACGATACCGAGAAAGAACCAACTGTCTTACCAGCAGCCTTTCCCAACCTTTTGGTCAATGGTTCGACTGGGATTTCAGCTGGATATGCTACGGACATTCCACCACATAATTTGGCCGAAGTTATCGATGCGACAGTCTACATGATTGACCACCCAACTGCCAAGGTGGATAAGCTGATGGAATTCTTGCCTGGACCAGATTTCCCGACTGGAGGGATTATCCAAGGCCGTGACGAAATCAAAAAGGCCTATGAAACTGGGAAAGGGCGCGTGGCCGTTCGCTCTAAGACGGAGATTGAAAAGCTAAAAGGTGGTAAGGAACAAATCGTTATCACTGAGATTCCTTATGAAATCAATAAAGCCAATCTCGTCAAGAAAATCGATGATGTTCGTGTCAATAACAAGGTAGCTGGTATTGCTGAGGTTCGTGATGAGTCTGACCGTGACGGTCTTCGTATCGCTATTGAGCTCAAGAAAGATGCTAATACCGAGCTCGTACTCAACTATCTCTTCAAATACACTGACCTTCAAATCAACTACAACTTCAACATGGTGGCGATTGACAATTTCACACCTCGTCAGGTTGGGATTGTCCCAATTTTGTCTAGCTATATCGCCCACCGTCGTGAAGTGATTTTGGCTCGTTCACGCTTTGACAAGGAAAAGGCTGAGAAACGTCTCCATATCGTTGAAGGTTTGATTCGCGTGATTTCGATTTTGGACGAAGTCATTGCCCTTATCCGTGCTTCTGAGAACAAGGCTGACGCCAAGGAAAACCTCAAGGTCAGCTATGAGTTTACAGAAGAGCAGGCTGAGGCCATCGTTACCTTGCAACTTTACCGTTTGACCAATACAGACGTGGTTGTCTTGCAGGAAGAAGAAGCAGAATTGCGTGAAAAGATTGCCATGCTTGCGGCTATCATCGGTGATGAACGGACTATGTACAATCTCATGAAGAAAGAACTCCGTGAGGTCAAAAAGAAATTTGCGACTCCACGTTTGAGTACCTTAGAAGACACTGCGAAAGTTATCGAGATTGATACAGCTAGTTTGATTGCTGAGGAAGATACCTATGTTAGCGTGACCAAGGCTGGTTACATCAAGCGTACTAGCCCACGTTCCTTTGCAGCATCTACGCTGGAAGAAATTGGCAAGCGTGATGATGATCGTTTGATCTTTGTTCAATCTGCCAAGACAACCCAGCACCTCTTGATGTTTACAACTCTTGGAAATGTCATCTATCGACCAATCCATGAATTGGCAGATATTCGCTGGAAAGATATCGGAGAGCATCTGAGCCAGACCATTACAAACTTCGAAACGAACGAAGAAATCCTTTATGTTGAAGTGGTAGATCAGTTTGATGATGCGACAACCTACTTTGCAGCTACTCGTCTCGGCCAAATCAAACGCGTAGAACGCAAAGAATTCTCTCCATGGCGGACCTACAAGTCGAAGTCTGTTAAATATGCTAAGCTTAAAGACGAGACAGACCAGATAGTAGCAGTAGCTCCAATCAAACTAGATGATGTTCTCTTGATTAGTCAAAACGGTTATGCCCTTCGTTTCAATATCGAAGAGGTTCCCGTTGTCGGTGCCAAGGCTGCAGGTGTCAAGGCTATGAACCTGAAAGCAGATGATGCACTTCAGGCTGCCTTTATCTGTAACACCTCATCCTTCTACCTCTTGACCCAACGTGGAAGCTTGAAACGAGTTTCCATTGAGGAAATTCCAGCGACCAGCCGTGCCAAACGAGGCCTACAAGTCTTGCGTGAGTTGAAAAACAAACCGCACCGTGTCTTTTTAGCAGGAGCAGTTGCAGAGCAAGGTTTCGTTGGTGATCTTTTTAGTACAGAAGTAGAAGAAAACGACCAAACGCTCCTTGTCCAATCTAACAAGGGAACAATCTATGAGAGCCGATTGCAAGATTTGAACTTGTCTGAACGCACTAGCAATGGAAGCTTTATATCAGACACCATTTCAGATGAAGAAGTTTTCGATGCTTACCTCAAAGAAGTCTTTAAAGAAGATAAAGCAAATTCTTAAAAAGAATCAGTCCAGAGGGCTGATTTCTTTATGTTGAAAAAATTTTCAGAAAATTACAAATAATACTTGAAATTTTACTAGAAAAGTGTAGAATAGAACACATAGTTTGAATAGTATAAAGGAGAAACACATGACAGTTGCAATTGATTGGGAAAACCTTGGCTTTGCTTATATGAAATTACCTTACCGTTATATCGCTCACTACAAAAATGGTCAATGGGATCAAGGAGAATTGACAGAGGATGCAACCTTGCATATTTCAGAGTCTTCTCCAAGTCTCCACTATGGACAGCAAGCATTTGAGGGATTGAAAGCCTATCGAACCAAGGATGGCAGTGTTCAACTGTTCCGTCCTGACGAAAATGCCAAGCGTCTGCAACGTACCTGCGACCGTCTTTTGATGCCACAAGTTCCGACAGAAATGTTTGTAGAAGCTTGTAAAGCAGTTGTGCGTGCAAATGAAGAATACGTCCCACCATATGGAACAGGTGGAACCCTTTATCTTCGTCCACTGTTGATTGGTGTTGGAGATATTATCGGGGTAAAACCTGCAGAAGAGTATATTTTCACCATCTTTGCTATGCCGGTTGGTAACTATTTTAAAGGTGGTTTAGTCCCAACAAATTTCTTGATTCAGGATGAATACGACCGGGCAGCTCCAAATGGTACAGGTGCGGCCAAGGTAGGTGGGAACTATGCTGCTAGCCTCCTCCCAGGTAAAATGGCCAAGTCACGTCAATTTTCAGATGTTATCTACTTAGACCCATCTACACATACAAAGATTGAAGAAGTCGGATCAGCCAACTTCTTTGGAATTACAGAGAACAACGAATTTGTAACGCCATTAAGCCCATCTATCTTACCATCTATTACCAAGTACTCATTGCTTTACTTGGCTGAACACCGCTTGGGCTTGACTCCGATTGAAGGCGATGTTCCAATTGATAATTTGGAGCGTTTTGTAGAGGCAGGTGCTTGTGGAACAGCAGCGGTTATTTCGCCAATTGGAGGCATCCAACATGGTGATGATTTCCATGTTTTCTATAGTGAAACAGAAGTAGGTCCTGTTACACGTAAACTCTATGATGAATTGACTGGTATCCAATTTGGTGATGTGGAAGCACCAGAGGGATGGATTGTCAAAGTGGACTAAAAGATATGAAATAAAGAAGAGCTCCATAGCAGTTGTAATAGCTGAAATGGAGTTTTTTCTTGCTAGTTTTAGCTTTTTCTTGTACAATAGAAAAAGTGAAAAGAGGTACAGTATGAGTAAAAAAGATAAGAAAATTGAAATCCAATTAACAGATGCAAAAGTGACTGTTGGAAAAGACAGCTATGAAGGATACGTTTTGACGATCGGGAAAAAGGTCATTGGAGAAATTGCCGAATTAGATAACCAATTTGCCATCATAAAGAATGGAAATGTCGATAGTTTTTATAAAAAACTTGAAAAAGCTGTGGAAATTTTGATTGAAAACTATAATTTGACAAAATAATACTTGTTTTATTGAAAATTTCATGATATAATAGTTCTCGTTAAACATTGGAGAGATAGCGAAGAGGCTAAACGCGGCGGACTGTAAATCCGCTCCTTCGGGTTCGGGGGTTCGAATCCCTCTCTCTCCATTTATCAATGGGGTATAGCCAAGCGGTAAGGCAAGGGACTTTGACTCCCTCATGCGTTGGTTCGAATCCAGCTACCCCAGTTCTTAGGTAATAAATTCAAGATAAAAAGAAAAATATCTTAGGGTATTTTATTTTTATAATTGAAAGACGTGAACGATATGAACATGTCTTTGCGGGTGCTTAGGAAAAAAATTATAAGTATGTCAAGTTTGGAAAAACTTGATTGTTGGAGGATTTTTTAGATGAATGAATTTGAAGATTTGCTAAATAGCGTTAGCCAAGTTGAGCCTGGTGATGTTGTTAGTGCTGAAGTATTGACAGTTGATGCGACTCAAGCTAACGTTGCAATCTCTGGGACTGGTGTTGAAGGTGTCTTGACTCTTCGCGAATTGACAAACGATCGCGATGCAGATATCAATGACTTTGTGAAAGTAGGAGAAGTATTGGATGTTCTTGTACTTCGTCAAGTAGTTGGTAAAGATACTGATACAGTTACATACCTTGTATCTAAAAAACGCCTTGAAGCTCGCAAAGCATGGGACAAACTTGTAGGACGCGAAGAAGAAGTTGTTACTGTTAAAGGAACTCGTGCCGTTAAAGGTGGACTTTCAGTAGAATTTGAAGGTGTTCGTGGATTTATCCCAGCTTCAATGTTGGATACTCGTTTCGTACGTAACACTGAGCGTTTCGTAGGTCAAGAATTTGATGCTAAAATCAAGGAAGTTGATCCTAAAGAGAACCGCTTCATCCTTTCACGTCGTGAAGTTGTTGAAGCAGCTACTGCAGCAGCTCGTGCTGAAGTATTCGGTAAATTGGCTGTTGGTGATGTAGTAACTGGTAAAGTTGCTCGTATCACAAGCTTCGGTGCTTTCATCGACCTTGGTGGTGTTGACGGATTGGTTCACTTGACTGAGTTGTCACACGAACGTAACGTTTCACCTAAATCAGTTGTAACTGTTGGTGAAGAAATCGAAGTGAAGATCCTTGATCTTAACGAAGAAGAAGGACGCGTATCACTTTCACTTAAAGCAACAACACCTGGACCATGGGATGGCGTTGAGCAAAAATTGGCTAAAGGTGATGTAGTAGAAGGAACAGTTAAACGTTTGACTGACTTCGGTGCATTTGTTGAAGTGTTGCCAGGTATCGATGGACTTGTTCACGTATCACAAATTTCACACAAACGTATCGAAAATCCAAAAGAAGCTCTTACTGTTGGTCAAGAAGTTACTGTTAAAGTCCTTGATGTTAACGCTGACGCAGAACGTGTATCACTTTCTATCAAAGCTCTTGAAGAGCGTCCAGCTCAAGAAGAAGGACAAAAAGAAGAAAAACGTGCTGCTCGTCCACGTCGTCCAAAACGTCAAGAAAAACGTGATTTCGAACTTCCAGAAACACAAACAGGATTCTCAATGGCTGACTTGTTCGGTGATATCGAACTTTAATCAAATTGATAATCACAAAATCCTTTGTTTAAAACAAGGGATTTTTCTTTTGTCTCTTTCTCATTTTTGATATAATAGTTCTATGTTAGATTCAGAAAAACAATCACAATATCAATTGTTAAATGAGGAACTCTCTTATTTACTTGAAGGTGAGAGTAATGTTCTTGCCAATCTTTCGAATGCTAGTGCCCTCCTAAAATCTCGCTTTCCCAATACTGTATTTGCAGGATTTTATCTGTTTGATGGTAGCGAGTTGGTTTTAGGACCTTTTCAGGGTGGGGTTTCTTGCATTCGCATCCCGCTTGGAAAAGGCGTGTGTGGAGAAGCTGCTGCGTTTCAAGAGACTGTTTTGGTTGGCGATGTGAGCACCTATCCAAACTACATTTCTTGTGATAGTATGGCCAAGAGTGAAATCGTGGTTCCCATGCTCAAGAATGGTCGATTGCTGGGTGTCTTAGACTTGGATTCTTCACTTATTGATGATTACAATGCCATTGACCGTGATTACTTGGAACAATTTGTCGCTATTTTGCTTGATAAGACAGAATGGGACTTTACGATGTTTGAGGAGAAAGCCTAATGTATCAAGCACTTTATCGAAAATATAGAAGCCAGACTTTTTCACAACTGGTAGGTCAAGAGGTTGTGGCTAAAACCCTAAAACAAGCAGTTGAGCAGGAAAAGATTAGTCACGCTTATCTTTTCTCGGGCCCTCGTGGAACTGGGAAAACCAGTGTAGCCAAGATTTTTGCCAAGGCTATGAACTGTCCAAACCAGGTAGACGGAGAACCATGTAATAACTGTTATATCTGTCAGGCAGTGACAGAAGGTAGCCTAGAAGATGTTATCGAAATGGATGCGGCTTCGAATAACGGAGTCGATGAGATCCGTGAAATTCGTGATAAATCTACTTACGCTCCTAGTTTAGCACGGTATAAGGTCTATATCATAGACGAGGTTCATATGTTGTCTACAGGAGCTTTTAATGCGCTTTTGAAGACCCTTGAAGAACCAACTCAGAATGTTGTCTTTATCTTGGCGACCACCGAATTGCACAAAATTCCAGCAACTATTTTATCGCGTGTCCAACGTTTTGAGTTTAAATCGATTCGAACTCAAGATATCACGGCACATATTCATCATATTTTAGAAAAAGAAAATATTAGTTCTGAACCAGAGGCTGTGGAAATCATTGCTAGACGGGCTGAAGGTGGGATGCGGGATGCCTTGTCTATTCTGGACCAAGCCTTGAGTTTGACGCAAGGGAATGCTTTAACGACAGCTATTTCTGAGGAGATTACAGGCACTATTAGTCTATCAGCTCTAGATGACTATGTGGCCGCTTTGGCCCAACAGGATGTCCCCAAAGCACTCGATTCTTTGAATCTTTTGTTTGAAAATGGCAAGAGCATGACTCGTTTTGTGACGGATCTCTTGCAGTATTTGCGGGATCTACTGGTTGTTCAGACAGGTGGTGAAAATACTCATCATAGTCCAGTTTTTATGGACAATCTAGCTCTTTCTCAGGAAAGTCTCTTTGAAATGATTCGAATAGCGACTGTGAGCTTGGCAGATATGAAAGCTAGTCTACAACCTAAGATTTATGCTGAGATGATGACCATTCGTTTAGCGGAGATTAAGCCTGAATCTGCGGTTTCGGGAACTGTTGAAAGTGAAATTTCTGCACTGAGACAGGAAGTCGCCCGTCTTAAACAAGAACTTGCCAATGTTGAAACAGCTCCTAAACAAGTGGCGCCAGTCCCTAGCCGTCCAGCCACTTCCAAGACAGTCTATCGAGTAGACCGTAATAAGGTTCAGGCTATCCTACAAGAAGCTGTTGAAAATCCTGAATTGGCACGGCAAAACTTGATTAGACTCCAGAATGCATGGGGAGAAGTGATTGAAAGCTTAGCTGGTCCTGATAAGGCTCTTCTTGTTGGTTCTCAACCAGTTGCAGCCAACGAACACCATGCAATTTTAGCTTTTGAGTCTAATTTCAATGCAGGGCAAACCATGAAACGGGATAACCTCAATACCATGTTTGGCAATATTCTCAGCCAGGCGGCTGGATTTTCACCTGAAATCCTGGCAATTTCCCTAGAGGAATGGAAAGAGGTTCGTGCAGCATTTTCAGCTAAAAACAAGTCTTCTCAGGCAGATCAAGAGGTAGAAGAAGAAAGCCTAATTCCAGAGGGATTTGAATTTCTGGCTGATAAAGTCATGGTCGAAGAAGACTAAAAGTGGATTTCATGGTACAATAATCCTATGACTAGACAACAATTTATCGTGATAGCACTATTTACTGCTGCTGAGACTTATTTTTTCAATGAAGCTTGGATGACGGGTCGCTATTTCATGGCAGCCTTTTGGGCCATTCTACTTTTTCGAAATTTTAGGTTAAGTTATGTAATGGGGAAAATAGTAGATGCTATTGATCAGCACCTAAACCGCAAGGATTAGTCACTAGCTTCTAAACAAAATCAAAGCCTTTTAGGCTTTTTTTTGTTATACTAGTAGAGTATATTTATGGACCTTTTCTTTTATTTTTAGAGAAATGTAAGTGATTTCTTTAAGGATAAAGGAAGTAGGCCAGAAAAAGAAAGGAACTATCATGTCAGTATTAGAGATCAAAGATCTTCACGTTGAGATTGAAGGAAAAGAAATTTTGAAAGGGGTCAATCTGACTCTGAAAACAGGAGAAATCGCAGCTATCATGGGACCAAATGGTACTGGTAAATCGACTCTTTCTGCAGCTATCATGGGAAACCCTAACTATGAGGTTACTAAAGGGGAGGTCTTGTTTGATGGTGTAAATATCCTTGAGTTGGAAGTAGACGAGCGTGCGCGTATGGGACTTTTCCTGGCTATGCAATACCCATCTGAAATCCCTGGAATTACCAACGCAGAGTTTCTTCGTGCAGCCATGAATGCTGGTAAAGAAGATGATGAAAAGATTTCAGTTCGTGAGTTCATCACTAAACTAGACGAGAAAATGGAATTGCTCAACATGAAAGAAGAAATGGCAGAGCGTTACCTCAACGAAGGTTTCTCAGGTGGTGAGAAAAAACGTAATGAAATTCTTCAACTCTTGATGTTGGAACCAACTTTTGCTCTCTTGGATGAGATTGACTCAGGTCTTGATATTGACGCCCTTAAAGTTGTGTCTAAAGGTGTCAATGCAATGCGTGGTGAAGGCTTTGGTGCTATGATTATCACTCACTACCAACGTCTCTTGAACTACATCACACCAGACGTGGTCCACGTGATGATGGAAGGTCGTGTTGTCCTTTCTGGTGGTCCAGAATTGGCTGCACGCTTGGAACGTGAAGGATACGCGAAACTAGCTGAAGAACTTGGCTATGACTACAAGGAAGAATTGTAATTCCCTCGTATCTTTTAGGAGAAGTAAATGACTAAAGAGAATATTAAACTTTTTTCAGAAATGCACGCTGAACCAAGCTGGTTGGCTGACCTCCGTCAAAAAGCTTTTGATAAGATTGAGAGTTTAGAATTACCAGTTATTGAGCGTGTCAAATTTCACCGTTGGAATCTGGGAGATGGAACCATCAAAGAAAGTGAACCTTCAGCAAATGTTCCTGACTTCACGGCTCTAGATAATCACTTGAAGTTGGTGCAAGTAGGAACGCAGACTGTTTTTGAACAAACTCCAGTTGAATTGGCTGAACAAGGAGTAATCTTTACAGACTTCCACTCAGCTTTAGAAGAAATTCCCGAACTTATCGAGGAATTCTTCATGTCATCTGTTAAGTATGACGATGACAAGTTGGCAGCCTACCATACAGCTTACTTTAACAGTGGTGCTGTTCTCTACATTCCTGATAATGTTGAGATTACAGAGCCAATCGAAGGAATTTTCTACCAAGACAGCGATAGCGATGTGCCATTTAACAAGCATATTATGATTATCGCTGGTAAAAATTCTAAGATTAGTTATCTGGAGCGTTTAGAGTCACGTGGCGAAGGTAGTGCGAAAGCAACTGCCAATATCACAGTTGAAGTGATTGCTCGTTCTGGTGCGCAAGTGAAATTTGCGGCCATTGACCGTTTAGGTGAAAATGTCACGGCCTACATTAGCCGTCGTGGTAAACTAGGCAACGATGCAAGCATTGACTGGGCAATCGGTGTCATGAACGAAGGAAATGTTGTTGCTGATTTTGATAGCGATTTGATTGGAAATGGTAGCCATGCTGACCTTAAAGTCGTAGCTCTTTCAAGTGGCCGTCAGGTTCAAGGGATTGATACTCGAGTGACTAACTATGGTTGCAACTCTATCGGAAATATCCTCCAACATGGGGTTATCCTTGAAAAAGCAACTTTGACCTTCAATGGTATTGGACACATTATCAAGGGTGCTAAGGGAGCTGATGCGCAGCAAGAAAGTCGTGTTCTCATGCTTTCAGATCAGGCGCGTTCAGATGCCAACCCCATTCTTTTGATTGATGAAAATGACGTAACTGCAGGTCACGCGGCTTCTATCGGTCAGGTGGATCCAGAAGATATGTACTACCTCATGAGCCGTGGCTTGGACAAGGCGACTGCTGAGCGTTTGGTTGTTCGTGGTTTCCTTGGCTCCGTAATTGTTGAGATTCCAGTCAAAGAAGTTCGTGACGAAATGATTGCAACTATCGAAGAAAAATTGTCAAAACGCTAAGGGGAAGCCTATGTTAGATGTAGAAGCGATTCGCAAGGATTTTCCAATTTTGGACCAGATTGTCAACGATGAACCTCTGGTCTATCTGGACAATGCTGCGACGACACAAAAACCACTAGCAGTTCTTGAAACGATTAACCGCTACTATGAGCAGGACAATGCCAATGTTCACCGTGGTGTTCATACCTTGGCGGAGCGAGCAACAGCTTCTTATGAAGCTGCTCGTGAAACCATTCGTAAGTTTATCAATGCAGGCTCTACAAAGGAAGTTCTCTTTACCAGAGGAACGACAACCAGCCTTAACTGGGTGGCACGCTTCGCTGAGGAAATTCTGACTGAGGGAGACCAAGTCTTGATTTCAGTAATGGAACACCATTCTAATATCATTCCATGGCAGGAAGCTTGTCGCAAGACTGGGGCAGAGCTTGTCTATGTTTATCTCAAGGACGGGGCTCTGGATATGGAGGATTTGCGCGCTAAATTGACTGATAAAGTCAAGTTTGTCTCTCTAGCTCAAGCCTCAAATGTTCTTGGTGTGGTCAATCCTATCAAGGAAATCACGAAATTGGCCCACCAAGTTGGAGCTATCATGGTAGTGGATGGTGCTCAATCTACGCCTCATATGAAGATTGATGTCCAGGACTTGGATGTGGACTTCTTCGCCTTTTCAGGTCACAAGATGGCTGGTCCGACTGGCATCGGTGTGCTTTACGGTAAAGAAAAGTATCTGGAACAAATGTCTCCAGTTGAATTTGGTGGCGAGATGATTGATTTCGTCTATGAGCAATCTGCTAGTTGGAAGGAATTGCCTTGGAAATTTGAGGCTGGAACGCCAAATATGGCAGGTGCTATCGGACTTGCTGCAGCAGTGGATTATCTGGAAAAGATTGGCATGGATGCCATTGAAGCGCATGAACAAGAATTGATTGCATACGTCTATCCAAAATTGCAGGCCATTGAAGGCTTGACCATTTATGGTTCGCAGGACCTGGCTCAACGTTCAGGTGTCATTGCCTTTAACCTAAGTGATCTTCATCCCCATGACCTAGCTACAGCACTTGATTATGAAGGAGTGGCTGTTCGTGCTGGTCACCATTGCGCCCAACCTTTGCTTCAGTATTTGGAAGTCCCAGCAACAGCTCGTGCAAGTTTTTATATCTACAATACCAAGGCAGATTGTGACAAGCTAGTCGATGCCCTACAAAAGACAAAGGAGTTTTTCAATGGCACTTTCTAAACTAGATAGCCTTTATATGGCAGTGGTGGCAGACCATTCGAAAAATCCACATCACCAAGGGAAGTTAGAAGACGCTGAGCAAATCAGTCTCAATAATCCAACCTGTGGGGATGTTATCAACCTCTCTGTCAAGTTTGACGCAGAGGACCGTTTGGAAGATATTGCTTTTCTAAATTCAGGATGCACGATTTCAACTGCCTCTGCTAGTATGATGACAGATGCAGTTTTAGGCAAGACCAAACAAGAAATTTTAGAACTTGCGACCATTTTTTCTGAAATGGTTCAAGGGCAAAAGGATGACCGCCAAGACCAACTTGGAGATGCAGCTTTCTTATCAGGTGTTGCCAAATTCCCACAACGGATTAAGTGTGCAACTCTAGCTTGGAATGCCCTTAAGAAGACAATTGAAAATCAAGAAGATAAATAAGAAACATAGAAATATATAATGAAAGAAAGGATATTATGGCTGAAGAAAGAGTAGAACCAAAACCAATTGACCTTGGTGAATATAAATTTGGTTTCCATGACGATGTAGAGCCTGTCCTATCGACAGGAAAAGGACTCAACGAAGGTGTTATTCGTGAATTATCTGCTGCTAAGGGTGAACCTGAGTGGATGTTAGAATTCCGTTTGAAGTCTTATGAAACCTTCAAAAAAATGCCTATGCAAACCTGGGGAGCAGACTTGTCAGAGATTGACTTTGATGACTTGATCTACTACCAAAAACCTTCTGATAAACCTGCCCGTTCTTGGGATGAAGTTCCTGAGAAAATCAAAGAAACCTTTGAACGTATTGGGATTCCAGAAGCTGAGCGTGCTTATCTAGCAGGAGCTTCTGCCCAGTATGAGTCAGAAGTGGTTTACCATAACATGAAGGAAGAGTTCCAGAAATTGGGTATTATCTTTACAGATACGGATTCTGCCCTCAAGGAATACCCAGACTTGTTTAAACAATACTTTGCGAAGTTGGTACCACCGACTGATAACAAGTTGGCAGCCCTCAACTCTGCAGTATGGTCGGGTGGAACCTTTATCTACGTGCCAAAAGGTGTCAAGGTAGATATTCCACTTCAAACCTACTTCCGTATCAACAACGAAAATACAGGTCAGTTCGAACGTACCTTGATTATTGTTGATGAAGGAGCAAGCGTCCACTACGTAGAAGGCTGTACAGCGCCAACTTATTCAAGTAACAGCTTGCACGCTGCCATTGTAGAAATTTTCGCTTTGGACGGAGCTTATATGCGTTATACAACCATCCAAAACTGGTCTGATAATGTCTATAACTTGGTAACAAAACGTGCCAAAGCTTTGAAAGATGCGACTGTTGAGTGGATTGATGGTAACTTGGGTGCTAAAACAACCATGAAATACCCGTCTGTTTACCTTGATGGAGAAGGAGCGCGTGGAACCATGCTCTCTATCGCCTTTGCCAATGCAGGGCAACACCAAGATACGGGTGCCAAGATGATCCACAACGCTCCACATACAAGCTCGTCTATCGTGTCTAAATCCATTGCTAAAGGCGGAGGAAAGGTGGACTATCGTGGACAAGTAACCTTTAACAAGAACTCTAAGAAATCTGTTTCTCACATCGAGTGTGATACCATTATCATGGATGACTTATCAGCGTCAGATACCATTCCGTTTAATGAAATTCACAACTCGCAAGTTGCTTTGGAACACGAGGCCAAGGTATCTAAGATTTCAGAGGAACAACTCTACTACCTCATGAGTCGTGGTTTGTCAGAATCTGAAGCTACTGAGATGATCGTTATGGGATTTGTAGAGCCCTTCACTAAAGAACTTCCAATGGAATACGCAGTTGAGCTGAACCGCTTGATTAGCTATGAAATGGAAGGTTCAGTCGGATAAATCCAAAAAGGAGAAGCAAATGGGATTTTTAAAAAAATTATTCGGTAATGTTGAAAAAGCGAATAAAGGTGAAATTCCTGTCGAGGAAATTGTTCCACCTTTTACAATTGATTTAGCAGAAGAAGCAGATGATTATTGGCGACAAATGGAACAAAACCTCTTGATAAACGCTGTAAAAGCTGCTGGTGGTCCTGAGGCCGTGGAACGTGCTTTTGTTCTTACTAATTTCAAGGAAAATCAAGAAACCTTTGAGCTCTTTTATCAGGTAAATGGTCAACTTCTTTCATGGAGAGAGATGGATGCGACAGTTGTTGATAAAATCAGCAATCAACTCCTTCCGCAAGCGGCAGAAGTAGCGCGTGCAGTAAATGAAAATTATGAAGAGGCAAATGTACCAGTAATCCAGTACGCTATGCTTCAGTTTGAAACTGCAACCATGGCTTGGTTTGGGCGAAAGCTTACAACAGCTTCTCCAGAAGCACAACTGACTTTTGAAGAATTGGTATCTGGTTGGCGCGCTATTTTGGAACAAGAAGTTCCAAATCGTCCTCTAGATAGTGACCGTCCGTTCCCTTACTTTGAAGTTTAAAAAATCCCAAATCCCCAAAAACTTTCAATGGAGTATACTGTTGAGCTTAATCGCTTGATGAGTAAATAATTGAAAGAATCACTGGGTAAAAATGCAAATTCTGAACAGGAATCCTTTCTGTTCAGAATTTTTTTAAAAAAGAACCTAATAAATATTCACAAAACTGCTTTTATATGGTAAAATAAAACAATTACATTTAGTGGAGAAGAAGAATGAATATTTTTAGAACCAAGGATGTTAGTCTGAGACAGACAGAAATGCATCGCCATTTGAAATTGTGGGATTTGATTCTTCTAGGGATTGGTGCCATGGTGGGGACAGGGATTTTCACCATTACAGGAACAGCAGCGGCTACCCTAGCTGGTCCCTCATTAGTGATTTCCATTGTGATTTCTGCTCTGTGTGTTTCTCTATCAGCCCTCTTTTTCGCAGAATTTGCCTCTCGTGTGCCTGCTACTGGTGGTGCTTATAGTTATCTCTATGCGATTCTAGGAGAATTGCCAGCCTGGATTGCTGGTTGGTTGACCATCATGGAATTCATGACGGCTGTTTCAGGTGTGGCGTCTGGCTGGGCAGCTTACTTTAAGGGATTGCTCAGTAATTATGGTATCTCCATGCCCCAAGCCTTGAATGGAACCTTTAACCCTGAACAAGGTACCTATATCGATCTTCTGCCTATTTTAGTACTGACCTTGGTAACGGGATTGGTTTTATTAAATTCAAAGGCAGCTTTGCGATTTAATTCGCTTTTAGTGGTCTTGAAATTCTCAGCTCTCGCCTTATTTATCCTAGTTGGTATTTGGTACATCAAACCTGAAAATTGGTCGAATTTTGCTCCTTTTGGCTTTGGTCAACTATATGGTGGAAGTACTGGGATTATGGCTGGCGCATCTTTGATGTTCTTTGGTTTTCTCGGATTTGAGTCAATTTCCATGGCAGTTGATGAAATTCAAAGCCCGCAAAAAAATATTCCTCGCGGAATTGTCCTTTCTCTGACAATCGTCACCATTCTCTATGCTTTGGTAACCTTAGTATTGACAGGGATTGTTCACTACAGTAAACTCAATGTGGACGATGCAGTAGCATTTTCATTACGGAGTATTGGTATCGGCTGGGCAGCAAATTATGTTTCGCTTGTAGCCATTTTAACCCTGATAACCGTATGTATCTCTATGACTTATGCTTTGTCTCGGATGATTTATAGCTTAGCACGTGATGGACTTTTACCTCAAAGTTTCAAACAATTAAGCAAGACTAGTCGCGTTCCTAAAAATGCGACCCTCTTAACAGGAGTTGCTTCAGCCATTGCTGCAGGAGTCTTTCCTCTAGCCAGTATTGCAGCCTTCTTAAATATTTGTACGCTAGCTTATCTCATTTTGCTAGCCTATGGAATAATAAAACTCAGAAAGGATAAGGGTATGCCAAAAGAGGGAGAGTTTAAAACACCCTTGGTGCCACTTTTGCCAATTCTTTCCATTCTTATCTGTGTTTCCTTTATGCTTCAATATAGTCTAGATACCTGGATCGCCTTTGGCATTGCTCTTCTAGTTGGTCTAGTCATTTACTTTACTTATGGGTTCCGCCATTCAACCCTCGCAGAAGAAGAATAAAAGCTGGGAATTCCCAGCTTTTTTAATCTTTCACATAAGTAAATCCTTCACCCAGAATTTCATGAGCCTCAGTGATGGTGATAAAGGCTTGAGGGTCGATTTTGTGAATCATATCTTTCATTTTAACGATTTCATTCCGACCGACGATACAGTAGATAATTTTTAAATCCTTTTTGCTGTAGTAGCCTTGACCAGATATAAAGGTAACGCCACGTCCGAGTTCATCGTTAATCTCTTTGGCCAATTGATCAGGATATTGGGTAATAATCATAAATCCTTTACCAGCATAACCTCCTTCGCCTATCAAGTCGATAACACGAGCGATAATAAAGTCAAACAAGAGGGTATAGGTAACGAGACGAAGATCCTGGAAGATAATCAAAATCAACATTAAGATAAAAAAGTCAATCCCAAAAAGCAATTTACCAATCGAAATATTAGTATATTTGTTGAGGATACGGGCAACGATATCAGAACCACCAGTGGTTCCACCAGCATTAAAGATAATTCCTAAACCAACCCCCAGTAAGACTCCTGAGACTAAAGCGACAATGATGAGATCCCCTTGCAAGTCGATGTGCAAAGGAATGCGCTCAAAGATTGCTAGCCAAACGGAGAGTGAAATAGATCCTAGAAGGCTGGAGTAGAGGGTCTTAGGTCCAAATATCTTCCAAGCCAGGATAAATAAAGGGATATTAATTAAGAGGTTCATCAATGAGACAGGAATCTTAAAGAGATAGTAAGTAATCAAGGTAATACCTGTCGCCCCTCCCTCAAATAAATGATAAGGAACAACAAAGTAGGTAAGACCGAAGGCATAGATAGCAGCTCCAAGAATAATGGTGATAATCGGTTGAAGTTTTCGAATCATAGTTGTTCCTCACTTTTCTATAGATAGATTATACCAAAAATTCAGTTCTTTTCATCGGATCACTTATGATTTTTTATCATTTTTTTGATATAATATAGGAGAAAATCCCAATCCTATCGAGAAGAATAGAAAGATTGAATTATGACACAAGTAAAAATTGTAACGGACTCTTCTGTTACTATCGAACCAGAAGTAGTTAAAGAATTAAATATCACTGTTGTCCCACTATCAGTTATGATTGATAGTGTGCTTTATTCGGATGCAGATTTAAAAGAGGGAGAATTCCTTCATCTTATGCAACAAAGTAAGAATCTGCCTAAAACAAGTCAGCCCCCTGTGGGAGTGTTTGCTGAGGTCTTTGAAGAGCTAGGTAAAGATGGCAGTCAAATTATCGCCATTCACATGTCCCATGCCTTGTCTGGAACTGTGGAAGCTGCTCGCCAAGGGGCAAGTCTCTCAACTGCTGATGTAACGGTTATTGATAGTTCCTTTACAGATCAAGCGATGAAGTTCCAAGTTGTTGAAGCCGCAAAACTTGCTAAAGAAGGTAAAGACTTAGAAACGATCTTAGCTCATGTAGAGGACGTCAAAAATCATACAGAACTCTATATCGGTGTTTCGACGCTAGAAAACTTAGTTAAGGGTGGTCGTATTGGACGTGTGACAGGATTACTAAGCTCACTCTTGAATATTCGTGTAGTAATGCAGATGAAAAACCACGAACTCCAACCAATCGCCAAAGGACGTGGAGCGAAAACTTTCAAAAAGTGGCTTGAGGAATTAACCAATACTCTTTCCCAAAAATCAGTTGCAGAAATTGGAATCTCCTATGCTGGAACGAACGAATGGGCAAATGAGATGAAGGCATTATTGCAACCTTATGTTGAGAAGCCAATCTCTGTATTGGAAACTGGCTCTATTATTCAAACTCATACTGGAGAGAATGCTTGGGCGATTCTAATTCGCTACAATTCCTAAAAAAATAGAGAAAAAATGTTCGAAATAGTGTTTTTGACTTGACCTATAGCCGATTTTAGGATATGATTATATTTGTTAATTAGAAATTATTTGGAGGATTTGTTAACATGGCAAACAAACAAGATTTGATCGCTAAAGTAGCAGAAGCTACAGAATTGACTAAGAAAGATTCAGCAGCAGCAGTTGACGCTGTATTTGCAGCAGTAACTGAATACCTTGCAGCTGGTGAAAAAGTTCAATTGATCGGTTTCGGTAACTTTGAAGTTCGTGAGCGTGCTGCACGTAAAGGTCGCAACCCACAAACTGGTAAAGAAATCAAAATCGCAGCTTCTAAAGTTCCAGCATTCAAAGCTGGTAAAGCTCTTAAAGACGCTGTTAAATAATGAATTTTCAAAAAGCCTATTGTATCAAGCTTCCTAGCTTGGTCAACAGGCTTTTTTTGTTTATTTGAAGAGTTGAGTTATGATTCTGTGCAAAAAGAAAAAGGTTCCCATGTTTGAGAACCTTCTTTTCATTAGTTTTTAGAAGCTGCTTGGAATTCAGGGTTTTTCCATGCTTCATCAATGATAGCTTGCAATTCTTTAGCTGATGCTTGCATTTTTTGAGTTTCAGCATCATTCAATGGAATGTTTACTGGACGAACGATACCGTGAGCACCAACAACAGCTGGTTGACCGATAAAGACGTTTTTAACACCGTATTGACCTTCTTGGAAGACTGAAAGTGGAAGTACTGCATTTTCGTCATCAAGGATTGCTTTTGTGATACGAGCAAGCGCTACAGCGATACCGTAGTATGTAGCTCCTTTTTTGTTGATGATTGTGTAGGCAGCGTCACGAACACCTTCGAACAATTCAATCAATTCAGCTTCTTGAACGTTTTGAGTATCTTTAAGGAATTCTTCAAGGTTTACACCAGCTATGTTAGCGTGTGACCAAACCGCAAATTCAGAATCTCCGTGTTCGCCCATGATGTAGGCGTGAACTGAACGAGCATCAACATCCAATTTTTCAGCAAGTGCTTGACGGAAACGTGCTGAGTCAAGTGAAGTACCTGAACCGATAACACGTTCTTTAGGGAATCCAGAGAATTTCCAAGTTGAGTAAGTCAAAACATCAACTGGGTTAGCCGCAACAAGGAAGATACCATCAAAACCTGATTCAACAACTTGTGTTACAATTGATTTGTTGATAGCCAAGTTTTTACCTACAAGGTCAAGGCGAGTTTCACCTGGTTTTTGAGGAGCACCTGCAGTGATAACAACAAGGTCAGCGTCTGCACAGTCAGAGTATTGAGCAGCGTAGATTTTTTTAGGTGAAGTGAAGGCAAGGGCGTGGCTAAGGTCAAGCGCATCACCAACAGCTTTTTCGTGTAATTGTGGAATTTCGATAATTCCAAGCTCTTGTGCAATTCCTTGGTTAACAAGTGCGAAAGCATAAGATGAACCTACGGCACCGTCACCAACAAGGATCACTTTTTTGTGTTGTTTAGTTGAAGTCATTATCTAAACATCTCCTTCATTTTTTTTAGGGGAATCCCCAGACAATTTCATTCTATCACTTTTGAAAAGCTTTGTCACGAATATTCTATTCGGTTATCGATGTAAACGTTTTAGTGGTTTTCAAAGACTGAAATGAAGGACAAATTATGGTATAATATATCTAATTACTAATAGTGAAATGAGGCATTTATGAATGCAGGATAGAAATTTAGTGAATGTCAATCTGACAAAGGAGATGAAGACCAGCTTTATCGACTACGCCATGAGCGTTATCGTTGCGCGGGCCCTTCCTGATGTTCGAGATGGCTTAAAACCTGTTCACCGTCGTATTCTATACGGAATGAATGAACTAGGTGTTACACCAGATAAACCTCATAAAAAGTCAGCCCGTATTACAGGGGATGTTATGGGTAAATACCACCCACATGGTGATTCCTCTATTTACGAAGCCATGGTTCGTATGGCTCAATGGTGGAGCTACCGTTACATGCTTGTTGATGGGCATGGAAACTTTGGTTCTATGGATGGGGACGGTGCTGCCGCGCAGCGGTACACTGAGGCACGTATGAGCAAGATTGCTCTGGAAATGCTTCGTGACATCAATAAAAACACAGTTGATTTCGTAGACAACTACGATGCTAACGAACGTGAACCCTTGGTTTTGCCTGCTCGTTTTCCAAACCTTTTGGTCAATGGAGCAACGGGTATCGCTGTTGGGATGGCAACCAATATTCCACCTCACAACTTGGGTGAAACCATTGATGCAGTGAAGTTGGTTATGGATAATCCTGAAGTGATGACTAAGGACTTGATGGAAGTCTTGCCTGGTCCAGATTTTCCGACTGGCGCTCTTGTCATGGGGAAATCAGGTATTCATAAGGCTTATGAGACTGGTAAAGGTTCCATTGTCCTTCGTTCTCGTACAGAGATTGAAACCACTAAGACGGGTCGTGAGCGCATCGTTGTAACAGAATTCCCTTATATGGTTAATAAAACCAAGGTACATGAGCATATTGTTCGCTTGGTTCAGGAAAAACGAATTGAGGGCATTACAGCCGTACGTGATGAGTCCAACCGTGAAGGCGTCCGCTTTGTAATCGAGGTTAAACGCGACGCGTCTGCCAACGTTATCCTTAACAACCTCTTCAAGATGACCCAGATGCAAACCAACTTTGGTTTCAACATGTTGGCGATTCAAAATGGCGTGCCAAAAATCTTGTCCCTTCGTCAAATTTTGGATGCTTATATCGAGCACCAAAAAGAAGTGGTTGTTCGTCGTACTCGTTTTGACAAGGAAAAAGCAGAAGCGCGTGCACATATCTTAGAAGGTCTTCTAATTGCGCTAGATCATATCGACGAAGTGATTCGTATTATCCGTGCAAGTGAAACAGATGCCGAAGCACAAGCTGAGTTGATGAGCAAGTTTAAGCTTTCAGAGCGTCAAAGTCAGGCAATCCTTGATATGCGTCTTCGTCGTTTGACAGGATTGGAACGTGATAAGATTCAGTCTGAGTATGATGAATTGATTGCCTTGATTGCAGATTTGGCTGATATCCTTGCCAAGCCTGAGCGTGTGGCTCAAATCATCAAAGAGGAATTGGACGAAGTCAAACGCAAGTTTGGTGACAAACGTCGTACGGAGTTGATGGTCGGTGAAGTCTTAACTCTTGAAGATGAAGATTTGATTGAAGAAACGGATGTTTTGATTACCCTATCTAACAAGGGCTATATCAAACGTCTGGACCAAGGTGAGTTCACTGCCCAAAAACGTGGTGGCCGTGGGGTTCAAGGTACTGGCGTTAAGGATGATGACTTTGTGCGTGAGTTGGTTTCAACTAGCACCCATGATCATCTGCTCTTCTTTACTAATAAAGGACGTGTCTATCGCCTTAAAGGTTATGAAATCCCAGAATATGGTCGTACAGCCAAGGGCTTGCCAGTTGTCAATCTTTTGAAGTTGGACGAAGGTGAGAGTATTCAGACCATCATCAACGTTGAGTCTGAACGTAGTGATGACGCCTATCTCTTCTTTACAACTCGTCACGGTATTGTGAAGAGAACCAGTGTTAAAGAGTTCGCTAATATTCGTCAAAATGGACTTAAAGCCTTGAATCTCAAGGATGAAGACGAATTGATTAATGTCTTGCTGACAGAAGAAGATACGGATATTATCATTGGTACCAAGTTTGGTTATGCTGTTCGCTTTAATCAGTCAGCTGTTCGTGGCATGAGCCGTATCGCGACAGGTGTCCGAGGAGTTAACCTTCGTGAAGGAGATACTGTAGTTGGTGCTAGTGTCATCACTGATCAGGATGAGGTCCTTATCATCACTGAAAAAGGTTATGGTAAACGTACACTTGCTACTGAATACCCTACTAAAGGCCGTGGCGGTAAAGGGATGAAGACAGCCAATGTTGCTGAGAAGAATGGTCCTCTGGCAGGTCTCCTCACTGTTAAGGGGGATGAAGACCTGATGATTATCACGGATACAGGGGTCATGATTCGAACAAACGTTGCCAATATTTCACAAACAGGACGCTCAACTATGGGAGTTAAGGTGATGCGTCTAGACCAAGATGCCAAGATTGTGACCTTTACAACGGTTGCTGCGGCAGAAAAAGAAGAAGTTGGGACTGAAATTGAAACAGAAGGTGCAGAATAATGTCTCATAAAAAAACGAAAAATAAAAAGAGTAAGAAAAATAAGCGCAGAAATCTATTTATCAATATTTTAGCGGGTTTCTTAATTCTTCTTTCCCTAGCCTTGATTTTTAATTCAAAGATTCGCGATATCTTTTTGGTCTGGAATACCAATAAATACCAAGTCAATCAAGTCACTAAGGAAAATATAGATGAAAATCTAAAAACCGAAGGGAATTTTGATTTTGACTCTGTTAAGTCTATTTCATCCGAAGCTGTATTGGCTTCACAATGGGATGCTCAGAAACTTCCCGTTATTGGAGGTATTGCTATTCCCGAAGTGGAGATAAACTTACCGATTTTTAAAGGTTTGGATAATGTAAACCTGTTCTATGGGGCAGGGACTATGAAACCTGACCAAAGAATGGGAGAAGGGAACTATTCTCTAGCTAGTCACCATATCTTTACTGCTGAAAATGCCAGTCAAATGCTCTTCTCACCTTTGGTCAATGCCAAAGCAGGTATGAAAATTTACCTGACGGATAAGGATAAAGTTTATACTTATGAGATTACAGAAGTTAAACGTGTTACACCAGACCGTGTAGATGAAATCGAAGATCGTGATGGTGTAAAGGAGATTACTTTGGTTACCTGTGTTGATTATAATGCGACCGAGCGTATAATCGTCAAAGGAATCTTTAAAGAATCAAAAGCTTATTCTGAGACTTCTGAGGATATTTTGAAGGCCTTTAATCAACCGTATAGACAACGATATTAAGAATGAATGAACCAGTGAAGTGCTATTTCACTGGTTTTTTTGTCAACAAATAGAATCAAAATAGTTCTTATGAAAAAGGATAATAAGGCTTAGGATAAAGATTTTTAAGATAAATATTTTAGAAATTTACGGAAAACGCTTTCTAGAAAACAAGAATTATGTTATAATTATCACAAATAAAAGTTTAGGAGTTTTTTATGGTCTCTTCAGAATTTATCTCAAAGATTGAATTTGCTTGCAAGAAGAAAGAAAGTCTTTATAGCCAAAGTAAGTTTAAGTATGCGATTCGTTCCATGTTTGCAGGTGCTTTTCTGACATTTAGTACGGCTGCAGGCGCAGTTGGGGCTGACTTGATTAATAAGATCGCTCCAGGTAGTGGACGTTTTCTCTTCCCATTTGTTTTTGCTTGGGGATTGGCCTACATTGTTTTCTTGAATGCTGAGCTGGTAACTTCGAATATGATGTTTTTGACAGCTGGTAGTTTCTTGAAAAAAATTTCATGGAGAAAAACAGCTGAGATTTTACTTTACTGTACCTTGTTCAACCTTATCGGAGCTTTGATAGCAGGTTGGGGCTTTGCCCACTCAGCAGCCTATGCAAATCTAACACATGATAGCTTCATTTCAGGGGTTGTAGAGATGAAGTTAGGCCGTTCCAATGAGCTAGTCTTGCTTGAAGGTATTTTAGCCAATATCTTTGTAAACATTGCTATTCTTTCATTTGTTTTGGTGAAAGACGGTGGGGCTAAACTTTGGCTTGTTTTATCAGCAATTTACATGTTTGTATTCTTAACAAACGAACACATTGCTGCGAACTTTGCTTCTTTTGCGATTGTTAAGTTCAGTGTTGCAGCAGATTCAATTGCTAACTTTGACATACCTAATATTCTTCGACACTGGGGTGTGACCTTTATTGGGAACCTCATTGGGGGCGGTCTCTTGATCGGATTACCATACGCCTTCCTCAATAAAAATGAAGATACTTATGTAGATTAAATAAAAAAGCACGAGCCAATGACCTGCACCCCAAAAGTTAGACAGAAAAAATCTGACTTTTGGGGTGTTTTATTATGTGACTATTAGTCCGTCTCGCTCCGTTAGGAGCGAGACAAATAAACCACCCGCTATGCGGGTGTGCGTCGAAGGTTATACCAAAAAACTCCAAACGCGATACAATAAAGGTGTTCAAGCCGATTGTAAAGCGAAAGGAGAAAAATATGGCACAAAAGGCACATATGATATTGAATTTATTAATAGGCAATAATAGAATAAAAATATTCTAGATAAGTCATTGATATATTGAGAACTGCTAAAGGAGGGAAATAGATGAGCAAAAAAATTAACTTAGAAGCAGAACGAGCATATAAGACAATTCGTGGCGAAAAAAATAAATTTGGTAGTTACCGTAAGACCTTGTTTCATGTACATACTCCAGAATCTCATGATTATAGACTATTTAAAAAATGGAAAGACTTGCCAGAGAATGATTGGAATAATTTAACTATTGATGACTATATTACAGAGATTAGAAATCAAAAAATATTTCCAAAAGACTTGCTTCAAACAGCTAAAGGAGAAAAGGTTTTATATGGAAACTATTTTATGAATGGATTCAATAGCGAAAAAGAACAAGTTGCCTTTTTAACTCTTGCTCAAAGTCTTTACAATGAAAATATATCGGTTGTTGTAGTCTCGGACCATAATACTATATCAGGTATAGAAAAATTAAAGACAGCTATTAAATTAGTGTCTGATTTATTTCAGAATAAAAGTAAAGAATATATTGAGGTAATAAACGGAGTGGAAATTTCTTGTGCAGATAAGGTGCATGTTCTGGTAGCTTTTCCTGACAGTAAAACTAATTTCATTCAAAAATGGCTTAACTTTAATCTAATGAGTATCAAGGAAGGGTCTTTTAAGGCGAGTTTGGAAGTATTGGAGAAATTTATCGATGAAAATTGTTTTGCTTATATAGCTCATATAAATAGTTCAGATTTATTTAAAGAGGGGCATTTTTCTAATGCTTACAAGAAAAAACTTTTTTCAATTGCTTATACTCAATTCATAGGGGTATCGAATCTTGATAAAATAGATAATATCAATAGCTATCTTAAAGCATATTTAAAAAAGAGAACACCAGCATTTGTTCTTGATAATGATTCTCATTACATTGAGGATCATTCTATTAATCCGATGTGGATAAAATTTAGTAAAAGGAACTATGACCAACTTCGAGAGGCTTTATCAGAATATGATGTATCAATTGAGCTAAGCAATCCAGAAATTAGCAAGACGAAAGCGATACGTGGAATTTATTTACCACCCCTTAATAACTCATATCTGTTAAAGAATAATTCGGAATTTGTCATTAAATTTTCGGAGTCATTAAATTGTTTAATTGGAGGAAGGGGAACTGGAAAGAGTACTATTTTAGATTTGATTCAATTTGTGTTGTCACAAAAAGCTGATACGGAACAGAAATTTGAATTTCTTTCTAGGCACTCAAAAGTTTATATTTTATATGAGATGTCAAAGAAAGAGTATCTTATTGAATTAAATTTACCTACTCAGAAGAATGGAGAAGATATATATGAAACATTTGGAGTTAAGACAAAATCTACATCAAAATTTTGGTATTATAAAAGTCGACTAGGGGATAAAATTAGAGAAAAATATTTATCAATATATGAAGTTCGAGAGAATGACCAAATTAGTAAAGTTACTAAACAAAAGAAATTACGTTTAATTGAACAAATGTTTGATAATAGGTATTCAGTAAACGAACTTGTGAATATTGCTAGTGATGATGGAATAAGTGATTATTTGTTTGGAGTAATTGCTAAAGATAAAAGGGAGATAAAAAAATATCAAATATCTAGAAAAATATCTTCCGTTGGTGAAATCGAACATTTCATTCTAGATCAAAATAAGCAATTAAAAAAGCAGAAAAATAAAATATTATCACTTATAAATCCATTTAATGATACCCAATCAGAAAAGTTAAAAATATTATATAGTCAGCAAAAAAACTTTGTATTACCTGAAAATTTTTATGTTTGGTTCTTCCCTGAAGGGAAAAATTTAGAAAATTCTTTTAAAGGCTACCGTTTGACATATCGAGAGATTATCGATTATTTTTCAATGATTTTTGATAGAAGCGATTTTAAAACTTTTGTTACTATAATGAATAGTGGTAATCTCAAAAGTGAATATTCAATTAAAAAATTTGCTCAAAACAGTAGGTTGAAAAATGATATTTCTCTAAAAGAAGTGGATGATATATTGCTGAGTGAAATTATTGAACTATGGAATAATGTGGATATTAATTTGATTAAGCAATATTTAGAAGATGTTTATAATAATTGTGAAAAATTATCTCTGGAATTTAATATTAATTCTAAAGTGACGGATGGGAATAAGAAAACAATTTTTAAAGAAGTAGTACATTTAAGTTTAGGGCAGAAAGTTGTTGCCATGCTTGATTTTATTCTTGCCTATTCAGAATTCACAAACGATAATCGACCATTGCTTATAGACCAACCAGAGGATAATCTAGATTCAAGGTATATTTACAATAATTTGGTGCAAATATTGCGAGATGTTAAAGCTAAACGTCAGATCATTATAGCAACTCACAATGCTACAATAGTAACAAATGCAATGTCTGATTTAGTTATTTTGATGGAATCAGATGGAGAACATGGCTGGGTAGAACAGAGCGGATATCCAAGTGAAGATAAAATCAAAAAACACATAGTAAACTATCTTGAAGGTGGCAAAGAATCGTTTGAACATAAGGTAAAAATATACAAGCGTGTAATTGATATAAATAAACTTAAAAATGCTTAGCATATAATTTTCAGAAAAAGACTTATTTTTCGGAAAGTTAATGATATTGGAAAATCAGTCGAATCGTGCTTTTTTGTTTGATGTGTAAGACTAGTCATAGTTGTTCCTTATATCAAAATATAGAAAAACGGTATTGGAAAAGACTAGCCCAAGATGATACAATATCCCTAATGAAGCTATTTGGAGGTCGTCTTATGACTCGTGATTTTAAATTTGAAACTCTACAATTACATGCTGGACAAGTAGTTGATCCAGCGACTAAATCTCGTGCAGTACCGATTTATCAAACAACATCCTTTGTTTTTGATGACACGCAAGAAGGTGCCGATTTGTTTGCTTTGAGAAAACCTGGCAATATCTATACTCGTATTACCAACCCTACAACAGCGGCATTTGAAGAAAGAATCGCAGCTCTTGAAGGTGGTGTTGGAGCACTAGCGACAGCATCAGGTATGGCTGCTGTAACCTACACTATTTTGGCGCTTGCTCACGCAGGTGATCATGTGGTGGCTGCATCAACTATTTACGGTGGGACCTTCAACCTCTTGAAGGAAACCCTTCCTCGTTATGGGATTACAACAACCTTTGTGGATGTGGATAATTTGGAAGAAGTAGAAGCAGCTATCAATGACAATACCAAGCTTGTCTTGATTGAAACCTTGGGGAATCCCTTGATTAACATTCCTGACTTGGAAAAATTGGCTGAGGTTGCGCATAAACACCAGATTCCTCTCGTTTCGGACAACACTTTTGCCACACCATATTTGATTAACGTCTTCTCTCATGGTGTAGATATTGCCATTCACTCAGCAACCAAGTTTATCGGTGGGCATGGTACGACTATTGGTGGAGTGATTGTCGATAGTGGTCGTTTTGACTGGGAGGCTTCAGGGAAGTTCCCTCAATTTGTTGAGGAAGACCCAAGTTACCATAACTTGAGCTATACTCGTGATGTGGGTGCAGCAGCCTTTATTATCGCTGTTCGTGTTCAATTGCTCCGTGATACAGGTGCTGCCTTGTCGCCATTTAATGCCTTTCTCTTGCTCCAAGGGCTTGAAACTCTCTCTCTTCGTGTTGAACGTCATGTGCAAAATGCAGAGAAAATTGTTGATTTCCTTGTAAATCATCCTAAGGTAGAGAAGGTAAATTATCCAAAACTAGCTGACAGTCCATATCATGCCTTGGCTGAGAAATATTTGCCAAAAGGTGTTGGTTCAATCTTTACCTTCCATGTTAAAGGCGGAGAGACAGAAGCTCGCAAGGTAATTGATAATTTGGAAATCTTCTCTGACCTTGCAAACGTGGCAGATGCCAAATCTCTTGTTGTCCATCCTGCGACAACCACTCACGGTCAATTGTCAGAAAAAGACCTAGAAGCAGCAGGTGTCACACCCAACCAAATCCGCTTGTCTATCGGACTTGAAAATGTAGAGGATTTGATTGAAGATTTGCACTTGGCCTTGGAAAAAATTTAAAGTAAAAGAAGATAAACAGTGGGTCTCGACTCACTGTTTTTGATTTTCCCTCAGGCATGATATAATGGATAAAGAAGTCTAGAAAGAGGAACGATATGAACGAAATCAAATGTCCCAACTGTGGGGAAGTCTTTACAGTAAATGAAAGTCAGTATGCCGAACTTCTGTCTCAAGTGAGAACAGCAGAGTTTGATAAGGAACTACATGATCGGATGAAGCAGGAACTGGCCTTGGTTGAGCAAAAGGCCATGAATGAGCAACAGACTAAACTGGCTCAAAAAGACCAAGAAATTGCGCAATTGCAGAGTCAAATCCAAAACTTTAATACAGAGAAAGAGTTGGCCAAGAAAGAGGTTGAACAGACAAGTCATCAGGCCTTATTAGCAAAGGACAAGGAAGTGCAGGCCTTGGAAAGCCAATTGGCTACCTTGCGTTTAGAGCATGAAAATCAACTGCAAAAGACCCTTTCTGAACTAGAAAAAGAACGGGATCAGATCAAAAATCAACTCCTCTTGCAAGAAAAGGAAAATGAGTTGTCTTTGGCTTCTGTTAAGCAGAATTACGAAGCCCAGCTTAAGGCAGCCAGTGAGCAAGTCGAATTCTACAAGAATTTTAAGGCTCAACAATCTACCAAAGCAATCGGTGAAAGTCTAGAACACTATGCAGAGAGTGAGTTTAACAAGGTACGTAGTTTTGCCTTTCCAAATGCCTACTTTGAGAAGGATAACAAGGTCTCTGCGCGAGGCTCTAAGGGAGATTTTATCTTCCGTGAGTGCGATGAAAATGGAGTCGAAATCATTTCCATCATGTTTGAGATGAAAAACGAAGCGGACGGGACAGAGAAGAAGCATAAGAATGCAGATTTTTACAAGGAATTGGACAAGGATCGTCGTGAAAAGAACTGTGAATATGCCGTTTTGGTGACTATGTTAGAAGCAGATAATGACTACTTTAACACAGGGATTGTTGACGTCAGTCACGAGTATGAAAAGATGTATGTGGTCCGTCCCCAGTTCTTTATCCAGTTGATTGGTCTCTTGCGCAATGCGGCGCTTAATTCTCTTAAATACAAACAGGAGTTGGCCTTGGTTCGCGAGCAGAATATCGATATTACCCACTTTGAAGAAGACTTGGATGCCTTCAAAGTAGCTTTTGCCAAAAACTACAACTCTGCTTCGATCAACTTTGGTAAAGCTATTGATGAAATTGACAAGGCCATCAAACGGATGGAGGAAGTCAAAAAATTCCTAACCACATCCGAAAACCAACTCCGCCTCGCAAACAATAAGTTGGAAGATGTTTCGGTTAAAAAATTGACCCGAAAAAATCCAACCATGAAAGCGAAGTTTGATGCCTTGAAGGGAGAATAGAAAGCAGTGGCAAATGAATTATTAGTATTGAATACTGAAGAAGTAAATGAGTCTGAAAATTTAAATTATGACGAATTAGAAGAACTATTGGAACAGCAATTTACAATGGAGTTTTCTAATCTCGAAAAATTAGAAATAGAATGTAAAGAAATTAGTTCACCAGATAAACTAGGAGATGTTATTTTAGATGAAATCTGGGATCAATTTGCGAATCAAATTGGCTTAGATATGACAAGTGATACTCTTCTTAAGCAGTATAATGATAATAACCCTAATGGCTATACAAAAAAAGAAGGTAGTAAGATACTAAAAGATACAAGGTATACTGATGCAAATAATGCTATGAAAGAAAAGCAAAAATCAGGAAACTTGAAGGATGAATACACCGGAAAAACATTAAAAGTAAATGAAAAAGCTAATTTAGATCACGTTGTAGCACGTAAACAAATTTTTGAAAATCCTTGGAGAAAGATTGCTGATATAGAAACTGCGGATTTAGCAAACAAATCAGAAAATCTTGCTGCAACAAACGAATCACTTAATAAAAGTAAAGGAGCAAAATCCAATAGTGAATATATAAAGAATAGAGAACTGAGGGAAAAAGAACTTAGGAATCAAGTTCAAAGAGCCAATGAGAAAATTGATAAGATGAATATCTCAGATGCCGAAAAGCGAAATCTTAAAGCTGAAAATAATAAAAGATTAAATGATAAATTAGCTGCCGATTCGAAGAAAATGCTCAAATCTGAAAAAACAGCGAAGAAAGCTATTAATAAGGATATTGCAAAGAAAGCTTCTGTAAGAATGGCGAACAAGGCAGGTAAAGATGCAGTTAAAGCTATGTTTATTGCAGCATTATTTGGGATGTTGAAGGAAATTATGAATGCTTTAGTGAGGTATTTTAAAGCAAAAAAACAATCTTTTGATACATTTATAGAGGAAATGAAAAAAGCACTTCATTCATTTTTTGGCAAAATCAAAGATTTTATTAAAGTAGGTGTAGATAGTTTTGTTGGAAGCATTGTTGGAGAAATTATCGGCGCATTTAACCAGAAATTACAAAAACTTCCAAACTTGATTAAACAATTATTTGGTTCTATCAGAGAAAGCATTTCTTATTTATCTAACCCAGAAAATCAAACACATTCTACAGCAATTAAGATAGCTCACATTTCAAAAATTATTACTTCTGCACTAGTAGGTGTAGGTGCAATGTTTTTAGGAGAATATTTTGAAAAGTATTTATTAACAATATCAGGAATGCAAACTCTAATACCATTATTAGGGACCATTGCAAATATCTTAGGCATGTTTTTGGCGAGTTTATTGACAGGTATATTAGGTGCTGTAATTATTAATAGACTTGATCAATTTATTTCAAAAAAATTAATTGAGGAAAATCAAAAGAAACAAGCTAATAAGAAAAACGAATTGTTAAGAATTCAGGATGTTCAAATTTTTGTTGCCGAGCAAAATGTTGCTGTTAAGCGAAATGATATATTCATTAAGATGGCTAAGAACCATCAAAAACTAAGAGAACTTCTTGGTAATGTTCAAGAGGAGTTTTCTAATTCAAAGATTGATTTCAAACAGCGATTATTAGCTAACGAAATGTACTTTGATGAAAAGCAAAGTGAACTTGAAGAAATGCAAAGTGCATTAAACGATTTACTATAGGAGAATGTTATGTCAGAAGAATTAGAGATTCAGGTTTTAGCAAAGTCTGAAAGATTTAATGAAAAAAAAGAAGCGTTGAAAGCTTTTAGTGAAGAAATTCCAGAACAATCAGATTTACCGACTGTCCCACAAGACGATCCTATGCTAGGATTTATTGGTATGGAATATGATGTTAAAGGTAAGGATTTAAATGCTCTCACCGATGCTGTTCAAAATAGAATGATTGAACAAAACAAGCATATTAAAAAGATTATTCAGGAATTTAATACCATTTATGAAACTTTCCAAATATTGGATGATGAGTATATTCAAAGTATTTCAAAGTCTTTGATTGCAGCCAAAGAGGCAAATGATAAAGCTATGCAGGGATTGCACGAGATAGAAGAATATCAAACTGGTAATAAAAAACTATTAGATGACGTTTTTAACCAGAATAAAGATTTAATTGATATATTGAAGAAACATCATAAAAAGCTAGAAGAGTTAGAACAACTTGAAGAGAAGCAAAGTGAAATTCAAATTGAAATTGATACTTTAAAAGCGAATCTAAAAACATTAGTGAAAATAGAAAATAGTTTTAACGATTTGCATTTACAAGTTGAAGAAAAACAAAATAATTTTAAAAATTTCCTTGATGAAATCAATAATAAATCAATAACAGAGAGAGATAATCTAAAGTTAATTGTTGAAAGTCTTGAAACAAAACTAGAAGAGAAACAAAAAGAGATTGTTTTTCTAAGAAAAGGATTCTATACTCTTGTAGTCGCTGTTGTTTTAATAGTATTATTTCTATTGTTTAAAGGAATGTAGATGATTAGTGAAACTTATTTAAAGTTGTTAAAATCAGAAGTGAAGAAAATTGATGATTTAACAAATAGTACTTATGAATTAGAAGTAATTCTTCAAGATATTGTTGATAATGTTAAAAATGCTGACTTAGAGTTTATAAAACGATTAGGAAACTTAACTACTAAAGAGACATTCTCTACAATCAAAGATAAGCAAACTAGCATATTGGAATTATTGTATAAATATCTTGGCTCTAGAGTTATTGATACAAATTATTTGATTTTGAAAGAAACAAATAATAAATCATTTGAAGCATTAGCAAATGATTTAAAGTCATTAATAGGTTTAGAAAATGTGAAGAAAGAGATTGAAGATCTAGTCGCATTTAATAAAGTTCAGCAAAGTAGAGAAAAAATCGGTCTTAAAAAAACAAATAGAACGATGCATATGGCGTTTTTAGGTAATCCAGGTACTGGTAAAACTACTGTGGCTAGAATCGTTGGGAATATGTACCGGTCATTAGGAATATTAAGTAAAGGCCACTTTATTGAGGCAAGTAGAACAGACTTAATAGCAGAATATCAAGGACAAACGGCTTCTAAAGTTAAGAGATTGATACAAAAAGCCAAAGGTGGTGTATTGTTTATTGATGAAGCATATAGTATTACTGAAAACGATAAAAGTGATAGTTATGGTCGAGAGTGTTTAACTGAGTTAACTAAAGCATTAGAAGACTATCGAGATGATTTGGTGGTTATTGTTGCTGGATATGATGAATTGATGAAAAAATTTTTTGAATCTAATCCTGGGTTAAAATCAAGATTTAATTATTTTATTACGTTTGAAGATTATACTGTGGACCAAATGTTTGACATTTTTCTTTCACATTGTAAAAATGAAGAATACATTTTGCATGATTCTGCAAAAGAAACATTAAAAAAATATTTAGAATTACATAGTAACAATCCTGAAAATAAAGATGCAAATGGGCGATTTGTAAGAAATGTATTTGATAGGATAGTTATGAACCAAGCAAGAAGATTAGCCACATTATCTTTTGTTACAAAAGATAATTACATTACAATTCTTGAAGAAGATATTTCATGAATGAAATCAGAAAGCAACACATGAACGGTATTATCAACTTAAAAAAAGAAGCGGGGATGACCTCGCATGATGCGGTTTTTAAGCTGCGTAAGATTTTGGGAACCAAGAAAATTGGTCATGGTGGGACCTTGGATCCGGATGTAGTGGGAGTTCTGCCAATCGCGGTTGGCAAGGCAACCCGTATGGTCGAATTTATGCAGGACGAGGGCAAGGTCTATGAGGGGGAAATCACTCTAGGTTATTCAACGACGACTGAGGATGCCAGTGGAGAAGTGATCGCAGAGACCCCTGTTTTGTCGCTCTTGGATGAAACCATTGTCGATGAAGCGATTGCTAGTCTGACTGGGCCTATCACTCAGATTCCACCTATGTACTCGGCTGTCAAGGTTAATGGTCGCAAGCTCTATGAGTATGCGCGTGCAGGTCAGGAAGTGGAGCGTCCAGAACGTCAGGTGACTATTTATCAATTTGAACGGACAAGTCCGATTTCTTATGAGAGCGAACTTGCGCGTTTTACCTTTCGTGTGAAATGCAGTAAGGGGACTTATATCCGTACCTTATCGGTTGATTTAGGTAAGAAGCTGGGTTATGCGGCCCATATGTCCCACCTAACACGTACTAGTGCAGCTGGTTTGCAGTTAGAAGATGCCTTGACTTTGAAAGAAATTGCTGAAAAAGTGGAGGCTGGTCAACTGGACTTTCTCCATCCTCTAGAGATTGGTACAGGGGACCTTGTCAAAGTTATCCTAACTCCAGAAGAGGCTACAGAAGTGCGGTTTGGTCGTTTTATCGAGCTAGACCAAACAGACCAAGAACTGGCTGCCTTTGAGGGAGATACATTGCTAGCCATTCTAGAAAAAAGGGGCAATTTCTACAAACCAAGGAAGGTTTTTAGCTAGTTTCACTAGATTGTGGGGATAGATTGATGTTTCCCCTAGACTATCCAAAATCAGACTATAAATTTTGCAAAAAATGTGATAGAATAGACGACGGATAAAAAAACGGAGGATAGCATGCAAAATAGACCAATCATTATCGGAGTGACAGGTGGTTCTGGTGGTGGTAAGACCAGTGTTTCAAGAGCCATTTTATCTCATTTTCCTGATGAAAAGATTTCCATGATTGAGCATGATTCATACTACAAGGATCAGTCTCACTTGACCTTTGAAGAGCGTGTCAAAACCAACTACGACCATCCTTTTGCCTTTGATACAGACTTGATGATCGAGCAGATTAAGGAATTGTTGGCAGGGCGCCCGGTGGACATTCCAACTTATGACTATACAGAGCATACACGGAGTAGCAAGGCCTATCGTCAGGAGCCTCAGGATGTCTTTATCGTTGAGGGGATTTTGGTCTTGGAGGATAAGCGTCTGCGCGATTTGATGGATATCAAGATTTTTGTGGATACAGATGATGACGTGCGTATTATTCGTCGTATCAAGCGTGATATGGAAGAGCGTGGCCGTAGTCTAGATAGCGTTATTGATCAGTATTTGGGTGTGGTCAAACCTATGTACCACCAGTTTATCGAGCCAACCAAGCGTTATGCTGATATCGTCATTCCTGAAGGGGTCAGCAATACCGTTGCTATTGACCTTTTGACGACCAAGATTGCAAAGATTTTGGAAGAAGCGAGAAACAGCAAATAATCAGATGAGGAGGCCTAGCCTCCTTTTTCTATTTTTCCTTTAGTTTCAGTAGGAAAAAGGTGATTTTTAAGCATGTTTTTGGTATAATAATACCCATGGAAAAGCAAGAAAATGAATAGTAGGTGGAGATGGAAAAGTATTTATCGGTAACAACTTTGACCAAGTATCTGAAAATGAAATTCGATAAAGACCCTTACTTGGAACGGGTCTATTTAACTGGTCAAGTTTCCAACTTTCGTAAACGACCTACTCACCAATATTTCTCCTTAAAAGATGATCATGCAGTCATTCAAGCGACCATCTGGTCTGGGATTTATCAAAAATTAGGTTTCGACTTGGAAGAGGGAATGAAAATCAATGTGATTGGGCGTGTGCAAATCTATGAACCGAGCGGTAGCTACTCTATCATCATTGAAAAAGCTGAGCCTGATGGGGTTGGGGCGCTCGCGATTCAGTTTGAACAACTCAAGAAAAAATTGACAGAAGAAGGTCTGTTTCAAGAACGTTTCAAGCAACCTCTTCCCCAGTTTGCTAAGCGGATCGGTGTGGTGACCAGTCGTAGTGGAGCTGTTATTCGAGATATCATCACGACTGTCAGCAGACGCTTTCCAGGTGTTGATATCCTTCTCTATCCGACTAAGGTACAAGGTGATGGAGCTGCGGAGGAAATTGCTCGAAATATTGCGCGTGCCAATCAACGTGAGGACCTAGATATTCTCATCATTGGTCGTGGTGGGGGTTCCATTGAGGATCTCTGGGCTTTTAACGAAGAGATCGTGGTACGGGCTATTTTTGAATCCCGTTTGCCAGTCATCTCTAGTGTTGGTCATGAGACAGATGTGACCTTGGCGGACTTTGTAGCTGATCGCCGTGCTGCAACGCCAACAGCTGCAGCTGAACTGGCAACACCTGTAACCAAGTTGGATCTTCTGACTCATTTGCAAAATCAAGAAAAGCGGATGGCGACAGCAGTTCAGAATGTACTGTCAAGAAAAAAGGAAGCTCTGAAAAAATGCAGTCAGTCAGTCATCTTTAGACAGCCAGAGCGCTTGTACGATGGATATTTGCAACGGTTAGATCAACTACAACTGCGATTAAAACAAAGTTTGCGAACACGGATTTCTGATAATAAACAGTTAGTCCAAGCAAGGACGCATCAACTAGTCCAATTATCACCTATAACCAAAATCCAGCGTTATCAAGACCGTTTAGGTCAGTTGGACAAGCTCCTACGTAGCCAAATGGCGCTGGTTTATGATGCCAAGGTCGCTGAAGTCAAGCGACTTTCAGAAGCTCTGCTGATGTTGGATACCAGTCGAATCGTAGCGCGTGGTTATGCAATTGTCAAAAAAGAAGAGTCCGTAGTCGATTCTGTTGAGATGTTGAATAAAAAAGACCAAGTGATGCTTTTGATGCGAGATGGTCAAGTAGAATTAGAGGTTAAAGATGTCAAAACAAAAGAAATTTGAGGAAAATCTAGTAGAACTAGAGACCATTGTCCAAAGTTTGGAAAACGGTGAAATTGCTTTGGAAGATGCGATTGCTGCTTTTCAAAAGGGCATGGTCTTGTCAAAAGAGCTCCAAGCGACGTTGGACAAGGCTGAAAAGACCTTAGTCAAGGTCATGCAAGAAGACGGGACAGAAAGTGATTTTGAATGAAGAAGCAAGAAAAATTAGCTCTTGTCGAGTCTGCTTTGGAAGATTTTTATGGAGACCAGCAGTTTGCCTCTAGTTTGCGAGAGTCCGTTCTCTATTCCATTCATGCTGGTGGCAAGCGTATTCGGCCTTTTCTCTTGTTAGAAGTTCTGGAAGCCTTGCAGGTCGCTATTAAACCTGCTCACGCGCAGGTGGCCGCGGCCTTGGAAATGATTCATACAGGGAGCTTGATTCACGATGACCTTCCTGCTATGGATGATGACGATTATCGTCGTGGACGCTTGACCAATCATAAGAAATTTGGCGAAGCGATGGCAATATTGGCAGGAGATGCCTTGTTCCTAGATCCCTATGCCTTGATAGCGCAGGCAGATTTATCAAGTCAGATCAAGGTGGATTTGATTGCCAACTTATCCCTTGCTTCAGGGAGTCTAGGTATGGTGGCAGGGCAGGTTTTAGATATGGAAGGCGAACACCAGCATTTATCCTTGGAAGAACTTCAGACCATTCATGCCAATAAGACTGGAAAATTACTAGCTTATCCTTTCCAAGCAGCTGCTATCATTGCGGAATTGGAACCAGAAATCCAAGCAAAATTGAAAACTGTGGGTGAATTGATTGGGCTGGCCTTTCAAGTTCGAGATGATGTGCTGGATGTGACAGCTAGTTTTGAGGAAATCGGCAAGACTCCACAAAAGGATTTGCAGGCTGAAAAATCAACCTATCCAGCCTTGCTGGGTTTGGAGGAGGCCATTGCTTTTTGTAACCAAACCTTGGATCAAGCTAATGCCAAGTTAGAAGAAATTGCCCAGCAAGTCAGCTTTGAAACAGAGCCGATTGTGAAAGTAGTAGAAAGTTTGAGAATCAATGGCTAAGGAAAGAGTGGATGTACTAGCTTATAAACAGGGCTTGTTTGAAACGCGAGAACAGGCTAAACGCGGTGTCATGGCTGGTCTAGTTGTAGCAGTCCTCAATGGGGAGCGTTTTGACAAGCCAGGAGAGAAAATCCCAGATGACACTGATCTAAAACTCAAGGGTGAAAAACTCAAGTATGTTAGCCGTGGTGGTTTGAAATTAGAAAAAGCCTTGCAGGTCTTTGGGTTGTCAGTTGATGGAGCGACCACGATTGATATCGGTGCTTCCACTGGAGGATTTACTGACGTCATGTTGCAAAATGGTGCTGAGTTAGTCTTTGCAGTCGATGTTGGTACCAATCAGTTGGCTTGGAAATTACGTCAAGACCCACGGGTTGTCAGCATGGAGCAGTTCAATTTCCGCTATGCTGAAAAGACTGATTTTGAGCAGGAACCAAGCTTTGCCAGTATTGATGTGAGTTTCATTTCCCTCAGTCTGATTTTGCCTGCTTTGCATCGTGTCTTGGCTGATCAAGGTCAGGTGGTGGCACTTGTCAAACCCCAGTTTGAAGCAGGTCGTGAGCAGATTGGGAAAAATGGAATCATTCGAGATGCTAAGGTTCATCAAACTGTCCTTGAATCTGTCACTGCTATGGCAGTTGAACAAGGTTTTTCAGTGCTTGGATTAGACTATTCACCAATCCAAGGTGGACATGGAAACATCGAATTTCTGGTATATTTGAAAAAGGAAGAGGGAGCAAGTAACCAAGTTGCCCCTGAAATAGAAAAAGTTGTAGAGAGAGCACATAGAGAATTTAAAGATGAATAAAAAAGAGAGACTTGAAAAAATTAGAAGATTTGTTACGGATTATCAAATCGGGACTCAGGAAGAAATTGTTGAGCATTTGAAGGAAGCAGGTATTTCTGCTACTCAAGCCACTGTCTCAAGGGACATCAAGGAGCTTGGGATTGTTAAAATTCCTTTGAAGAACAACACCTATATCTATGAGTTGCCAAAATCAATCGTCAAGAGTTTGCAATTGGCTGAGGACAATATTGTGAGTTCTGAGTTAATGGGAAATATGATTAACCTTGCTGTCATTCCTGGAAATACTATTTTTGTGAAGAGTCAGTTGGTTGAAGCATTTTCTGAACAGATTTTTAGCTGTCTAGCTGATGATGATTCTATCTTAATTGTAGCTAGAACAGCAGAGGCAGCTGAGGAAATTGTTGAACAAGTCAAAAAATGGTAGGTCAGTATGTTACTTGAAATTTCGATAAAAAACTTTGCCATTATTGAGGCGATTTCGCTCAATTTTGAAAAGGGTATGACTGTTTTAACCGGGGAAACGGGTGCTGGAAAGTCTATCATTATCGACGCTATGAATCTCATGTTGGGGGCTCGTGCAACGACAGACGTTATTCGTCATGGTGCGCCAAAGGCAGAGATTGAGGGGCTTTTTTCGGTTGAAAATAGTCGCCTTTTACAGGAACTTTTTGAAGAGCAAGGTTTAGAATTGGGTGATGAGATTATCATCCGCCGGGAAATTTTGCAAAATGGTCGTAGTGTTAGTCGCGTGAATGGTCAGATGGTCAATCTTTCTGTCTTGCGTGCCATTGGGCAACACCTTGTGGATATCCATGGTCAGCATGACCAAGAGGAGTTAATGCGTCCTCAACTGCACATCCAGATGTTGGATGAGTTTGGTGATGCTGCTTTCTTGGACTTGAAGGAGACCTATCAGACGAGCTTTGATGCCTATCGCAAAATGCGCAAGCAGGTTTTGGAAGTCAAGAAAAACCAGCAGGAACATAAGGCTCGTATTGAGATGTTGGAATTTCAAATGGCAGAGATTGAGGCAGCGAACTTACAGGCTGGTGAAGACTTAGCTCTCAACCAAGAACGAGATAAACTCCTCAATCATAAAAATATTGCGGATACGCTAACCAATGCCTACAGTATGCTGGACAATGAGGAATTCTCCAGTCTTGCTAATGTCCGTTCAGCCATGAATGACATGGAAAGTGTTGAAGAATACGACCCTGAATACCGTGAAATTTCAAGTTCTCTATCAGAAACATACTATGTTTTAGAAGATATTACCAAGCGTTTGGAAGATATTATTGAGGACTTGGATTTTGATGGCAATCGCCTCATGCAGGTTGAAAATCGCTTAGACCTTATAAATACTATTACTCGCAAGTACGGTGGGACTGTAGACGATGTTTTGCTTTATTTTACTAAGATTACGGATGAGTACAATCTCTTGACTGGAAATAACCTTTCTTCCGAAGACATGGAAGCAGAGCTCAAGAAATTGGAAGTTAATCTTGTCGATTTGGCAGGGCAACTTGCATCAGCTCGTCATGATTTGGCCCAGCAGCTTGAGGCAGAGATTAAACAAGAACTGCAAGATCTCTATATGGAGAAGGCACAATTCCAGGTTCGCTTTAGTAAGAGTAAGTTCAGCCGTGAAGGAAATGAAACAGTCGAATTTTACATTTCCACCAACCCTGGTGAGGACTTTAAGCCTTTGGTCAAAGTTGCATCTGGTGGGGAATTATCCCGCCTCATGCTAGCTATTAAATCCGCCTTTTCTCGTAAAGAAGGCAAGACTAGTATTGTCTTTGATGAGGTGGATACGGGAGTTTCAGGTCGTGTGGCCCAAGCCATTGCGCAAAAGATTCATAAGATTGGTCAGCATGGTCAGGTTCTTGCTATTTCTCACCTTCCACAAGTGATTGCGATTGCAGATTATCAATTCTTTATTGAGAAGATTAGCGATGAGCACTCAACGGTGTCGACTGTTCGCCTCTTGACTTTAGAAGAGCGAGTAGAGGAAGTAGCTAAGATGTTAGCAGGAGAGAATGTAACAGAGGCTGCCCTTACCCAAGCCAGAGAATTATTGCAAACGAGGGAGAAATAAATGACAGACTATTATGTAATTGGAGATGTCCATGGGAAAGCAGGTATGCTGGAAGACCTTCTCAAAACCTGGGATGGTCACACCCAGTTGCTCTTTCTAGGGGATTTGATTGACCGAGGTGAAGATAGTCGCCGTGTTCTAGAAATGGTCAAGGACTTGGTGGACAATCAAGGGGCTATCTGTCTATCAGGAAACCACGAGTATATGTTTCTGACTTGGCTCGATGACCCAGAAGAAAGCTATGACCATTATCGTCGCAATGGTGGTGATACAACCATTAACTCAATTTTAGGTCGTCCCTTGGATGCACCAGTTGATGGCGTAGAAGATGCCAAACGGGTTGCGACAGAAGCAGCAGACTTGGTCGGATTTATTCGTCAAATGCCATTTGTGGTAGAGACAGACAAGTATATCTTTGTTCATGCGGGTATTGACTTGACTTTGGATGATTGGCATGAAACCACAGATTATAAAAAAGTCTGGCTCAGAAAACCATTCCACGAAGCCGAAAATCATACTGGGAAAACCATTGTCTTTGGGCATACACCAGTTTATGGCTTACTGAAGCAAGACCGAGGTACAGCTGAGCTTTGGATGACAGAAGATGGCAAGATTGGCATGGATGGAGGAGCTGTCTATGGTGGTGTCCTTCATGGGATCGTCTTTACAGACCAAGGAATGACAGAACACCACTTTATCGAGAATGATGGTTTTATTGCCGAAGATTAGTACTCCTAGCAGGGTATGGTCTTGTCAAAATGTTAAAAACAATTTATAATTAATAGATACCCTGAAAGGAAGAGCAGCATGAACTTAGAAGAATTAAAGAAACGACAGGAGAAGATTCGAAACTTCTCTATTATCGCCCATATTGACCATGGGAAGTCAACGCTAGCAGACCGCATTTTGGAAAAGACGGAGACCGTTTCTAGTCGTGAAATGCAGGCCCAGCTTTTGGATAGTATGGATCTTGAACGTGAACGTGGGATTACCATTAAGTTGAATGCCATTGAGCTCAATTACACTGCAAAAGATGGCGAAACCTATATTTTCCACTTGATTGACACGCCAGGGCACGTGGACTTTACCTATGAAGTGTCGCGTTCGCTAGCTGCCTGTGAAGGAGCGATTTTGGTGGTTGATGCGGCTCAAGGGATTGAAGCGCAAACTCTTGCTAACGTTTATCTAGCCTTGGACAATGATTTGGAAATTCTGCCCGTCATTAACAAGATTGACCTACCAGCAGCCGATCCTGAGCGCGTTCGTACAGAGATTGAGGATGTCATTGGACTAGATGCCAGCGAAGCGGTCTTAGCATCAGCCAAAGCTGGTATTGGTATCGAAGAGATTCTTGAGCAAATCGTAGAGAAAGTGCCAGCCCCAACTGGTGATGTTTCAGCTCCACTCAAAGCCTTGATTTTCGACTCAGTTTATGATGCTTACCGTGGGGTTATCCTCCAAGTTCGTGTCATGGACGGAGTTGTTAAACCTGGCGATAAGATTCAACTCATGAGCAATGGAAAGACCTTTGATGTGACGGAGGTCGGAATTTTCACACCGAAAGCTGTTGGGCGTGATTTCCTAGCCACAGGTGACGTTGGTTATATTGCGGCTTCTATCAAGACGGTTCAAGACACGCGTGTCGGAGATACAGTGACCCTAGCAAGCAATCCTGCAGCAGAACCGCTAGATGGCTACAAGCAAATGAATCCTATGGTCTTTGCAGGACTTTACCCAATTGAGTCAAACAAGTACAATGACCTACGTGAAGCCTTAGAAAAATTGCAGCTCAACGATGCTAGCTTGCAGTTTGAACCAGAAACATCTCAGGCCCTTGGATTTGGTTTCCGTTGTGGATTCCTTGGACTCCTCCATATGGATGTTATCCAAGAGCGTTTAGAGCGCGAGTTCAACATTGACCTCATTATGACAGCTCCGTCTGTTATCTATAAGGTTAATCAAACTGACGGTGAGTCTATGGATGTCTCTAACCCATCAGAGTTTCCAGATCCAACTAAGATTGCGACCATTGAAGAACCTTATGTCAAGGCTCAGATTATGGTACCACAGGAGTTTGTTGGAGCGGTGATGGAACTGGCTCAGCGGAAACGTGGGGATTTTGTGACTATGGATTATATTGATGACAATCGTGTCAATGTCATCTATCAAATTCCACTTGCTGAAATCGTATTTGACTTTTTTGATAAGCTCAAGTCTTCGACGCGTGGTTATGCAAGCTTTGACTATGAATTGTCAGAGTATCGCCCATCTAAGCTGGTCAAAATGGACATCCTTCTCAATGGTGATAAGGTCGATGCTCTTAGCTTTATCGTCCACAAGGACTTTGCCTACGAACGCGGGAAACTCATCGTTGATAAGCTCAAGAAAATCATCCCTCGTCAACAGTTTGAGGTGCCGATTCAAGCAGCTATTGGACACAAAATTGTGGCTCGTACGGATATCAAGGCCCTTCGTAAAAACGTACTTGCCAAGTGTTATGGTGGTGACGTTTCGCGTAAACGCAAACTCCTTGAAAAACAAAAAGCTGGTAAGAAACGCATGAAAGCTATCGGATCAGTAGAAGTACCACAAGAAGCCTTCCTTAGCGTCTTAAGCATGGATGAAGAATAGAAATAAAAAAACTCTTGAAGATTTTTCAAGAGTTTTTGCTTTAAATGTGAGCTATAAAATCGTAAACTAACTGAATCGATTAGGTTAGAATTTGACAGAAGTCCTTATTTTTCTTATAATGCAGATGGAAAGGTGGTAGGATGAAAAGATTATTAATTTTAGGTACTGTAGTTACTATTAGTGCTTTTTTAGCTTCATGCTCCAATAAATCGCAAACAGCAACCGAAGAAAGTTCGACTGCGGTTGTTAGGTCTTCTAGCAGTCAGGAAACAAGTAGCTCTAGCTCTGCTGTTTCTGAAGCGAAAAAGGAAGAGACGCAAATCATCGGTTCGAATGAATATGGTTTTGTCAAGGTACCCAAATCATGGGTTCAATTCCATGAAGTAGAAGGTGGAAATGATATACAGTATAGTGATGGAACAGATATCAACATTGTTACGCTGAATACCTTCAAGGCTGAGCAGTTCAATATCAGCGAAGAAGAATATGCTAAACTGGATGTTGTGAATGTCTCATCTAGTATTTTAACTTCCAAAGAACAAAGCTCTGATTTCAGTAAGGTTTGGGGCTCCAAATCGACCATTGGAGGCTATGAAGCCTATGTTGTCAATGCAATTGCTAAGTCAGGGAAATACCTCGTTACCTGGGTTTTCCGATCAAATGATGGTAAAATCCGCTATGTTTCACTTGAAGGGGATGGGGAAACTTTAAAAACAATCTTACCGATGGTTGAAAGTAGCTGGTCAACTACTAAAGCTGAATAAATGAAAAAAAGAAGATCCTTGGTCTTCTTTTTATTTTTTTACGAATAGATATATGAGTAGAAAAAGAAATGGAGTTGTATATGAAGATCACAAACTATGAGATTTACAAATTGAGAAAAGCTGGGCTGAGCAATCAACAAATTTTAACAGTTCTTGAATACGATGAGACTGTAGATCAGGAGCTCTTGCTAGGTGATATTGCAGAAATATCGGGGTGCCGTAATCCTGCTGTCTTTATGGAACGCTATTTCCAGATAGATGATGCACAGTTGGAGAAGGAGTTTCAGAAATTTCCATCCTTCTCGATTCTTGATGACTGTTATCCTTGGGATCTGAGTGAGATTTATGATGCTCCAGCTCTTTTGTTTTACAAAGGGAATCTGGATTTATTGAAATTTCCAAAGGTTGCTCTTGTAGGGAGTCGTTCTTGTTCGAGTCAAGGTGCTAAGTCGATCCAGAAAATTATCCAAGGTTTAGAAAACGAGTTAATCGTGGTTAGTGGATTAGCAAAAGGAATCGATACCGCTGCCCATATGGCTGCGCTCCAGAATGGAGGACGAACGATTGCTGTCATTGGAACAGGATTGGATGTTTTTTATCCACGTGCTAATAAACGCTTGCAGGACTACATTGGAAATCATCATCTAGTGCTAAGTGAGTACGGTCCAGGTGAAGAACCCTTAAAATTTCACTTTCCAGCTCGTAATCGTATCATTGCAGGATTGTGTCGTGGAGTTATTGTGGCAGAGGCAAGGATGCGGTCAGGGAGTCTCATTACCTGTGAACGCGCCATGGAGGAAGGACGCGATGTCTTTGCTATTCCAGGGAACATTCTTGATGGCCATTCAGATGGTTGCAACCACTTGATCCAAGAGGGAGCAAAACTGATCACAAGTGGTCAAGATGTGTTAGCAGAGTTTGAATTTTAAGGAGAAATTTATTCCCTCAGATAAACTTTTCTTCTATATATAGGAGTTAAGTCTTGACAGCTATAGAAAAATGGTTTACACTTTATAAAGTTTATTACTTTGAAAAGGTGTGATAGTGTGGCTACGGCAACAAAGAAGAAAAAATCAACAGTTAAAAAAAATCTAGTCATCGTGGAGTCGCCTGCTAAGGCGAAAACGATTGAGAAATATCTAGGACGAAATTACAAGGTTCTAGCCAGTGTTGGACATATCCGAGATTTGAAAAAATCCAGTATGTCTGTTGATATTGAAAACAATTATGAACCACAGTATATCAATATCCGTGGAAAAGGCCCTCTCATTAATGACTTGAAAAAAGAAGCTAAAAAGGCCAATAAAGTCTTTCTGGCGAGTGACCCGGACCGTGAAGGAGAAGCAATTTCCTGGCATTTGGCTCATATCCTTGATTTGGATGAGAATGATGCCAATCGTGTGGTCTTTAATGAAATCACCAAAGACGCAGTAAAAAATGCTTTTAAAGAACCTCGCAAGATTGATATGGACTTGGTCGATGCCCAACAAGCTCGTCGTGTCTTGGACCGCTTAGTAGGCTATTCGATTTCGCCAATTTTGTGGAAAAAGGTCAAGAAGGGCTTATCAGCAGGACGCGTGCAGTCAGTTGCCCTTAAGCTCATCATTGACCGTGAAAATGAAATCAATGCCTTCCAACCGGAAGAATACTGGACAATTGATGGTGTCTTTAAGAAGGGAACCAAGCAATTTCAGGCTTCTTTCTATGGTATGAATGGCAAAAAGATGAAATTGACCACCAATGAAGAGGTCAAAGAAGTCTTGTCCCATTTGACTAGTAAAGATTTCACAGTAGACCAGGTAGATAAGAAAGAACGCAAACGCAATGCGCCCCTACCTTATACGACTTCAACCATGCAGATGGATGCGGCTAACAAAATCAATTTCCGTACTCGAAAGACCATGATGGTGGCTCAACAGCTCTATGAAGGGATCAATATCGGATCGGGCGTGCAAGGTTTGATTACCTATATGCGTACAGACTCGACTCGTATCAGTCCTGTGGCTCAGAATGAAGCGGCAAGCTATATTAACGAGCGTTTTGGTAGCAAGTATTCCAAGCATGGTAGCAAGGTCAAGAATGCCTCAGGTGCTCAGGATGCTCACGAAGCCATTCGTCCATCTAGTGTCTTTAACACACCTGAAAGCATCGCTAAGTACTTGGACAAAGACCAGCTTAAGCTCTATACCCTTATCTGGAACCGTTTTGTGGCTAGCCAGATGACAGCTGCTATCTTTGATACCATGGCTGTTAAGCTCTCTCAAAATGGGGTTCAGTTTGCGGCGAATGGAAGCCAAGTTAAGTTTGATGGGTATCTTGCTATTTATAATGACTCTGACAAGAACAAAATGTTGCCAGATATGGCTGTTGGAGATGTGGTCAAACAGGTCAATAGCAAGCCAGAACAACATTTCACCCAACCGCCAGCTCGCTATTCGGAAGCAACTCTTATCAAGACCTTGGAAGAAAATGGGGTTGGACGTCCGTCAACCTATGCTCCGACCATTGAAACTATCCAAAAACGTTACTACGTTCGTCTGGCTGCTAAACGTTTTGAACCGACAGAACTGGGAGAAATTGTCAATAAACTCATTGTTGAATATTTCCCAGATATCGTAAATGTGACCTTCACAGCTGAGATGGAAGGAAAACTGGATGATGTCGAGGTTGGAAAAGAGCAGTGGCAACGGGTCATTGACGCCTTTTACAAACCATTCTCTAAAGAAGTAGCCAAGGCAGAAGCTGAAATGGAAAAAATCCAGATCAAGGATGAGCCAGCTGGATTTGACTGTGAGGTTTGTGGCAGTCCGATGGTGATTAAGCTAGGACGTTTTGGTAAATTCTATGCTTGCAGCAACTTCCCAGACTGCCGTCACACACAAGCAATTGTCAAAGAGATTGGAGTCGAGTGTCCAAGCTGTCATCAAGGACAAATCATCGAACGCAAAACCAAGCGCAATCGTATCTTCTATGGTTGCAATCGCTATCCAGAATGTGAGTTTACTTCCTGGGACAAACCAATTGGCCGTGACTGTCCAAAATGCGGACACTTCCTAGTGGAGAAAAAAGTCCGTGGTGGTGGTAAGCAGGTTGTATGTAGTAATGGCGACTACGAAGAAGAGAAAATTAAATAAAATGCAGAGTCCTGAAAATAAATTTCAGGCTCTTTTTACTTGAAGCTTGACAAATTTCCTCACTTTGTGGGAAACTAGTAGAAGATTATTTCAATTAGGAGAAGACATGCGTATTATTTACCTAAGTATTGGTTTTATTTCTTTAGCCTTGGCTCTTGTTGGGGTTGTCTTGCCCCTCTTGCCAACAACACCCTTCCTTTTGCTATCAATTGCTTGCTTTTCCAAGTCTTCAAAGAGATTTGAAGACTGGCTTTATCATACAAAGCTTTATCAGACTTATGTAGCGGACTTTCGGGAAACCAAGTCAATCGCGCGTGAACGAAAGAAAAAAATTATCGTATCTATCTATATCTTGATGGGGATTTCTATTTATTTTGCCCCTCTTTTACCAGTCAAAATCGGTCTGGGAGCCCTGACTATCTTTATTACCTACTATCTCTTTAAAGTCATTCCTGACAAAGAATAGATAAAAATAGTAGTTATTTGCCTTGATAAAAATGAAAGCATATTTAAAATAATATGATATAATAAATTTAAAGAAAACATCAAGGAGAATCAAATGATTTACGAATTTTGTGCTGAAAATGTGACCTTGCTTGAAAAAGCGATGCAGGCTGGAGCTCGTCGAATCGAACTTTGTGACAATCTAGCAGTGGGTGGAACAACACCTAGCTATGGAGTGACCAAGGCGGCGGTTGAACTGGCAGCTAACTACGACACCACCATCATGACCATGATTCGTCCCCGTGGTGGCGACTTTGTCTATACTGATCTTGAAATAGCGATCATGCTAGAAGACATTCGTTTGACTACTCAGGCTGGAAGTCAAGGGGTTGTATTTGGGGCATTAACTGCTGATAAGAAGTTGGATAAGCCTAATCTTGAGAAGCTGATTACCGCATCTAAAGGAATGGAAATTGTCTTTCACATGGCCTTTGATGAATTAAGTGATGAAGACCAGTTGGAAGCCATTGACTGGCTCAGCCAAGCCGGAGTCACTCGTATCTTAACTCGTGCTGGAGTTTCTGAGGACTCGCTAGACAAACGTTTTGCTCACTATCACAGAATTTTGGAACATGCAAAAGGTAAAATTGAAATCTTACCAGGTGGAGGAATTGACTTGGACAACCGTCAAACCTTTATCGACCAACTTGGTGTGACTCAATTGCACGGTACCAAGGTTGTCTTTTAAAAAATAGAAAGGAACTGCTAGCTTTGGGTAGCAGTTTTCACTTATGTTTGAAATTTTTAAATCCTATCAGTTTAATCAAGAAAAAGTTCGTGCCTTCGGTTTTATAGAAAATGAGGGAGTCTGGTCCTACAGTTTCCAGATTTTGGATGGAGACTTTGTCATGATTGTGTCCATCACTACAGATAATGTGAGTTTTCAAGTTTTTGATCAGGAGACTGGTGACCTTTATCCTCAAGTCCATATGGAAAGCATGAGAGGGACTTTTGTTGGAAGTGTCCGTGAGGCTTGTTTGGAGATTCTCTATCAGATTCGGAAGGCTTGTTTTGATGTGCAGGATTTTATCTGTCCTCAGACTAAGCGCATCATGGCTCAAGTTCAGGAAAAGTATGGTAATCAGTTGGAGTATCTGTGGGAAAAATCGCCTGATACAGCTGTATTGCGCCATGAAGGCAATCAAAAGTGGTATGCTGTTTTAATGAGAATTCCTTGGGATAGGCTAGATAAGGGGAGAGAAGGGCTAGTCGAAGCAGTTAATATCAAACACGACCAAGTAGCTGACTTGCTTTCACAAAAGGGTATTTATCCAGCTTTTCATATGAATAAACGCTACTGGCTTAGTCTGGCGCTTGATGATAGTTTGCAAGATGAAGAAGTGATAGAACTCATCGAAAGAAGTTGGAACTTGACTGTGAAAAATTAAAGAAAGTTACTTGATTTTTCAAATACTTTCAATTAGCAAAATATTCTTTACTGAAGAAATTTTCAGAAAATAATGGATTTTTTCTTGACAAGTGTTTTTAGCTATGCTAAAATACTAAACAAGATATCAAACGAAGGAGAAAGTCAAACATGAAAACAGCTAAGTTTAATCAATTTGCTTTGTTGTTGAGGTACTCGGGCTAGTGCAAAAGCATTAGTCCTGTTTGGCTTACCAAGCGGGAGTAAATCAACATCTCGCTTGGGCTTCTAAGCGAGATGTTTTTTTAAAACCACATTTGGAAAAGGGGAAATCTTATGCGTAAAGTTGAATTTTTTGATACAAGCCTTCGTGATGGGGAACAAACACCTGGTGTTAACTTTTCAATAAAGGAAAAAGTTTCCATTGCAAGACAGCTAGAGAAATGGGGAATTTCTGTAATTGAAGCTGGTTTTCCGGCTGCTAGTCCAGATTCATTTATAGCCGTTCAAGAAATTGCTAGAGCCATGAAAAAAACAGCAGTGACAGGATTAGCTCGTTCTGTAAAATCTGATATTGATGCTTGTTATGAGGCGCTTAAGGATGCCAAGTATCCACAAATTCATGTCTTTATCGCTACCAGTCCGATTCACCGCAAGTATAAGCTCAATAAAAGCAAGGAAGAGATTTTAGAAGCTATCAAGGAACATGTTTCTTATGCTCGTTCTAAGTTTGAAATCGTCGAATTCTCTCCTGAAGATGCGACTAGAACAGAGTTGGATTTCCTCTTGCAAGTCGTTCAAACAGCGGTCGATGCAGGTGCATCTTATATCAATATCCCTGACACAGTTGGCTTTACGACTCCAGAAGAGTTTGCACGTATCTTTGATCACTTGACTGAAAATATTAAATCAAATCATAAAGTTGTCTTTGGTGTCCACTGTCACGATGATCTCGGTATGGCAACTGCAAATACTTTGATAGCAATTAAACACGGTGCTGGACGTGTCCAGGGAACTATTAATGGTATCGGTGAACGCGCAGGTAATGTTGCTCTTGAAGAAGTAGCTGTTGCTTTGAAGATTCGTGAGGATTTCTTCCAAGCAACTAGTGATATTGTTTTGGATGAAACAATGAATACGTCTGAAATGGTTTCTCGCTTCTCTGGTATTCCAGTTCCTAAAAACAAGGCTGTGGTTGGTGGTAATGCCTTCTCCCACGAGTCTGGTATTCACCAAGATGGAGTCCTTAAAAATCCTCTCACTTATGAGATTATCACACCTGAATTGGTCGGGGTTAAGAGTAATAGTCTTCCGCTTGGTAAATTGTCTGGTCGCCATGCCTTTGTTGAAAAACTAAGAGAACTGGCCCTAGATTATACAGAAGAGGATATCAAACCACTCTTTGCTAAGTTCAAGGCGTTGGCAGATAAGAAACAAGAAATCACAGATGCAGATATTCGAGCTCTGGTCGCTGGTACCATGGTTGAAAACCCAGAAGGCTTCCACTTTGATGATTTACAACTTCAAACTCATGCAGATAATGACATTGAAGCTCTCGTTAGCCTAGCAAATATGGATGGTGAGAAAGTCGAATTCAATGCAACAGGGCAAGGCTCTGTTGAAGCAATCTTTAACGCTATCGATAAGTTCTTTAACCAATCTGTCCGCTTGGTGTCCTATACTATTGACGCGGTAACAGATGGAATCGATGCCCAAGCTCGGGTTTTGGTCACTGTTGAAAACAGAGATACAGAAACTATCTTTAACGCAGCAGGTCTTGACTTCGATGTATTGAAGGCTTCGGCTATTGCCTATATCAATGCCAATACTTTTGTTCAAAAAGAGAATGCAGGTGAGATGGGGCATAGCGTTTCCTACCGAGACATGCCTAGTGTGTAAAGGAGAAGGCTATGACAAAGAAAATAGTAGCACTAGCAGGGGATGGAATCGGTCCAGAAATCATGGAAGCTGGTTTAACGGTTCTGGAAGCTCTAGCTTCAAAAACAGGCTTTGACTATGAAATAAATAGACGCCCCTTTGGAGGTGCAGGTATTGATGCTACAGGGCATCCCTTACCTGATGAAACCCTCAAGGCATGTAGAGAAGCAGATGCTATTCTCCTAGCGGCTATCGGTAGTCCCCAGTATGATGGAGCAGTGGTTCGCCCTGAACAAGGCTTGCTGGCTCTTCGTAAGGAACTCAATCTCTATGCCAATATTCGCCCTGTAAAAATCTTTGATAGTCTTAAGCATTTATCACCTCTCAAACCGGAACGAATTGCTGGTGTAGACTTTGTCGTGGTGCGTGAGTTGACAGGTGGTATCTACTTTGGGGATCATATCCTTGAAGAGCGAAAAGCGCGTGATATCAACGACTACAGCTACGAAGAAGTAGAGCGGATTATTCGCAAGGCATTTGAAATTGCAAGAAGTCGCAGAAAACTCGTTACCAGTATCGATAAGCAAAATGTTCTAGCGACATCAAAACTCTGGCGGATAGTAGCTGAGGAAGTTGCGCAGGATTTTCCAGATGTGACCTTGGAACACCAGTTGGTGGACTCAGCTGCCATGCTCATGATTACCAATCCTGCTAAGTTTGATGTCATCGTAACGGAGAATCTTTTCGGAGATATCTTATCTGATGAATCAAGCGTTCTATCTGGCACGCTTGGAGTCATGCCATCAGCTAGTCATTCTGAAAAAGGTCCAAGTCTTTATGAACCTATTCATGGTTCGGCACCTGATATTGCAGGTCAAGGAATTGCCAATCCTATTTCCATGATTTTATCTGTTGCTATGATGTTGAGAGATAGCTTTGGACGTTATGAGGATGCAGAGCGTATTGAGCGTGCTGTTGAAGCTAGTTTAGCGGCTGGCATTTTAACAAGAGATATTGGAGGACAGGCTTCGACCAAGGAAATGACAGAAGCCATCATTGAAAGATTATGAAGATAAATGAAGGAATCACGCTTGCCCTCTTGATTTGGAATTTGCTGATTTTCTTGATTTATGGCATTGACAAATCCAAGGCAAGAAGAGGTGCTTGGCGCGTCCCAGAGAAAATCTTACTCATTTTAGCCTTTACTTTTGGTGGTTTTGGTGCCTGGTTGGCAGGAATCATCTTTCACCACAAGACTAGAAAATGGTATTTTAAAACAGTTTGGTTTCTCGGGATGGTGACCACACTAGTAGCCTTATATTTTATTTGGAGGTAATGGATGGCAGGAAAATCGATTTTTGATAAATTATGGGACCGTCATGTCATCACAGGAGAAGAAGGGCAGCCCCAACTCATGTATGTGGACCAGCACTATATTCATGAAGTGACTAGTCCCCAAGCTTTTCAAGGATTACGAGATGCAGGCCGCAGATTGAGACGACCAGACTTGACATTTGGGACCTTTGACCACAATGTACCAACGGTCAACATCTATGATATTCGAGATGTCATTTCTAAGGCCCAAATTGATAAGCTTGCTGAAAATGTTGAGGAGTTTGGGATTGAACATGCTGCCCATGGTTCTGAAAAGCAGGGCATCGTTCACATGGTAGGTCCAGAGACAGGACGGACGCAACCAGGAAAATTCATCGTTTGTGGAGACAGTCATACAGCTACTCACGGAGCTTTCGGAGCTATCGCCTTTGGAATTGGGACCAGTGAGGTCGAGCATGTCTTTGCTACCCAGACCCTTTGGCAGGTCAAACCCAAGAAAATGCTGATAGAATTCACTGGTGTTCCTCAAAAAGGAGTTTATTCTAAGGATTACATTCTCGCCTTAATTGCCAAGTATGGCGTTGCTTGTGGTGTAGGATATGTGGTCGAATATCGTGGACAAGCGATTGATGCACTGACCATGGAAGAGAGAATGACTATCTGCAATATGTCCATCGAGTTTGGTTCTAAGATGGGAATTATGAATCCAGATCAGACCACCTATGACTATCTCAAGGGACGGGAATGTGTTCCAGAGGACTTTGAGGAGGCGGTTGCCGACTGGAAAAACCTAGTTAGCGATGACGATGCTGTCTATGATAAGGTTATCCGGATGGATGTCTCAGACTTGGCTCCTATGGTGACCTGGGGAACAAATCCTGCTATGGGGGTTGATTTTGACAGTAGATTCCCAGAAATTAAGGATATGAATGATGAGCGCGCTTATCATTACATGGACTTGGAGCCTGGTCAAAAGCCAGCGGATATTGAACTAGGCTATATCTTTATTGGCTCTTGTACCAATGCTCGGCTCAGTGACTTACAGCTGGCTGCGCGATTTGTCAAAGGGAAGAAGATTGCTCCCAATCTAACAGCAATCGTAGTACCAGGTTCTCGTCCTGTCAAACGAGCTGCTGAGAAGTTGGGCTTGGATAAGGTCTTCTTAGATGCTGGCTTTGAGTGGCGAGACCCAGGTTGCTCTATGTGCCTAGGGATGAATCCTGACAAGGTCCCTGATGGTGTCCACTGTGCCTCAACCAGTAACCGCAACTTTGAAGACAGACAAGGATTTGGTGCTAAAACCCATCTCTGCAGTCCAGCCATGGCAGCGGCGGCAGCTATAGCAGGGCGCTTCGTAGATGTTCGGCAAATGCCAGAGGCCCAGTAAGGAGAGGATATGGAGAAATTTACAGTTTATACGGGAACGACCGTTCCTCTCATGAATGATAACATTGACACCGACCAAATACTTCCTAAGCAGTTTCTCAAGTTAATTGATAAAAAAGGCTTTGGTAAGTACCTCATGTATGCTTGGCGTTATCTGGACGATAACTACACTGAGGATCCAGACTTTGTCTTTAACCGACCTGAATACCGAAAAGCCAGTATCCTCATCTCAGGGGATAACTTTGGGGCAGGTTCTTCGAGGGAACACGCAGCTTGGGCTCTAGCCGACTATGGTTTTAAGGTCGTGATTGCAGGCTCTTTCGGGGACATTCATTACAATAATGAACTCAATAATGGCATGTTGCCCATTGTTCAGCCTAGGGAGGTTAGAGAAAAACTAGCCCAACTTAAACCGACCGATCAGGTAACTGTGGACTTGGAACAACAAAAAATCATCTCACCAGTCGGAGAATTCACTTTCGAAATTGATAGAGAATGGAAACACAAGCTTTTAAATGGTTTGGATGATATCGGAATTACCTTGCAGTATGAGGACTTGATTGCTGCCTATGAAAAACGACGACCAGCCTACTGGCAGGATTAGTAAAAATAGAAAAGGAAATAGAACTATGACAAAACACATTCAATGGAACGGAACACTTTCACAAGAAGGCTATAACATTTTAAAAGGTGAGGGCGGATGTATCGTTTGTCCTACTAAAGTTGGTTACATTATCATGACTAGCGATAAGGCAGGTCTTGAACGCAAATTTGAAGCCAAAGAGCGTAACCGTAACAAACCAGGTGTTGTTCTCTGCGGTAGCATGGACGAGCTTCGCGCTTTAGCACAACTCAACCCAGAAATTGAAGCCTTCTACCAAAAACATTGGGACGAAGATATTCTCCTAGGTTGTATCCTTCCTTGGAAACCAGAAGCCTTTGAGAAACTCAAAGCATACGGTGATGGCCGTGAAGAACTTATGACTGACGTGCGTGGTACTAGCTGTTTTGTCATCAAGTTTGGTAAAGCTGGTGAACAACTGGCTGCCAAACTTTGGGAAGAAGGTAAAATGGTCTACGCCTCATCAGCTAACCCATCTGGAAAAGGAAACCGTGGTAAGGTGGAAGGTATCGGGGAACGGATCGAAGGAGCAGTGGATCTTGTCATTGAAGCAGACGACTATGTGGCATCTATCCAACCTGACAAAACGATTGAAACTCGCTACGAGCAAGGTGTGATGGTATCTATGGTTGATAAAGATGGTAAGCTCATCCCAGAACAAGGAGGAGACCGTTCAATCTCACCAGCACCAGTCGTTATCCGCAAAGGGCTTGACATTGATAAAATCATGATGCATTTGTCAGATACCTTTAACTCATGGGACTACCGCCAGGGTGAGTATTATTAAGATTGGAGAAGAGGAGAGAATCTAATCTCTCTTTTTTCTCTTTCTATTTCCGAAACAAAAACCGAACTATATAATTTGATTATTAAAAATATTTGACAAAAACTGTACTTTGATTTATAATTAATCAAGGAAACGTCGGAAAAAGGCGTAGGGATGCGTAAGCATAGGTAGGTCATTACAAAAGAAACGAGACATCGATATGTTAAATGAATTTCCAATTTTTGATTACGAAGATATTCAGTTGATCCCAAATAAATGTGTCATTAAAAGTCGTGCAGAAGCAGATACGAGTGTCACACTTGGAAATCACACTTTCAAACTACCTGTTGTGCCAGCAAATATGCAGACGATTTTGGATGAGAACGTAGCAGAGCAACTGGCTAAAGGTGGCTACTTTTACATTATGCATCGTTTTGATGAGGCTGGGCGCATTCCTTTTATCAAACGCATGCACGATCAAGGGCTCATTGCTTCTATTTCAGTCGGTGTCAAGGATTACGAGTATGATTTTGTTAGCCAACTCAAGGCTGATGCTCCTGAGTATATCACGATTGACATTGCTCACGGTCATGCGGATAGCGTGATTTCTATGATTCAACACATCAAGAAAGAATTAGCAGATACTTTTGTTATTGCGGGTAACGTTGGGACGCCAGAAGCTGTGCGTGAATTGGAAAATGCTGGTGCGGATGCTACTAAGGTTGGAATCGGTCCTGGTAAGGTTTGTATCACAAAGGTAAAGACAGGTTTTGGTACAGGTGGCTGGCAGTTGGCTGCCCTACGCTGGTGTGCTAAGGCTGCGCGTAAACCGATCATCGCTGATGGTGGCATTCGTACTCATGGCGATATTGCTAAGTCTATCCGTTTCGGTGCCAGCATGGTCATGATTGGTTCCCTTTTTGCAGGACACATCGAAAGTCCAGGGAAGACAATCGAAGTCGATGGTGAACAATTCAAAGAATACTATGGTTCAGCTTCTCAATACCAAAAGGGAGCCTATAAAAATGTGGAAGGCAAACGAATTTTGCTTCCTGCCAAAGGGCATTTGCAAGACACCCTTACTGAGATGGAACAGGACTTGCAAAGTGCTATCTCTTATGCGGGTGGACGCAAGGTTGCTGACCTCAAACACGTTGATTATGTTATCGTGAAAAACTCTATCTGGAACGGGGATGCTTCACACTAATGGACGCTTAGTCCACCCATAAAAAACTTGTTATTAGAGCAAATTTCTGTTATAATAAGACAAGTTTCCACCCTTAGTGTAATGGATATCACGTAAGATTCCGGTTCTTGAGATGGGGGTTCGATTCCCTCAGGGTGGATGTAAATAGCCTAAGAAAGCCTTAAATAAGGCTTTTTTCTTTATCACGCCCCGAGTTTGCCCCTAAAAATGAAAAGTTTGTTCTAAAAAATGCTCAATTCCCCTCTAGTCCCGTTTTAAAGTGACTCAGGGGGCTTTTTTTGATATAATAAGAAGGACTGTGATCAGTTAGAAAGAGGTTGGTATGAAAGAATTACAAACTGTACTGAAAGATCGTTTTGCAATCGAATTTGCAGACAAAAACTTACTGGAAACGGCCTTTACTCATACGAGTTATGCCAATGAGCACCGCCTCTTAAAAATTTCACACAATGAGCGCTTGGAATTTTTAGGAGACGCTGTTCTGCAGTTATTGATTTCAGAATATCTGTATAAAAAATATCCTAAGAAACCGGAGGGAGATTTGTCTAAACTCCGTGCTATGATTGTCCGTGAGGAGAGTTTGGCTGGTTTTGCGCGTGATTGCCAGTTTGATCAGTTTATCAAGCTAGGAAAAGGGGAAGAAAAGTCTGGTGGGCGCAATCGTGACACCATTCTTGGCGATGCCTTTGAAGCCTTTCTGGGAGCGTTGCTTTTGGACAAGGATGTTGCTAGAGTAAAAGAATTTATCTATCAAGTCATGATCCCCAAGGTTGAAGCAGGTGACTTTGAAATGATTAAGGATTACAAGACGCACCTGCAAGAGTTGCTCCAGGTCAATGGAGATGTGGATATTCGCTACCAGGTGACCTCTGAGATGGGGCCTGCCCATGACAAGGTTTTTGATGTAGAAGTTCTGGTTGAGGGCAAAAGTATCGGAAAAGGTCAAGGCCGTTCTAAAAAATTGGCAGAACAAGAGGCCGCCAAAAATGCAGTTGTGAAAGGGCTGGATTCATGTATTTAAAGGAGATTGAGATTCAGGGATTCAAGTCCTTTGCTGACAAGACCAAGGTCGTCTTTGACCAAGGTGTGACAGCTGTCGTTGGGCCCAATGGTTCTGGGAAGTCAAATATCACAGAAAGTCTGCGATGGGCCTTGGGTGAGTCCAGTGTCAAGAGTCTTCGTGGTGGCAAGATGCCCGACGTTATTTTTGCTGGAACTGAAAGTCGCAAACCACTTAATTATGCCTCTGTTATCGTGACCTTGGACAATGAAGATGGCTTTATCAAGGATGCAGGGCAAGTTATTAAGGTAGAACGGCATATCTACCGTAGTGGAGATAGCGAGTATCGAATTGATGGCAAGAAAGTTCGCTTGCGTGATATTCATGACCTCTTCTTAGATACCGGTTTGGGACGGGATTCCTTCTCTATCATTTCCCAAGGGAAGGTTGAGGAGATTTTTAATTCCAAGCCAGAGGAACGCCGAGCTATTTTTGAAGAAGCTGCTGGAGTTTTAAAATACAAGACTCGTCGAAAAGAAACAGAAAGCAAACTGCAACAAACTCAGGACAATCTCGACCGCTTAGAGGACATTATCTATGAGTTGGACAATCAAATCAAGCCCCTTGCAAAACAAGCCGAGAATGCTCGCAAGTTTCTCGACTTGGATGGTCAACGCAAGGCGATTTACTTGGATGTATTGGTTGCCCAAATCAAGGAAAATAAGACTGAACTAGAGCTGACAGAAGAAGAGCTAACGCAGGTTCAGGAACTTTTGACTAGCTATTACCAAAAGCGTGAAGAGTTAGAAGAGGAAAATCAAACTCTTAAAAAGAAACGCCAAGATCTCCAAGCTCAAATGTCCAAAGACCAAGGAAGTTTGATGGATCTGACGAAGCTGATAAGTGATTTAGAACGAAAATTAGCCTTATCAAAACTGGAGTCCGAGCAGGTAGCCCTCAATCAACAAGAGGCACAAGTCCGTTTGGCGACTCTGGAAGATAAGAGAAAGGCTCTAAGTAAGGAAAAGGCTGAAAAAGAAGAGAATCTGGAACAGTTAGAGGAAACTCTAGCTGAAAATAACAAGGAACTCAATCGTCTAGAAGCGGAGTTGTTGGCTTTTTCAGATGATCCTGACCAGATGATTGAACTCTTGCGTGAACGTTTTGTGGCGCTTTTACAAGAAGAAGCGGATGTCTCAAACCAGCTGACCCGCATCGAGAATGAGTTGGAAAACAGCCGTCAGCTGTCTCAAAAACAAGCTGATCAACTTGAGAAACTGAAAGAACAACTGGCTACAGCTAAAGAAAAGGCCAGTCAACAGCAGGCTGAGCTTGAAACTGCCAAGGAGCAGGTTCAGAAATTATTGGCTGACTACCAAGCTAGTGCCAAGGAGCAAGAGGAGCAGAAAGTTTCTTTCCAAGCCCAGCAGAGCCAACTCTTTGACCGTCTGGACAGTCTCAAAAATAAGCAGGCTAGAGCCCAGAGTTTGGAAAACATCCTAAGAAATCATAGTAATTTTTATGCGGGTGTTAAGAGTGTTCTTCAAGAAAAAGCCCGTCTTGGTGGGATCATTGGTGCAGTCAGTGAACATTTGACCTTTGATGTGCATTATCAAACTGCCCTAGAAATTGCGCTTGGAGCTAGCAGTCAGCATATCATTGTAGAAGATGAAAACGCGGCAACTAGGGCGATTGATTTCCTCAAACGTAATAGAGCTGGTCGTGCAACCTTTCTTCCTTTGACAACGATCAAGGCGCGTACGATTTCTAGTCAGAATCAGGATGCTATCGCCTCAAGTCCAGGATTTCTGGGTATGGCAGATGAGTTGGTGTCGTTTGATAAGAGATTAGAAGCCATTTTCAAAAACTTGCTTGCTACAACGGCTATCTTTGACACCGTAGAACATGCGCGTGCAGCTGCTCGCCAAGTTCGTTACCAGGTTCGTATGGTGACACTGGATGGGACAGAGTTGCGCACAGGTGGTTCCTACGCGGGTGGTGCCAATCGTCAAAATAACAGTATCTTCATCAAGCCAGAGCTGGAACAATTACAAAAAGAAATTGCTGAAGAAGAAGCTAGTCTGCGTTCAGAAGAAGCGAGTTTGAAGACCTTGCAAGATGAGATGGCGGTATTGGCAGAAAGATTAGAAGCCATCAAATCTCAGGGTGAGCAAGCTCGTATTCAGGAGCAAGGCTTGTACCTTGCTTATCAACAAACCAATCAGCAGGTCGAAGAACTGGAAACGCTTTGGAAACTTCAAGAAGAGGAATTAAATCGCCTATCTGAAGGAGATTGGCAAGCGGACAAGGAAAAATGCCAAGAGCGCCTTGCTACTATCGCCAGTGAAAAGCAAAATCTGGAAGCTGAGATTGAAGAAATTAAGTCTAACAAAAACGCCATTCAAGAACGTTATCAAAACTTGCAGGAACAGATTTCTCAAGCGCGCTTGCTTAAGTCAGAACTGCAAGGACAAAAGCGGTATGAAGTGACTGATATTGCACGCTTAGGCAAGGAACTGGATAATCTGAATATCGAGCAAGAGGAAATCCAGCGCCTCCTTCAAGAAAAGGTTGATAATCTTGAGAAAGTGGATACGGATCTGCTAAGCCAGCAGGTGGAAGAGGCCAAAACTCAGAAAGCCAATCTTCAACAAGGTCTGATTCGCAAGCAGTTTGAGTTGGATGATATTGAAGGTCAACTGGATGATATTGCCAGCCATTTGGACCAGGCTCGCCAGCAGAACGAGGAGTGGATTCGCAAACAAACACGTGCTGAAGCTAAGAAAGAAAAGGTCAGCGAACGCTTGCGCTATCTTCAAGCTCAATTAACAGACCAGTACCAGATCAGCTACACAGAGGCACTAGAAAAGGCTCATGAACTGGAAAATCTCAATCTGGCGGAGCAAGAGGTTAAAGATCTTGAGAAAGCTATTCGCTCGCTGGGTCCTGTCAACTTAGACGCTATTGACCAGTACGAAGAAGTTCACAACCGTCTGGACTTCCTCAATAGCCAACGAGATGATATTTTGTCTGCGAAAAATCTACTCCTTGAGACCATCGCAGAGATGAATGATGAGGTTAAGGAACGCTTCAAATCAACCTTTGAGGCTATTCGTGAGTCCTTTAAAGTGACCTTTAGACAGATGTTTGGCGGTGGTCAGGCAGACTTGATATTGACTGAGGGCGATCTTTTAACAGCTGGTGTGGAGATTTCTGTTCAACCACCAGGTAAGAAAATCCAATCTCTCAACCTCATGAGTGGTGGCGAGAAAGCCCTATCAGCTCTGGCTCTGCTCTTCTCAATCATCCGAGTTAAGACCATTCCTTTCGTCATCTTGGATGAGGTAGAGGCGGCGCTGGACGAAGCCAATGTCAAACGTTTTGGGGATTACCTTAACCGCTTTGACAAGGATAGTCAGTTTATCGTCGTGACTCACCGTAAAGGAACCATGGCGGCAGCGGATTCTATCTATGGAGTTACCATGCAAGAATCAGGTGTGTCTAAGATTGTTTCGGTTAAGTTAAAAGATTTAGAAGAAACAGTAGACTAGTTACTAAATGATAGCATCTCTTAGGAGGTGCTATTTTTAAAACTAAAGTGCTACATTTTCTCTTAAGGTCAGTTCAGGCGCAAAAAACGACATTTGGGATTTCCTCTTAGCGAAAAGACTTTCTCTATGATATAATAGTTTCATGATTACAACAGTACCTATTAAGAACGAAAAAGATATTGCAGTACCAGGTAATACAGTCCTTGTACTAGGTTATTTTGATGGCATCCACAAGGGGCATCAGAAACTCTTTGAAGTAGCCAGTAAGGCTTCGATGAAGGATTATCTGCCAGTTGTCGTGATGACCTTTACAGAATCGCCAAAACTTGCCTTACAACCTTACCAACCTGAACTCATGCTTCACATCGTCAATCATGAGGAACGAGAGCACAAGATGAAGTGGCACGGAGTAGAGGCTCTTTTCCTACTTGACTTTAGTAGCAAATTTGCTAGTCTAACGGGTCAAGAATTCTTTGATACCTATGTTCGAGCTTTAAAACCAGCGATTATTGTAGCAGGATTTGACTATACCTTTGGCTCAGATAAGAAAACTGCGGATGACCTGAAGGACTATTTTGATGGAGAGATCATCATTGTTCCTCCAGTTGAGGATGAAAAGGGCAAGATTAGTTCTACACGGATTCGTCAGGCAATTCTTGATGGAGATGTAAAGGAAGTCAAGCATCTGCTCGGCACTCCGCTCCCATCTCGTGGAATGGTCGTTCATGGAAATGCTCGTGGGCGGACTATTGGTTATCCAACAGCCAATCTGGTCCTAAGAGACCGAACTTACATGCCAGCGGACGGTGTTTACGTAGTCGATATCGAAGTGCAACGTCAGAGATATCGTGGCATGGCAAGTGTTGGGAAAAATGTTACTTTCGATGGAGAAGAACCACGTTTTGAAGTCAATATTTTCGACTTTTCAGACGATATTTACGGTGAGACAGTCATGGTCTACTGGCTGGACCGTGTTCGCGATATGGTCAAATTTGACTCCATAGAAGAACTCGTAGACCAACTCCAGAAAGACGAAGAGATTGCTCGGAACTGGAAGGATGGAGAGTAGAAGAGTTAAAAAAGTGAACCATATTATGGGTTTGCTTTTTTATTTTTGAAAGAAATTTTTATAGAGAGAAACATAATTGAAGCTTGATTGAAAATCTGTTAAAATAGTGATATTCATAACTTTAAAAATCAAAGAAAAGAGACTAATATGATTACAGGCGAATTCAATATTCCAAGTGGTGAAATTATCTTTACTCCTGAAGAATTGGATCATCAGGTCTCTTATGTATCTGATGATGCCTTTAACTTGAAATTGGATACAATTTTTGATGAATACGACGATGTTTTCAAAGCTTTGTTGGAAAGATGACAGTCTATTTAACAGAAAAGCAAATTGAAAAAAATGATAAGCTATTCTAAATGGGTTTCTGAACATTCTGTCAGAGAAAAGAACAAAAAGTAAGCTAGTTTGTTAGATTGAAATGAGTATAAGAAAAAAATGAAGAGACAATATTGGAATTCTGTAATACAGAAATTCTGATATTGTCTCTTTTTATTGAAATACGCGATAAACATAAGGATTTTCTGGTTTGTCTACTTTTGTGAAACTCTCAACTTCCAGTGTTGGGAGTTTTTGTTTGAGTTCTTTATGGTAGTGGAGGGTCAGGGTTCCTCTAGCGGTAATCCAGGTATTGTCAGGATACTGGCGTGAGTTTCCCTTGGTCAGGAGTCCATATACACCAGAGTCTGCGATACAGTGGATAATCCCAAAGCGAAAGAGGAATTGGCTATCTGGATGGCTAGGATCGTTATAAACAAAGCCTGTAAACTCGATTTTCTTTCCTTCAAACTCCTGAGGATAGTCATAGAGAACTTCCATGACCTCCATATAGTTTTCATCTGTAACCTGAATGGTTGACTGGGAGAGGTATTTATCAGCTGTAGACCACATTTCCTTTTCATAAGCAGATTTGGAAAAATAGGTGCTGGTATCGGGTTTGAGGTATTGACTGGATGTTCCTTCGCTTGCCTGAATGGCTGTGTTGATTCCCTCAGCAAGTGGGAAATGATAACCTTTGGCAGATACAGTTCTCGAGTCCAAACTTACGGTCGGAAAGGCAACCCCAATCAAGAGAGGTAGAGACAGTAAAAGGACGCTGATTTGTCTAGCTCGACGACTTTCCAAATGGCTGTGAGAGTTGATTTTCTTGATCCAGATATAGAATTGGACCAGAGCCAACAGAAGAGAAAGGATCATGGAGATATAGACTAGATAGGAATAGTGGAGGTTGATGTAGTGACTGAGCTTGCCAGATAGCTGCAGATACAGAGTTAGAGCAAAATAACCCAGTAAAATGAAAAATCGGATCATAGCATCACTCCTATCATGTAAGAATAAAGCAAGACAAACACTGTCACGATGCCCATGAATTGCAAGATGAAGCGCGCTTTGAGATAGTGTTTCATCATGAGGAGATTTTTGATATCAAGCATGGGGCCAATGACCAGAAAGGCAAGGACTGGCGCTAGGCCGAAGCTCGAGAGGAGAGAAGCGCCGATAAAGGCGTCCGCCTCGCTACAAAGAGAGAGGAGAAAGGCTAGAAACATGAGCAAGAGAATCGCAAGGACTGGACTAGCACTGATAGAGGTCAAGATCCGAGTCGGGACATAGACCTGCACGATAGCCGCAAAGAGACAGCCAAAGACCAAGTAACGCCCCATATCGAAAAACTCATCAATAGCTTGTATAAAGATCTGAAACACTTTTCTAGCGGGACCCAAGTGTGAAAAGTCATGTTCATGGCAAGCGATAGGATTCTCTTTTTGAATGGGTTCCTTCCAGAAAAATCCTAGGAAAATCCCCAGAATCAAAGCAATCACAATAGCTCCCAGAGCTCGCAAGAAGGCAAGTTTTATTGAATTGCCAAAGGCAGAATATGTGGCGAAAAGAACGATAGGATTGATGATGGGAGCAGTCACCAGAAAAGGAACCGCTGTGTAGCTGGGCACTTTCTTTTCCAGAAAACGATTGATAATCGGAACGATACCACATTCGCAAGAAGGAAAGAGAAAGCCAATGAAGGTACCAAAAAAGATCCTCCCCCAACGATTGCGAGGGAGAAACTCATAAACTTTATCAGGTGTGATATAGACCTCAATCAATCCCGAAATGAGACTCCCAATCAAGACAAAAGGAAGGGCTTCAATCATGATGGAGAGAAAAATAGCTCCCGCTTGTAATACACTAGGAGGAAGAGATTGGAAAATCGTCATCTATTTTTTCTTCTCAACTTTTTCTTTTTTATCTTTGTCATCTGGAAAAGTGACCTGTGTTAAGTCAGGAAGTTTGGCGAATTCTTCAAACATCTTGTCCAAGTCATCCGTTTTTGTAAATTTAACAGCCATGGGCCTACCTCTTTTCTACATTCTACCTCTATTATACTATTATTTTGTGGAAAAGGGATTATTTTGATAATCAAAGATGCAAAAACAGGTAAGGCAAAACAAGAACTGTTCCTTATGGTATAATAGATTCATGGATAAAAAATATGAAAAAATCTCCCAAGATTTGGGTGTAACCTTAAAGCAAATCGATACTGTTCTAAGTTTGACGGCTGAGGGGGCGACAATTCCCTTCATCGCGCGTTATCGCAAGGACATGACTGGTAGTCTGGATGAGGTGGCGATTAAGGCTATTATCGACTTGGATAAAAGTCTGACAAATCTCAATGACCGTAAGGAAGCTGTCTTGGCTAAGATTCAAGAACAAGGCAAGCTGACCAAGGAATTGGAAGCAGCTATTTTGGCAGCTGAGAAATTAGCAGACGTAGAAGAACTCTATCTTCCTTATAAGGAAAAACGTCGGACCAAGGCAACCATTGCCCGTGAAGCTGGACTCTTTCCTCTTGCTCGCTTGATTTTGCAAAACGTAGATGGCTTAGAGAAAGAAGCTGAGAAGTTTGTCTGTGAAGGATTTGCGACTGGTCAAGAAGCCTTGGCTGGTGCGGTTGATATCTTGGTCGAAGCCTTATCGGAAGATGTGACTTTGCGTTCACTGACCTATCAAGAAGTGTTGAGACACTCTAAAATCACTTCGCAAGTCAAGGATGAAAGCCTTGATGAAAAACAAGTTTTTCAGATTTACTATGATTTTTCAGAGACAGTTGGCAACATGCAGGGTTATCGTACCTTGGCTCTCAATCGTGGGGAGAAACTAGGTGTCTTAAAAGTCGGCTTCGAACATGCGACAGACCGTATCTTATCATTCTTTGCTGCTCGTTTCAAGGTGAGAAACGCCTATATTGATGAAGTGGTTCAACAGTCAGTTAAGAAAAAGGTCTTGCCGGCTATCGAGCGGCGCATTCGGACAGAGTTAACCGAAAAGGCAGAAGAAGGGGCTATCCAACTCTTTTCTGACAACTTGCGAAATCTCCTCTTGGTTGCTCCACTGAAAGGGCGCGTGGTTCTAGGCTTTGACCCTGCTTTTCGTACAGGTGCCAAGCTTGCTGTCGTAGATGCAACAGGGAAAATGCTGACGACTCAAGTCATTTATCCTGTTAAACCAGCTTCAGCTCGTCAGATTGAAGAAGCCAAGAAAGATTTGGCAGATTTGATTGGACAGTATGGCGTGGAAATTATTGCTATCGGAAATGGAACGGCCAGCCGGGAAAGCGAAGCCTTTGTGGCGGAAGTTCTGAAAGATTTTCCAGAAGTGAGCTATGTTATCGTCAATGAAAGTGGTGCTTCTGTCTACTCTGCCAGTGAACTTGCTCGTCAGGAGTTTCCAGAATTAACTGTTGAAAAACGCTCTGCTATTTCTATCGCTCGTCGTTTGCAAGATCCGCTTGCCGAATTGGTCAAAATTGATCCCAAGTCAATCGGTGTCGGGCAATACCAGCACGATGTCAGTCAGAAGAAACTGTCTGAAAGTCTGGACTTTGTCGTTGATACGGTGGTTAACCAGGTCGGTGTCAATGTCAATACAGCCAGCCCAGCACTTCTCTCCCATGTAGCTGGACTCAATAAAACTATCTCTGAAAATATCGTTAAATACCGTGAAGAAGAAGGAAAAATCACTTCACGCTCTCAAATTAAGAAAGTTCCTCGTCTCGGTGCCAAAGCCTTTGAGCAAGCTGCTGGTTTCCTCCGTATTCCTGAAAGTAGCAATATCCTTGATAATACAGGAGTTCATCCAGAGAACTATGCTGCCGTCAAAGAGCTTTTCAAACGCTTGGATATCAAAGACTTGAATGAAGAGGCACAAAGTAAGCTTAAGTCCCTTTCAGTTAAGGAGATGGCACAGGAACTGAATCTCGGCCCAGAAACCCTTAAAGATATCATTGCCGACCTTCTTAAACCAGGTCGAGATTTCCGGGACTCCTTTGATGCACCTGTGCTTCGCCAAGATGTCTTGGATATCAAGGATTTAAAAGTCGGCCAGAAGCTGGAAGGTGTGGTGCGTAATGTCGTTGATTTCGGTGCCTTCGTTGATATTGGGATTCACGAGGATGGCTTGATTCATATTTCCCACATGAGTCGCAAATTTATCAAACATCCCAGCCAAGTGGTTTCAGTCGGAGATTTGGTAACGGTTTGGGTTAAGAAAATCGATACCGAACGTGAAAAAGTCAATCTGTCGCTCCTTGCTCCAGATGAATCTAACTGAGTACGTTCAGTCTGTTTCACTCGAAGACTTTGGTAGACCTTTCACGCACCAAGCTCAGTGGAATTCTCGTCTGCGAACGACAGGCGGGCGATTTTTCCCTAAAGATGGGCATTTGGATTTTAATCCCAAGGTCTATAATGAACTTGGTTTGAAGGTTTTTCGAAAAATCGTACGCCATGAACTCTGTCACTATCACCTTTATTTTCAGAAAAAGGGTTATCGACATAAGGACCGAGATTTTAAAGAACTTTTGAAAGAAGTGGATGGACTGCGCTTTGTTCCCCATTTGAAAGACCAAAGTAATTTCCTGGTCTATCAGTGCCAATACTGCCAGCAACGCTATCAACGCAAGAGGAAGGTTGATACAAAACGCTATCGCTGTGGCGTCTGCCGTGGCAAACTCGTCATCTTAAATCGGCCTAAGGACTGATGTTTGTGAACCTGTTTCATGCTATACTACTTGTAAGAATACCGAAAGAGGAAACAATCATGAATACAAAATTTTATAAAATGAGACGAAATCGTATGGTGTCAGGAGTTTTAGCTGGTCTATCAGACAAGTGGAATTTTGATGTAACCCTAGTCCGCTTTCTCTTCGCCATTTTTACCGTGGCAAATTTTGGAATTGGTGTGATTATTTACATCATCCTTGCCTCTATCTTACCAACCAAGGAAGACATAGAAGCCGAAATGTACGGAACAGGACCACGCAAACGTAAGGATGCTGAGGCCATTTATGACAATGATGGACGGTTTTGGTGAGTCGGATTTGGAAATAGTTTATAGATGATTTCCTTGTTTCTTGAAGAAATTAGAAAAAGTAGTGAATCCTAACCCTTGCATCCGCAAGGGTTTTCTTCTTGCCTTTCTTTTATGGTAAAATATTGATAGCGAAATTGCTTGATATTCTTCAATCTTACAAAAATGTAAGATTAAAGTCTCTTTTGTAAGGTTAGGTTATGGCAAGCCATCTTTTTTTGCGATAAACTAGACTCATAAAGAATAAAGGAGCAAAACCATGAAAAGAATTTTACAAAAGAAAACAAGAAAACCAAGTCAAAAAGATATCGAGCGTGTTCAACTGGGATGCGCTATGATGCAAGCACAGTTTCAAATGATGGGATATTAAGAAGGAGAAAATCATGACACTTTTAGATGTAAAACACGTTCAAAAAATCTACAAAACACGTTTCCAAGGAAACCAAGTCGAAGCACTCAAAGATATTCACTTTACCGTAGAAAAGGGTGACTACGTTGCCATCATGGGTGAGTCTGGTTCAGGAAAGTCAACCCTGCTCAACATCCTAGCTATGCTGGATAAACCAACTCGAGGCCAGGTTTACCTAAACGGAACAGACACAGCCACTATTAAAAATTCACAGGCTTCGAGTTTCCGTCGTGAGAAGTTGGGATTTGTCTTCCAAGACTTTAACTTGCTAGATACCTTGTCTGTTAAGGATAATATCTTGCTTCCGTTAGTTCTATCACGAAAACCTATTACGGAGATGATGAAAAAATTGGTGGTGACTGCTGAGAATCTAGGTATCAACCAATTGCAAGAGAAGTACCCTTACGAGATATCAGGTGGTCAAAAGCAGCGGGTAGCAGTAGCACGCGCCATCATCACAGAACCTGAAATTCTCCTTGCGGATGAGCCAACAGGAGCTCTTGACTCCAAGTCATCTGCAGCATTACTCGATGTTTTTGATGAAATCAATGAACGCGGCCAAACCATTCTGATGGTAACTCACTCAACGGCAGCAGCCAGCAGGGCCAAGCGCGTTCTCTTTATCAAAGACGGCATTCTTTACAACCAAATCTACCGCGGAGACAAGACAGAGCGTCAGATGTTCCAGGAAATCTCTGATACTTTGACTGTTATGGCAAGCGAGGTGAATTAGTATGTTCCGATTAACCAATAAGTTAGCGGTATCCAACTTAATCAAAAACCGCAAACTCTACTATCCCTTTGCTTTAGCTGTTCTCTTAGCAGTGACCATCACCTATCTCTTTTACTCACTGTCACTTAACCCTAATATTGGCAAGATCCGAGGGGGAGAAACTATCTCTATGACCTTGGCTCTCGGTATGGTAGTTGTTACCATCGCTTCTGGAATTATTGTACTTTATGCCAATAGTTTTGTCATGAAGAACCGCTCCAAGGAGCTGGGTGTATATGGTATGCTGGGGCTTGAAAAGCGCCATTTGATCAGTATGGTTTTTAAGGAGCTTCTTATTTTTGGTTCCTTAACCTTGACAGCTGGTCTCGGCCTAGGAGCTCTCTTTGATAAGCTAATCTTTGCCCTTCTTCTGAAGCTGATGAAAATGAAAGTGGAGCTCGTTTCGACTTTCCAACCAATTGTCTTCATCCTAGTTCTCATTGTCTTTGGAGCTATCTTCCTAGGTCTAATTTTTATCAATGCCTTTCGCATCGCACGCATGAATGCCCTTCAGCTCTCTCGTGAAAAAGCCAGTGGTGAGAAAAAAGGACGTTTCTTAGGTTCCCAAACCATTCTAGGTCTGATTAGTTTGGGAGCGGGTTACTATCTAGCAGTAACAGTCGAAAACCCACTTTCTGCTGTTCTGATTTTCTTCGTAGCAGTTTTGTTAGTAATTTTGGGAACTTATCTTCTCTTCAATGCAGGGATTACAGTTTTCTTACAAATCTTAAAGAAAAACAAGCGTTATTATTACCAACCCAACAACATGATTTCCGTATCCAATCTCATTTTCCGTATGAAGAAAAATGCGGTTGGTCTGGCGACGATTGCTATTCTCTCAACCATGGTCTTAGTGACTATGTCTGCTGCAACAAGTATCTTTAAGGCATCAGAAAACTTCAAGAAGGTCATGAATCCACATGATTTTGGGATTACAGGACAGAATGTTGAAAAAGAAGATATCGAAAAACTCTTGAGCCAGTATGCTAGTGAAAAAGGATTGACTGTCACAAAGAAAGAAGTCCTTACATACAGTAACTTTGGTGTGGCAAATCAAGAAGGTACGAAATTGACAATTTTTGAGAAAGGTCAAAATCGTGTTCAACCGAAAACTATTTTTATGGTCTTTGACCAAAAAGACTATGAGAATATGACAGGACAGAAACTTGCACTTTCAGGTAAGGAAGTTGGATTGTTTGCTCAAAACAAGCAACTTCAAGGTCAAAAAGAACTGACTCTGAATGACCAGACCTACACGATCAAAGAAGAAATCAAAAAAGATTTTATTCTTGAACATGTCCCAAATCAGTACAATATTCTAACTTCGGATTATAACTATTTGGTTGTTCCTGACTTGAAAGCCTTTCTTGACCAGCATCCTAATTCTTCCATCTTTAATCAATACTATGGTGGTATGAATGTAACGGCTAGTGAGGAAGAGCAGCTTAAAATTGCAGATGACTATTCAAAATTCGTTAACAACTTTAATAGAGAACTAAACAAAGAAGGAAGCTATGTTTACGGAAGCAATCTGGCTGATAGTAGTGCGCAGATGAGTGCTCTCTTTGGTGGAGTTTTCTTCATCGGTATCTTCCTCTCTATCATCTTTATGGTGGGAACGGTTCTTGTCATCTACTACAAACAAATCTCTGAAGGCTATGAAGATCGTGAACGCTTTATCATTTTGCAAAAAGTCGGTCTCGATCAAAAGCAAATCAAGCAAACCATCAATAAACAGGTCCTAACTGTTTTCTTCCTCCCATTGCTCTTTGCCTTCCTACACCTTGCCTTTGCCTATCATATGCTTAGCCTCATCCTAAAAGTAATTGGGGTGCTAGATGCGACCATGATGTTGACTGTCACTTTATCCATCTGTGCTATCTTCCTCATTGTCTATGTCTTAATCTTTATGATTACCTCAAGAAGCTATCGCAAGATTGTGCAAATGTAAAAAAGATACCTCGATGTTTATCGAGGTATTTCTTTTATCTTAAATGCTGAAGAGTTGTCCAAACAGGTAAGTCACTGCCATGGTTAGAAGTCCGATACAGAGGTTACGGATCATAGCTGTTTTCGTAGGTGCCTTGCCCAGTTTAGCACTGGTATAGCCAGTGACGAGAAGGGAAAGGGCCACGATAAAGACAGTAGCAGGAATGCGATAGTCACTTGGAAAGACAGTGATTGAAAGCATAGGCGGAAGGCTACCCAGTACAAAGGCGATAAAGCTAGAAATAGCAGCATGCCAAGGATTGGTAAACTCTTCGTACTCGATTCCATACTTTTCTTCTACCAAGGCTTTGAGTGGATTTTTTAAAAAGGCCTTGTTGGTCAAAAGTTGGGCGGACGTTTCACACTCACCATTTTGAAGGTAAGCAGCATAGAGGGATTGTTTTGCAGATTCGATGTCCTTATTCAAGAGTAATTGCTCTCTAGCGACAGCGGCTTCTTCCGTATCTTTCTGAGTGGATACAGAGACATATTCGCCGCCTGCCATAGAAAAAGCACCAGCAAGGATAGCGGCCAATCCTGATAAAAAGATAATCCAGATATTGCTTGTCGCACTGGCAACACCGATAACGACTCCAGCAATGGAAATAATTCCATCATTGGCTCCTAGAACACCTGCGCGTAGGATATTGAGTCGGCCTGCAAAGTTAGCATCAATTTCATGTTTTATTTCTGTCATAGTCATCTCCTTTCTCTCCATTATAGAGAAAAGGGTAGGGGAATACAAACTTTTTAAACTATCTGAAAAAAGTTCTACGATTCTAATTTTTAAGCCCTTTTCGACTTTACCGAAAAAGCACGGCAATACAGTTGCCAATCCTACTGTACAAGTCCTTTTTTAGCTTATCTATGGTATAATAGAAGGTAGATTTATCAATTGGAGTATGAAGGATTTTATGATTAAACTTGTAGCAACCGATATGGATGGAACCTTTCTAGACGGAGAGGGTCGGTTTGATATGGAACGCCTCAAAAACGTACTTGTTTCCTACAAGGAAAAGGGGATTTATTTTGCGGTGGCCTCGGGTCGCGGTATCTTGTCTTTGAAAAAGCTATTTGCGGATGTGCGTGACGAAGTGATTTTTATAGCTGAAAATGGGAGTTATGTTGAGTTTCATGGCGAGGATATGTACGAGGCAACTATGTCTCGCGACTTTTACTTGAGTACTTTTGAAGCTTTAAAGAAATCACCCTATTTTGATGAAAGAAAAATGCTTCTGACAGGGAAAAAAGCTTGTTATGTATTGGAAACAGTGGATGAAACCTATCTAAAGTTAAGTAGTCACTACAATGAGAACATTCAAAAAGTAGCGAGTCTGGAAGCTATCACGGATGAGATTTTTAAATTCACCACGAACTTCACAGAAGATACGATAGAAGCTGGTGAGGCCTGGGTCAACGAAAATGTTCCTGGTGTGAAAGCCATGACAACAGGTTTTGAATCCATCGATATTGTCTTGGACTATGTCGATAAAGGAGTGGCTATTGTTGAGCTAGCCAAAAAACTGGGGCTTAGCATGGATCAGGTCATGGCTTTTGGCGATAATCTCAATGACCTTCACATGATGCAGGTCGTCGGGCATCCAATCGCTCCTGAAAACGCGCGACCAGAGATTTTAGAATTAGCAGAGACGGTGATTGGCCACCATAAGGATCAGTCAGTGATGGCTTATATGGAGGGCTTGTAATGGCAGATATTAAATTGATTGCATTGGACTTGGATGGCACCTTGCTGACAACGGATAAGAAGCTAACAGATCGTACCAAGGCGGTCCTCAAAGCTGCGCGTGATCGTGGCATCAAGGTCGTACTGACAACAGGGCGTCCTTTGAAGGCTATGGATTTCTTTCTCCATGAGCTAGGGACTGACGGCCAGGAGGACGAGTATACCATCACTTTTAATGGAGGGCTTGTTCAGAAAAATACGGGAGAGATTCTCGATAAAACAGTCTTTTCAATCGACGATGTGGCACGCTTGTACGAGGAAACTGAAAAACTAGGTTTGCCGTTAGATGCCATTTCAGAAGGAACAGTCTACCAAATCCAGTCGGACCAAGAAAGTCTCTATGCCAAGTTTAACCCAGCCCTGACTTTCGTGCCAGTCGCTTTTGAAGAGCTATCTAGTCAGATGACGTATAATAAATGCGTGACTGCCTTTGCCCAAGAACCCTTGGATGCAGCGATTCAACAGATTTCTCCAGAATTGTTTGACCAATATGAAATCTTCAAATCGCGTGAACTCTTATTGGAATGGTCACCGAAAAATGTCCACAAGGCAACAGGCTTAGCGAAATTAATTAAACACCTAGGAATCGATCAAAGTCAAGTCATGGCTTGTGGGGACGAGGCCAATGACCTTTCTATGATAGAGTGGGCAGGTCTGGGAGTTGCCATGCAAAATGCAGTTCCTGCAGTTAAAGAAGTTGCCAATGTCATTACCCCCATGACCAACGACGAGGAAGCCGTTGCTTGGGCTATCGAAGAATACGTGCTAAAGGAGAATTAGAATATGGGATTATTTGACCGTTTATTCGGGAAAAAAGAAGAGCCGAAAATCGAAGATATTGTAAAAGAAGCTCTGGAAAATCTTGATTTGTCAGAAGAGGTTGAAGAAAATCAAACGGCAATCGAAGAAACAAGTCAGGAAGAGACAGCAAGGGAAAAAGTAGAAGAAACACTTGCTCAAGAAGAACTTCCTCAGATCTCGACAGAAGAAGTGATTGAGCCAGAAGCAGTCGAGGAAATGGCTCAAGAAGATCTTGAGCTAGAATCTGATGAATTGGAACAATTCCAAGAGTCGGAAGAAATTCTAGAAGAAGAGAACCCAAAAATTGTAGAGTTCGAAGAAGATCTAGCTTCTGAAGTAGTAGAAGAATATCCACAAGTTGAAGAAACGGTTCAGGAAAAATATGACCGCAGTCTTAAGAAAACGCGTACAGGATTCGGAGCACGCTTGAATGCCTTCTTTGCCAACTTCCGTTCTGTCGATGAAGACTTTTTTGAGGAATTAGAAGAACTGCTCATCATGAGTGACGTCGGTGTGCAAGTCGCTTCGAACCTAACAGAAGAGCTTCGCTATGAAGCCAAATTAGAAAATGCTAAGAAACCTGACTCACTCCGCCGTGTCATTATCGAGAAATTGGTTGAGCTCTACGAAAAGGATGGCAACTACGATGAACAAATCCATTTCCAAGATGGTTTGACAGTTATGCTCTTTGTTGGTGTTAACGGTGTTGGGAAAACAACTTCTATTGGGAAATTAGCTCATCGCTACAAACAAGCTGGTAAGAAAGTTATGCTGGTTGCTGCGGATACCTTCCGTGCTGGTGCCGTTGCCCAGCTAGCAGAATGGGGACGTCGTGTGGATGTTCCTGTTGTAACGGGGCCTGAAAAAGCGGATCCAGCAAGTGTGGTCTTTGATGGGATGGAACGTGCCGTAGCAGAAGGAATGGATATTCTCATGATTGATACAGCAGGTCGTCTGCAAAACAAGGACAACCTCATGGCAGAGTTGGAAAAGATTGGTCGCATCATCAAGCGTGTCCTTCCAGAAGCACCACATGAAACCTTCCTAGCACTCGATGCGTCAACTGGACAAAACGCCTTGGTACAGGCTAAAGAATTTTCGAAAATTACCCCTGTGACAGGAATTGTATTGACCAAGATTGATGGAACTGCCCGTGGTGGTGTTGTACTAGCTATTCGAGAAGAACTCAATATCCCTGTAAAATTGATTGGTTTCGGTGAAAAAATCGATGATATCGGGGAATTTAACTCAGAAAACTTTATGAAGGGTCTCTTAGAAGGCTTGATTTAATACAAAATAAATATCCTGCAAGTCAATCTTGCAGGATATTTTTGCTATTCTAAACGGCCATCTTCACGATAGGCGATATCGGGTTGCCAAGTCCATTTTGCTCCAAACTTCTCTAGTAAGTCAAAGCTTGCTTGTGGTCCCATGCTTCCGGACTTGTAGTCGTGGAGCGGAACTTCATTTTGAGCCCAGAGCTTTTCGATACGGTCAATCAATTTCCAAGAAGCACTTACCTCATCCCAGTGGCTAAAGTTAGTTGAATCGTTATTCAATACATCGTAGATTAGCTTTTCATAAGGATCTGGTGAAGCACCTGTTGCAGTCGCATCAGTTCTGTAGTCAAGCGAATTAGGTGCAAGTTTGAACTCTTCTCCAACTTCCTTACCGTTGAGGCTGAGAGAGAATCCCTCTGTTGGTTGGATATAGATGGTCAAGATATTTGGTGCTAATGGTTCTCCAAAGATAGAGTCCATTTGCTTAAAGACGATATTAACGTGAGTCCCTTTTTCAGTCAGACGTTTCCCTGTTCGGAAGAAGAAAGGAACGCCACGGAAACGTTCGCTGTCTACAAAGAAAGCACCAGAGGCAAAGGTTTCTGTTGTAGATTCAGGATCGACATTTGGCTCGCTACGATAGGAAATGTATTTCATGCCATCGATTTTACCAGAGCGGTACTGACCACGGATAAACTGTTCTTTCAATTCTTCCTCAGTTGGATGATAGAGGTTTTTAAAGACCTTTATCTTTTCAGCGCGAATCTCATCCTTTGTAAAGCTAGCTGGTTTATCCATGGCTAGAAGAGAGAGGAGTTGAAGAGTATGGTTTTGCACCATATCACGAAGGGCACCAGATTGATCATAGTAGCCACCGCGTTCTTCAACACCCAAGCGCTCTGCAAAGGTAATCTGAACATTATCGATGTGTTCGCGATTCCAAACATTCTCAAAGATCATGTTGGCAAAACGAACAGCAAAGATACTCTGAATCATCTCTTTACCTAGGTAATGGTCGATACGGTAGATTTGCTCCTCATCAAAGGCCGCAAGGAGATCTTCATTGAGTATGCTAGCTGTTTCGTAGTCTGTACCAAATGGTTTCTCAACGATCAAGCGCTCAAAACCTTTGCCATCAACAATGTTTTCAGATTTGAGGTGCTTGGCAATGGTTCCAAAGAACTGAGGCGCCATAGACAAGAAGAAGAGCTTATTGTGTTCAGCTTGGTATTTTTCATTCAGCTCAGCTTGTAATTGGCGCAAAGCAATGTAATGTTCAGTATCATTCACATCATGGCTTTGATAGTAGAAGTGGCTGGCAAATTCTTGGGCTTGCTCGGTACTATCTGCCAAATCAAGGATGGACTCTACAACTACAGATTCAAAATATTCCTTACTCCAAGGTCTACGAGCTGTTCCGATAACAGCAAAATGCTCAGAGAGATTGCCTGATTTATAGAGTCTGAAAAGGGAAGGGTAGAGTTTGCGTTTGGCTAAATCTCCACTCGCACCGAAAATTGTAACAATAACCTTTGATGACATCTAGCTACCTAATTTCTATATTTTTTCCTAGTTGGACTAGGGATGAGATTTCCTCATTATCATAGTTTTTATTTTATCATAATTTTCAAAAAAAACAAAAAATCCAATACGCAATTAAAAAACTGTAAGGAGAACCTTACAGTTTTGTTTTATACATTTAAGACCTTGTCCAAGAACTCTTTTAGACGAGGGTGTTGCGGGTTATCGAAGATTTGATCTGGAGTTCCATCTTCTAAAAATTCACCATCAGCCGTAAAGATAACACGGTTAGCCACCTGACGAGCAAATCCCATCTCATGGGTTACGATGATCATGGTCATGCCTTGTTCCGCCAATTCCTTCATAACATTCAGTACATCTCCAACCATTTCAGGGTCCAGAGCGGAAGTTGGCTCATCAAAGAGCATGATATCAGGATTCATGGCAAGTCCACGAGCGATAGCTACACGCTGTTTTTGACCACCTGATAGGCTATCTGGGTTAGCATTAGCTTTGTCTGCAAGACCGACTTTCTCCAGCAACTCCATCCCCAATTTCTCAGCTTCTTCTTTGGTCATTCGTTTGTGTTCAATAGGTGCAAAAGTGATATTTTCTAGGACTGACATGTGAGGGAAGAGGTTGAAATGTTGGAAGACCATTCCCACGTTTTCACGAACATGGTCGACATTGGTTGATTTTTCAGTCAGATCATAACCATTTACTGTGATGTGGCCACTCGTTACCTCCTCAAGAAGGTTAAGGCTACGGAGGAATGTGGATTTACCAGAACCGGAAGGACCGATGATACAGACAACATCTCCTTCATAGAACTTAGTCGTAATCCCTTTTAAAACTTCGTTTTTTCCATAATACTTATGCAAATCATTTACATCAATTTTTAGTTTTGCCATTAACGAATCCTCTTTTCTAAGCGTTTCGCTAGTCTAGTCAAAAGCGTGATAATTACAAGATAGAAGATAGCAAGGATTGCATACATCTTGAAACTTTGGTAGTTACGGGCGATGATGATCTTACCAGTTTGGAAAAGTTCCACCAAACCGATAGCAGAGACGATGGTTGTATCTTTGAGAGCGATAACGAATTGGTTGACAAAGTTTGGCAACATCAATTTAGTTGCTTGTGGCAAGATAATCTTACGCATGGTTTTTCCGTAAGAGATACCAAGACTGCGGCTGGCCTCCATTTGGCCAACTGGAACAGCTTGGATCCCACCACGAACAATTTCAGCGATATAAGCAGCTGCATTGAGTGAGAGGGCGATAGTACCAGCTACAAAGTCATTGATTGGACTTTGTTGGCCTGTAATGGACTCGATGAAGTTTGGAATACCCCAGAAGATGAAGGCTGCAAGAATCATCAATGGGATACCACGGATAACGTCAACGAAAATCTCAGAGATCAGACGAAGTGATTTGTATGGGCTAACGCTAAACATACCAAAGATAATCCCGATGACAATGGCAATTGCAAATGAGATAAGAGCTAGAGCAAGAGTGATTCCAAGTCCACTAAGGAGTTGTTTGTAGTTGTTTTGAAGCAAGCCCCAGATAGTAGTTTCGTCAACTGTACTTGTAGAGTCAGTTGAAGTTTCGCTAGCTAGATACTTGTCAAGAATCTTTTGGAATTCACCGTTAGCTTTGAGGTTCGCAAGTCCATTATTGAACATCTGGATCAATTCTGGATTTGTTCCTTTTTTAACCGCAAAGGCTGTTTCACCGATTGGAGTTCCAGCGATTGGCGTTTTCAATTTTTGCCCTTGGCTGATAGAATATTTGAGAACTGGCTCATCATCCATCACGGCATCAATAGATCCAGTATTCAGACTGTCATACATAGAAGCGCCATCTGCAAAGGTTTTAATCTTATAGCCGTATTTGCTTTGATTTTCAGTAAGGAACGTTTGAGAAGCAGTTCCGTTTTTAACACCGACAGTTTTATCCTTGAGGTCTTCATAAGAAGCAATTGTGCTTGATTCTTTCACACCGAGAATCGTATTTGCTGTGTAGTATGATTCTGAGAAGTCGAAGGTTTCCTTACGAGCATCTGTTACAGACATACCAGCAATGATACCATCTGCTTGTCCAGCTTGAACAGCACTAATGGCTGCATCAAATCCTGGATTGGTAATCTCAATTTCAAAACCTTGATCTTTGGCAATGGCCTTGATAAGATCCATATCAATACCGGTGTATTGATTGCTTGAATTTTGAAAGACGAATGGGGCGAAAGATGAGTCGCTGGCAATAATATACTTGCTTTTCACAGGAGTAGCTTTTTGTCCAGCAGCAGTAGTTATTGTTGGGCTTGCCGTAGTTTTAGAAGCCGTCCACTTTTGGATGATTTGCTCCAAGCTACCATCCTTCTTCATTTGTGCTAGGGCTTCGTTAAACTCGGTAACCAAGTGTTCATACTTGCTCCCTTTCTTGACACCAAAAGCAAAGCTTCCAACAGCCTCGCCATCCATATTGATGCTGAGATCTTGTCCTTGGTTAATCGCATACTCAATAACAGGTTTATCATCCATGATGGCGTTCACAGCACCAGCACTTAGACTGTTATTCATCAAATCACCTGTATCAAAGGTTTTGATAGAGAAACCGTATTTATCTTTGATACTTTCGAGGAAACGTTGAGCGGCAGTTCCGTTCTTAACTCCAACTGTTTTCCCGCTAAGTTCCTCATATTTGGTGATTTTATTTGCCTTTGTGGTAGCAATGACAACTTTTGTATCATAATAGGTATCAGACATGGTAAAGACATTTTCGCGTTCTTTTGTTTTTGTCATACCTGCCATAATAGCATCTGCTTGACCTGACTGCACTGCATTTACAGCTGCGTCAAAGCCGGGATAAGACATTTGGATGTTCCATCCTTTGATTTCTGCGACTTTATTGATAATATCAACATCAATCCCTTTATAGGTTTGATCTGAATCTTTAAACTCAAAAGGTGCGTAAGCTGTATCAGACACAATCTTAACAGTATCAGCTTTTGCCATACCTAGTGAGAAAATGGGAAATAAAATGAGCAAACATGCTAGTATTTTTTTCTTCATTTTTAGTCTCCTTTTCCGAATATTTTCCCATTATATCAGAAAATGAATGAAAAGGCAAATTTTATGGATTTTATGTAAGGAAATGTAACATGAAATACTCACTCTTATCAACCTAGAGTAGAGTCTGAAAAGTAAATTTATGGTAAAATAGAAGGATAGAAAAATGCAGATGAGGCAATCATGATTAATAGAATTACAGATAATAAATTTAAACTAGTATCAAAATACCAACCTTCAGGAGATCAACCCCAAGCGATTGAGCAGTTGGTTGACAATATCGAAGGTGGAGAGAAGGCCCAAATTTTGATGGGGGCGACGGGTACAGGGAAGACCTATACCATGAGTCAGGTCATTTCCAAAGTTAATAAACCAACTTTGGTCATTGCCCATAACAAAACGCTAGCTGGGCAGCTCTATGGAGAGTTCAAGGAATTTTTCCCTGAAAATGCAGTCGAGTACTTCGTATCCTACTATGATTATTATCAACCAGAGGCCTATGTCCCTTCGAGCGATACCTATATTGAGAAGGATAGCTCGGTCAATGATGAGATTGACAAGCTTCGACACTCAGCGACTTCAGCTCTTCTGGAGCGTAACGATGTCATCGTCGTAGCTTCTGTCTCTTGTATCTATGGTTTGGGTTCGCCCAAGGAATATTCTGATAGTGTTGTTAGTCTTCGTCCAGGTCTGGAGATTTCTCGTGATAAACTCTTGAATGACTTGGTTGATATTCAGTTTGAACGCAATGATATTGATTTCCAACGGGGAAGATTTCGCGTTCGCGGGGATGTGGTGGAGATTTTCCCAGCTTCTCGTGATGAACACGCTTTTCGAGTAGAGTTTTTCGGTGATGAGATTGACCGTATCCGTGAGGTTGAGGCTTTGACAGGTCAGGTATTGGGTGAAGTGGATCATTTGGCGATTTTCCCTGCCACTCACTTTGTGACCAATGACGACCACATGGAAGTTGCGATTGTGAAAATTCAGGCAGAGTTGGAGGAGCAGTTGGCTGTCTTTGAAAAGGAAGGCAAACTGCTAGAAGCTCAGCGTTTGAAACAGCGGACAGAGTACGATATCGAAATGCTGCGTGAGATGGGTTATACCAACGGTGTCGAAAACTACTCCCGCCACATGGATGGTCGTAGCGAAGGAGAGCCTCCTTATACGCTTCTTGACTTCTTCCCAGATGATTTCTTGATTATGATTGATGAAAGTCACATGACTATGGGGCAAATAAAGGGCATGTACAATGGAGACCGTTCTCGTAAGGAAATGTTGGTCAATTATGGTTTCCGTTTGCCGTCTGCCTTAGATAATCGTCCTCTCCGTCGGGAGGAGTTTGAGAGTCATGTGCATCAGATTGTATACGTTTCAGCGACACCAGGTGACTATGAAAATGAACAGACCGAGACAGTGATCGAGCAAATCATTCGTCCAACAGGGCTCTTGGATCCTGAAGTGGAAGTCCGTCCAACTATGGGACAGATTGATGACCTCCTAGGTGAAATCAATGCCCGTGTTGAAAAGAATGAACGAACCTTTATCACAACCTTGACCAAGAAGATGGCAGAAGACTTGACCGACTACTTCAAAGAAATGGGCATCAAGGTCAAGTATATGCACTCGGATATCAAAACCTTGGAGCGGACGGAGATTATCCGTGACCTACGTTTGGGTGTTTTTGATGTTTTGGTCGGAATCAATCTGCTCCGCGAAGGGATTGACGTTCCTGAGGTAAGCTTGGTTGCTATTCTAGATGCTGACAAGGAAGGTTTCCTTCGTAACGAACGTGGATTGATTCAGACCATTGGACGTGCTGCTCGCAATAGCGAAGGGCATGTCATCATGTATGCAGACACGGTGACCCAGTCTATGCAACGTGCTATTGATGAAACGGCTCGTCGTCGGAAAATCCAGATGTCTTATAATGAAGAGCATGGTATCGTACCTCAGACAATCAAGAAAGAAATCCGTGACCTGATTGCTGTAACTAAGGCAGTTGCTAAGGAAGAGGACAAGGAAGTCGATATCAATAGCCTCAACAAACAAGAACGTAAGGAACTCGTCAAGAAACTCGAAAAACAAATGCAAGAAGCCGTCGAAGTGCTTGACTTTGAACTGGCTGCTCAGATCCGCGATATGATGCTGGAAGTGAAGGCGTTGGGGTAGTGAAGGAGAAAACGAATGAAAATTTTAGTCATCAATGGACATCATGACAAGGGAAGTTTCTGTCAAGAAATTTTTCAAACGATTGTAGAAAATATTGACTCAAATCATCATGAGCTTGAATCTATTAACCTAAATGAGATAGATTTTGATCCTGTATTACGTTATGGTTATCGAAAACGGATGGAAGAGGACCCCTTCATACTTCGCTCTCAGGAATTAATTCAGTGGGCAGATCATTTCATTTTTGTTTATCCAATTTGGTGGAGTAGTATGCCTAGTTTATTGAAGGGTTGGATTGATCGTGTTTTCACGCCAGGAATTGCGTACTCTGCCAATAATCAAGGAAGTTTTATTTTAAACTACTTAAGGGGTCAGCAGTTTAAAAAGTTACTAAAAGGAAAAACAGCTAGTATTTACGCAACATCCATGGCACCAACATGGTGGTACAAAGTATTTTCAGGTCCTATCAATATCCCAGACAGTTATGGAATATCAGTATTAAAGAATGCTGTCCTAAATCACTGCGGTATTAAAACAAAGAAAGTTTCAATTTTGGGTGAGTTAGGGCGTGAGGTGAATACAAATTCTACAAGACAAAAATATCTACAAAAAGTAGCTGATGAAGTCAAGGCGTTGGATTAGGAAAAAGTATGGTTTATTTAAGAAAACTAAATGAAGAAGATTTGGTGTCTTTGTGGGAAATTGCTTATTCACAATCTAATCCAATTTGGAAGCAGTATGATGCTCCCTATTATGACGATTATCAGCATTTTCCTAATTTTCAAGAATTTAAACTACAAAAATCAGAATCTACTCTAAACAACTCAAATCGCCTTGGTATTTTTGTTGATGATAAATTAGTTGGGACTGTTTCGCGCTACTGGGTATGTAAACAAACAAGATGGATGGAATTGGGGATTTGTATTTATGATAACAAATTTTGGAACTCTGGCATTGGAAAAGCTGCTATGCTACAATGGATAGATCGGACATTTAAGGATTACTTGGTGTTGGAGCATCTTGGTTTGACAACTTGGTCAGGAAATCTTGGTATGGTAAAACTTGCTGAAAAATTAAGAATGAAAAAAGAAGCTCATATTCCAAAAGTTCGTTATTACCAAGGCAAATATTTTGATAGTATTAAATATGGTATTCTGAGAGAAGAATGGAGTAAAATAAATGAACCTAACTATCAAACAAATGGAAACTCCTGAAGAGATAGAAGGTAAATCCTTCGTTCATTGGCAAACGTGGAGAGAGGCTTATGATGATCTTTTACCTGCAGAATTTCAGGAGACGATGACATTAGAAAGATGTCGATTCTTTAGTCAAAAATATCCTAAAAATACATTGATTGCGATAGATGGCATGAAGGTAGTTGGTTTTATCAGTTATGGAAACTTTCGTGATGAGACTATTCAAGCTGGTGAAATTATTACCTTATATGTTTTAAAAGACTATTATGGAAAAGGTATTTCTCAGAAGTTAATGAAGGAAGCTCTGACGACTCTTGAACAGTTCTCTGAAATATTTTTATGGGTATTAAAAGGGAATAAGCGAGCCATTGCATTCTATCAAAAAATGGGTTTTACTTTTGATGGGCAAGAAAAAATACTTGACCTTGGAAAACCTATCACTGAAATTAGAATGGTACGTAAGAAATCCTCAAAATCTGAGACTTAAATACTGGTAGAATTGCGATTTTGTTTTCAGATTACTCAATGAACAAAAAATCACGTTTTAGCAGATATTTTAAATAGAAAGAAGTTATTATGAATTTGAAAGAGAAGAATTATAAGAAGTCATCGAGCTTAGATTCTGTTCGTTTTTGGTTACAAGGTCATCGATTTATCAAATTTATGCTTGATATTATCTTTTATATCATCTTGTTCCTAGTTATAGAATTTACAACATCACAGAACAAAAGCATTCCAGCTGATTTTCGGTACAGAGAGCTTTTATTTCCCTTGCAATTGAATCTTTTTATCTTGGGTAATAGGTTTTATGCTCTCTTTTTGTCAGTGAAAACTGAAAAAGAAAGGACTCTTAAAAGATTTTGTGAACCCTTTATTTATATCAATATCCTTAGCTTCATTTTTCAACTGATTGGTGTGAGAAAAAGAGGAAGAGTCGTTCTGTCACCTTTGTTTTCACTGGAGTCATCCTATATCTGGTTTCCTATTGTCATCTACCTTCTAGTCTTGATGTTAACTTTGGCAATCTTCTTTCTCTCTAAAGGCTCAAAAAAAGGAGTAGATGAAAATGAAGATGAGTAGGCAAATGAAGTACAAGACAAAAGAAAAGCCTTCTTGGACTAAGAGGATTTTTCTTTGGATGGAAAGGCACAGAAGGATTGGTCAACTTTTGGATACGAGTGTATTATTTGGATCTATGTTTGTATCATTTCTTGCCGCCTCTTACATTAGTTACCTATTACCGAACATAAACTATCTTTCCCCCTTAAGCTTCAATCTTATCCTTCTGATCTTATCAACCTATTTCCTTGTCTTTCGTTTTAGTAGTGATAAACTTCAGAAATGGCGTTACTTTTCATGGGGATTTATTGGGTTCAATGGTCTTCTTTTTCCCTTTCATCTCTTGGTAGGTCTGAATTGGCTAGGACGTCGTAAGTCAACGAATTTCCCTCCCATAATTTCTATGGATCCAGCCTATGTCTGGGTTCCTATTGTAAGTTATCTATTTTTCTTTTTCTTGGGGCTGGGCATTCTGCTTTTGATTATACGGATAGAAAAGAGAAGAAGGAGGCGCAAATGGAACGAAAGATTAAGAAACCAAAGAAGATCAAACAACAGAACAGACAAATGAGAAAAATCCAGAAAAAGTATTCTTTGATAGCTCACGTCCACTTGTGGATAGAAAGACATTCAAAGATTTCTTCTTTTATGGATGGTGGTATAATATTATTATCTATTTTTGGTATCATGTATGTATTGTTCGGGACGTCACTTATCCCGAAACCATATCAAGAAATGTCCTATGTCTTGCCAATTATTATGAATTTTGTCTTTTTGGTGCACACACTTTATCAAGGTATTTTTAGAGATGGTTTTAGCAATAAGGCTTCAGTACAAGGATTTTTAAAAACTTTTCTATTCATAAACGGACCTATTTTTCTCCTCCACTTACTTGTTGGGGTGAAAGGGAGAAATGTTAAAAAAATTCCTTCCCTATTATCTACCGATTATCGCTACATCTGGCTTCCAATTGCTACCTATCTAATCTTTTTCATCATTCCAGCGATATTGATGGTGATTTTGAAATATAAGGACAAAAAGAGGAATAATCATGACAAAAGAAAATCGAACTAGGTTATTTTCATTTAAAACACTCTATTTGGCTTTGCTGACCTTTGTGGTTCTTCATTTGGTGTTGTTGGTTTTTGGCCTATCCTTTACGCCAGTTTTGTAGAATAGTTGGTTTTTCATTCTTTGTTTGACCTTCCTAATCCACCCCTGGAGAATCTTTTATAGAACAAGAGATTTTCAATGGTATCACCTTATTTTTCAAATATTTAGTGGATTGGTGACATTTTACCTTTGGTTTGCAGCTTTCTTTGTTTTATCAGTTATCTCGGATCCAGCCGTCCCTATCAATATAGACTATCGCATAGAAGATAAGGAAATCATCATTGCTAGAGGTTTTTTGGCCCGTACTACTTATGACCATCATGAATTGATCAATCCCTTTATCATGAAGTCAGAAGTAAAATACAACGAAGATACATTTTAATAACTTAGAAAGCGAGCAAATCTATGTCCCGTGCCCAAGCAACTATTTTAACCAATATCTGTCTGATTGAAGACCTCGAAACCCAGCGCGTGGTGATGCAGTATCGTTCACTCGAAAACAATCGCTGGTCTGGCTATGCCTTTCCAGGAGGACATGTTGAGAATGGCGAGGCCTTTGCTGAGTCTGTCATTCGTGAGATTTATGAAGAAACTGGTCTAACGATTCAGAATCCCCAACTGGTCGGTATTAACCTGCTCCGTGAAGGGATTGACGTTCCCGAAGTGAGATTGGTGCTATTCTAGATGCTGACAAGGAAAGTTTCCTTCGTAACGAACGCGGTCTCATCCAGACCATTGGTCGTGCGGCCCGTAATAGCGAAGGACATGTTATCATGAATGCGGACACGATGACTCAGTCTATGCAAAGTGCCATCGATGAAACGGTCCGCCGTCGGAAAATTCAAAAGAAATCCGTGATCTAATCGCTGTAACCAAGGCAGTTGCCAAGGAAGAGGACAAGGAAGTCGATATCAATAGCCTCAATAAACAAGAACGCAAAGAACTCGTCAAAAAACTCGAAAAACAAATGCAAGAAGCCGTCGAAGTACTTGACTTTGAACTAGCAGCTCAGATCCGTGATATGATGCTCAAAGTGAGAACGTTGGGGTAGGAAAGAAAGGAAAAAGATGAACTATAAAGAAGAATTTTATGGTTTTTACAGAGAACCATTTAATAAAGAAAATATGACAAGTGAGAATACAATTATTGTGTTTGATACCAACTCATTGCTTAATGTATTTAGATTTACACCAGAAGCATCAAAAGAATATTTTGAGATAATTCAAAGTATTCAAGATAAAATTTATATTCCATATCTTGTAGCTTTAGAATTTCACTTTCATAAATCTGAAGCGTTATTATTAAATGAAGTCAACGTAACAAAATTTAAAAATAATTTTAGCAAGAATTGGAATAAAGTGAAGTCGGAAGCAGCAAAAACACTATTTTCAGGTCTTTCGTATAGAAATGATAAAGATAATAAAGAATTGATCACTTATTTGTCAGATTTACTGAACTCAAAAGAACTTGATATAGAAAATAAATTAGTTGAGAAGATTTCCTCAATAAGTAAGAACCAAACTAATATTTTTAATGCATTGGTTGAAATTATACAAAGTAAAACAGGAGAGCGATATGAACAAAATACGATTATAAATATTGAAAAGGAAGGAGATGAAAGATATAAAAATGAGATACCACCTGGTTTTAATGATGCTAATAAAAAATTATCAAGAAGTTATAATGGTATAAAGTACCAACAGAAGTTTGGAGATTTAATTATTTGGAAGGATATAATTATCAAAGCAAAGGAAGATAAAATCAAAAATGTAATTTTTGTGACCTCTGATGGTAAACGGGATAGTAAAACCGATTTAAACCATAAAGTTTGTGTTGGAAAAGATGGAAATGGTAAGGAGAAATATCAGATTATCGGTCCAAGAATTGAACTTATAGAGGAAATGAAAAATGAGACTGGGGCAGATTTTTATTTAATGGATGAACTGGAATTCATGAAACACTTCTCACAAGAGGAAGTACCATCTCGAGTATTTAAATCTATTAGTGATACATTACTCGATTTTGCTAAAATAGTATCTACTTCTTTAAATAACGACGATGTAGTAAAACCTTTTGTGAGAGCATCTTCTCAATCAGTAAACAATAGACCCTCCGTAATTAAAAGGCGAAAAGTCACAGATATTTCTGAATTATTAAAAATTGTAGAAAATGATTATGAAATTAGTGATGTAATAGAGGAATACTTAAAAACAGAACTTCCAAACATGGATTTTGAAAATAAGTATGGTGATTTAGGTTGGGGAGAATTTGAATACGTAACTATTACAGAAGTGGAGATTGAAAAATACACGTTTGAAGATGACTTTTATGAAATTAAGTGTATAGCAAGCATTGATGTGAATATAGACTTTAATATTGTTACCAAGAATCCTTTCTACGAAGAACCTGAAGATCCAGAATTTGAATATGAGTCATCGGAAATAGATGGTACTTTTGAGATATCATTTATTTATGACTTAGATTATGACACTTTTGATGATATAGAAATAATTGATTTCTATATTTAAATATTTAGAAAGCGAGTAAATCTATGTCCCGTGCCCAAGCAACTATTTTAACCAACATCTGTCTGATTGAAGACCTCGAAACCCAGCGCGTGGTGATGCAGTATCGTTCACCCGAAAACAATCGCTGGTCTGGCTATGCCTTTCCAGGAGGACATGTTGAGAATGGCGAGGCCTTTGCCGAGTCTGTCATTCGTGAAATATACGAAGAAACTGGCTTGACCATTCAAAATCCCCAACTGGTCGGCATTAAAAACTGGCCCTTAGATACAGGTGGGCGCTACATCGTCGTTTGCTATAAAGCGACAGAGTTTACTGGAAATCTCCAATCTTCAGAAGAAGGAGAAGTATGTTGGGTGCAAAAAGACCAGATTCCAAACTTGGAACTGGCCTATGATATGTTGCCTTTGATGGAAATGATGGAAGCACCTGACAAGTCAGAGTTCTTCTATCGCCACCGTACAGAGGACGGCTGGGAGAAAGAAATTTTCTAGTCTTTTACCAAATAACCCAACTGATCCAAGGCCTCCTCGATATAGTGGAGGTCTTGTTGTGTCTCGGCTTCAACAAGGTGGTAATGAATGCCGTCTGTCAATTCAGAAAGGGGTCTAAAGTCTGAATTCTCGACTTGTTCCAGAAAGTGCTGGACATCTCGGCGGCAAGTGAGTTTAAGTAGGGTTTCAATTTCGCCATAAACGGGATGATCGATTAAGATATTTTGAACGCGTCCGCCATTATCTACAATAGCTAGAAGTTCCTGCCCGATTTCTTCCAGTTCATGTTTCACTTTAAAGAGTTTGTGGACGTAGGGGCTGGCATCATTTTCCTTGTAGATATAGCCACGATTGGTGGATAGGATAGGAGCTCCATCTGCTCGGAGAATAGCGATGTCCTGTACAATGACTTGGCGCGTAACATGAAAGTGTTCAGCCAAGGTTTGACCATTGAGAGCTTTTGGCGCCTCTTTTAACAGTTTGAGAAGAGCTTGTTTGCGATCCTTTGTCATAGTTTTTCCTTTTAGCGACGTTTTCGAAGCACTTTATAGACAGCTAGTGCTAATGTATAGTCTACCATACTATGGATGATTGTGCCAAAACCAACTAGGACAAAGAGAACATAAAACATATTTTCAACATTTGTCCCTGAAGTAGCATAGAAGATGATACAAGCTATTACTTCAGCGATAGCATGAACAACACCCAAAACAAAGTTAAAAATCCAAGATGCCTTTGGTTTATCCAAGGTTTCAGGGAATTTCTTTAAGTACAAAGCCCCCAAAGTACCAAAAACGATGTGAGAAAAGGCGCGTAGGACAATAACCATAGGGTAGCCTGCCATCAGGAAACCGAGACTAGAAGCAATAATCACAAAAGCAGCCATCAAAGGCGAAAGAAACATGGCGATAAAGATGGGGATATGACTTCCCAAGGTGTAAGAAGCCGGTGGGATAACGATTTTAAAAGGCATAATGATTGGAATCAAAATCGCTATTGCAGTGAGTAGGGCAGTCATAGTCATAAACTGCGTTTTTTTCCGTATATCCATAAGAACCTCCATTTATCTGTATATACACAAGTATAGTACAATAAATCACCAATCAAGTCAAGAAGTATTATTGATTTTTCAGGAAAATTTGGTTAAAATGTGGTAAAGAATAATAGGAGCTGAGGAGAAATTGTGATGATACTTTTTGTTTACCTAATTGTGGTAATCGTGATGATGTCAAAACAGAAAAGTGAAGGGAAAGTAGTCTCAGGTTGGACTCGTTTCCTAGTTTATAGTTTATTGGTCCTGTCGCTACTCTCTCTATTAGCAAGCAGTCTGGCTGTTTCACTTTTTAGCCTTCCTTTATTAGGTTTTCTTTTGATGGCAGCAATACTCGAAATTGCTCATTTCGTCAGATTGGTGATTGCATTTGGTTTGGTTTTACTATCTCTAACTCTATACTTGGATAGCCAAAAAAGTCAGCAACCTACACCTCTTTCGTATCAGCTCCTGCTCTTTGGCTTTCACATTCTATTGATATTTCTTATGTTTTAAATGCTAAACTCCACCTTCAGGACGAAAGTGGAGTTGTTTTTTATTTCTTCAGAGTTTCGAGACGGGGGACAATTGCTACTGTTAGAACGGCAGAGATGACAAGCTCGGCAATTGAGTTGGTTGAAATAACGGTTGCCAGGAGTTTTTGGATATTGCCATCGAAGACATTTCCAAAAAGGAAGAAGATTCCCCCGAGGACAAAGACGGTGTTGGTAAGGGAACCAAGGGCACCAGCTAGGATTAGCCCAGTTTTATTTTTCATCAGTTTATAGACCAAGTAAGGTGTCAGACCGATCAAAATGCGAGGGACAATAGCGATAATCGCAGAATAGATGTTTCCGTTCGGTACGAATGGAGAAAAGAGGTAGCTGGTTGGAAGGATGGTAATCGTGTTTACCGTTAAGCTTAGCAGTCCCATCAAGAAACCAAGTGTAACACCAACTCGTGGGCCGTAAATGATACTAGCAATGATTACTGGAATATGAACGATAGTTGGTTTAATTGGAAATGGGAAAAGATTAAATAGGAGAGAGCTCAAAAAGTGGATAACGAGCATAACTGCAAAAAAGATAGCAATTGGGGCAATGTTAGAGCGTTTGTTCATCGAGGGTTTCCTTTATTCTTTCTAATATAGTATTCAGGTCAGCTAGGGCGCCTTTGCCGTGATCGCCACAGGCTAGTAAAGATTCTTTTGGGGAGATAATCTGATAACCATAGGTCTCTAATGTTTTTAGATTAGCCTGAGTTGCAGGATGGTCATACATCTTTGTATTCATGGCTGGAGCTAAGAGTTTAGGGATGTGACTTGGTAGGGCAAGAGCCGTACTGGTCACCATGTTATCCGCAAAACCATGCGCAAGTTTGGCAATGGTATTAGCAGTAGCAGGGACAACGATAAAAAGGTCTGTTTCTTTTCCTCTTTCGATATGATTGACTTGATCAGGGTAGGGTTCCTGCATGACATCAAGGTGAACTGGATTCTGTGAGAGTACCTGTAGTGTCAAAGGCTGGATAAACTCTCTTGCCGCCTCTGTCATTAAGACAGTGACATCATGGCCATGTTTTTTCAAAGAACTGACTAAATCAGCTGCTTTATAGGAGGCTATGGAACCTGTCACTGCGATGAGAATGTTTGCCATGGCTTTCCTTTCTATGAATCGTATGTATGAATTTTCTCAAGGAGGAGGTTTGCAATTTCCTCTTTGGTTTGAACGGTTTGAAGACGATCTTTTTCAACAAAGATTGCCCGATGCTGATATGCTGAGATTTGAGTAAGATCATTCGCTATGATTAAGTCAGCCTGGTTCTTGACAAGACTCTTTCGTGCGATCTCAATGAGATAATCCTCAGAGACATCAACCAGCAATTTAAACCCAATCAGATGAATGGCAGGATTCCATTCTTTGACCAGAGATATGATTTTAGGTGTTTTCTTTAGGAATAAGACCTGAACCTCATCAGTTGAAGAAATCTTAGCTTGATGATTCTGCTTGCTTAAAAATTCTTCTAAATTAGAGCTAGCCTGAACTTCCTCAAGTCCCGTCATATAAACAGGAGTGTAGTCAGACACAGCCATTGAGTGGATTAAGACCTGATATTCCTTAACAAGTTCTTGCATCACAACTAGAAGGTCGTTGGTATTATCAATTTCTCGAATGCTTAGGTTGGGATGAGCTTCTGGCTTCAGAGCTCGTTTTGTCGTTATTAAACAAACTTCATGCCCCGCAGCAAGCAAGGTTTCTGTGATGATTTTCCCCAAGCGACCTGTAGAATGGTTAGTAATAGAGCGGACACTATCAATAGCTTCACTGGTACCGCCCGATGTGACTAAAATTTTCATAGCACTATTGTACACAAAAATAAACAGTAAGTAAAATGAAAGCGATAAAATTTTGCTAAAACAAAGCTACACTATAGTTTATAACTATAAAGCCATATAAAATTTTTCAAAGGGCTCTAAAAATCTTGAAATTCAGGATATTTACGAACGTTTAGAGAGTTTATGGATGTTAAAAATCTTGTTTTGTGATATAATGAATTATCACATTAGAGGTTAGAGGAGTTTTGAATGAAAACAGATATTGAAATCGCACAGAGTATTGAGTTGAAACCAATCGTTGATGTTGTTGAGAAACTTGGTATTTCTTACGACGATTTGGAATTGTACGGGAAGTATAAGGCTAAACTCAGCTTTGATAAAATTCGTGCAGTTGAGAGCAATCCAGTTGGGAAATTGATCTTGGTTACTGCCATCAATCCAACACCAGCAGGTGAAGGAAAATCAACTATTACCATTGGTCTTGCGGATGCCTTGAACAAGATTGGCAAGAAAACCATGATTGCTATCCGCGAACCGTCTCTTGGTCCAGTAATGGGGATTAAGGGCGGTGCAGCCGGTGGTGGTTATGCCCAAGTGTTGCCAATGGAAGACATCAACCTTCACTTTACCGGGGATATGCATGCCATTACAACTGCCAACAATGCTCTTTCTGCTTTAATTGACAATCACTTGCATCAAGGAAATGAGCTGGGAATTGACCAACGTCGAATCCTTTGGAAACGTGTGGTGGACTTGAATGACCGCGCCCTTCGCCATGTTACCGTTGGTCTTGGCGGTCCTCTAAATGGTATTCCTCGTGAGGATGGCTTTGACATTACCGTAGCTTCTGAAATCATGGCCATTCTTTGCTTGGCGACCGATATTGAAGATTTGAAACGTCGTTTGGCGAATATCGTTATTGGCTATCGCTATGACCGTACACCAGTTACTGTTGGTGATTTACAGATTGAGGGAGCATTAGCATTGATTTTGAAAGATGCTATCAAACCGAACTTGGTTCAGACAATTTACGGTACACCTGCCTTTGTACACGGTGGTCCATTTGCCAATATCGCTCATGGATGTAACTCTGTTTTGGCAACAAGCACAGCCCTTCACTTGGCTGATTATACTGTTACTGAAGCTGGTTTTGGTGCGGACCTTGGTGCTGAGAAATTCCTTGACATTAAGACACCAAACTTGCCAGCATCTCCAGATGCTGTTGTCATCGTCGCAACTCTCCGTGCCCTTAAGATGAATGGTGGTGTAGCTAAGGACGCTCTTACAGAGGAAAATGTAGAAGCAGTTCGTGCAGGTTTTGCTAACTTGAAACGCCACGTTGAGAACATCCGTAAGTTCGGTATTCCAGCAGTTGTAGCTATCAATGAATTTGTTTCTGATACAGAGGCTGAAATCGCAGCCTTGAAGGAACTTTGTGCCTCAATCGATGTACCAGTAGAATTGGCTAGTGTCTGGGCTGATGGCGCAGAAGGTGGTGTAACACTTGCCGAAACACTTGTCAAGACAATCTCTGAAAATCCAGCCAACTACACTCGTCTTTATGACAATGACCTTTCTGTCCAAGAAAAGATTGAAAAGATTGTTACTGAAATCTATCGTGGTAGCAAAGTGAACTTTGAGAAGAAAGCTCAAACACAAATCGCTCAAATCGTTCAAAACGGATGGGACAAATTGCCAATCTGTATGGCTAAAACTCAGTACAGTTTCTCAGACAATCCAAATGCACTTGGAGCACCAGAAAACTTTGAAATTACCATTCGTGAATTGGTACCAAAATTAGGGGCAGGCTTTATTGTTGCCCTAACTGGTGATGTCATGACCATGCCAGGCCTTCCAAAACGACCAGCCGCTCTTAATATGGATGTTGAAAGCGACGGAACTGTTCTAGGATTGTTCTAATAGTTTAATTGAATTAAAATGAGTTTGGAAATAATATCCAAGCTCATTTTTTTATCTAGCTTTAAGGAGTTGTCTTCAGCTGATAATAGAGTTACTTTCTAGACGCAATCAGTCTAGGTAAAGATATTTTCCTCGATTTCTGATATAATAGAAACATTGACTTCAAGAGTAAGGAAGAGAAAATGAACGCATTATTGAATGGAATGAATGACCGTCAGGCTGAGGCAGTGCAAACGACAGAAGGGCCCTTATTAATCATGGCTGGTGCTGGTTCTGGGAAGACTCGTGTTTTAACTCACAGAATCGCCTACTTGATTGATGAAAAGATGGTCAATCCTTGGAATATTTTGGCCATTACCTTTACCAATAAGGCGGCGCGTGAGATGAAGGAGCGTGCCTATGGCCTCAATCCAGCTACTCAGGACTGTTTGATTGCGACCTTTCACTCCATGTGTGTTCGTATCCTACGTCGCGATGCGGATCATATTGGCTACAATCGGAATTTCACTATTGTAGATCCTGGTGAGCAACGAACTCTCATGAAACGCATTCTCAAGCAGTTAAACTTGGATCCAAAAAAATGGAATGAACGAACCATTTTGGGAACCATTTCCAATGCTAAGAATGACTTGATTGATGATGTGGCTTATGCTGCTCAGGCTGGTGATATGTATACGCAAATCGTGGCCCAGTGTTATACAGCTTATCAAAAGGAGCTTCGTCAGTCTGAGTCCGTTGACTTTGATGATTTGATTATGCTGACCCTGCGTCTCTTTGATCAAAATCCTGACGTCTTGACTTACTATCAGCAGAAGTTCCAGTACATTCATGTTGATGAGTACCAAGATACCAACCATGCCCAGTATCAATTGGTCAAACTCTTGGCTTCACGCTTTAAAAATATCTGCGTAGTCGGTGATGCTGACCAGTCTATTTACGGTTGGCGTGGGGCTGATATGCAGAATATCTTGGATTTTGAGAAAGATTACCCTCAAGCCAAGGTCGTTTTGTTAGAGGAGAATTATCGTTCAACTAAAACCATTCTCCAGGCTGCCAACGACGTCATCAAAAACAATAAAAAACGTCGTCCCAAGAATCTCTGGACCCAGAATGCGGATGGGGAGCAAATTGTTTATTATCGCGCAAATGACGAACAAGATGAGGCTGTTTTTGTAGCCAAAACCATCGATGAACTTGGTCGAACTCAAAACTTCCTCCACAAGGATTTTGCAGTTCTTTATCGGACTAACGCCCAGTCTCGTACTATTGAAGAGGCCCTCCTAAAGTCCAATATTCCTTATACTATGGTCGGCGGAACCAAGTTCTACAGTCGTAAGGAAATCCGTGATATTATCGCCTATCTTAATCTCATTGCCAATCTGAGTGACAATATCAGTTTTGAGCGCATTATTAACGAACCAAAACGCGGAATTGGCCCAGGGACGGTTGAGAAAATTCGCGACTTTGCGAATATGCAAGACATGTCTATGCTGGATGCTTCAGCCAATATCATGTTGTCTGGCATCAAAGGAAAAGCAGCTCAGTCTATCTGGGACTTTGCCAATATGATTTTGGATTTGCGAGAAAAACTGGATCAATTAACTATCACCGAGCTGGTTGAGGCTGTTCTAGAAAAAACAGGTTATATCGATATTCTCAATGCCCAAGCGACCTTAGAAAGCAAGGCTCGGGTTGAAAATATCGAGGAATTTCTATCTGTTACCAAGAATTTTGACGACAATCCTGATAGTCAAGAAGAGGAAACAGGTTTGGACAAACTCAGTCGTTTCTTGAATGACCTTGCCCTGATTGCGGATACGGATTCAGGCAGTCAGGAGACATCAGAAGTGACCTTAATGACCTTGCACGCAGCTAAGGGACTTGAGTTCCCAGTTGTCTTTATCATTGGGATGGAGGAAAATGTCTTTCCACTTAGCCGTGCAGCTGAGGATCCTGATGAACTGGAAGAAGAACGCCGTTTGGCCTATGTCGGTATTACACGCGCAGAAAAGATCCTTTATCTGACCAATGCTAACTCTCGCTTGCTTTTTGGGCGTACCAACTACAATCGTCCAACTCGTTTTATCAATGAGATCAGTTCGGACCTGCTTGAGTATCAGGGCTTGGCTCGACCAGCGAATGCTAGCTTTAAGGCATCTTATAGCAGTGGTGGAGTGGCCTTTGGTCAAGGTATGAGCTTAGCCCAAGCCCTTCAAGACCGGAAACGCAATGCCGCACCAAGCTCTATCCAGTCAAGTGGTCTCCCATTTGGACAATTTGCAGCCGGAAATAAAAAAGATTCAAGCGATACCAACTGGTCTATCGGAGATATTGCTCTTCACAAGAAATGGGGAGAGGGAACTGTTCTGGAAGTCTCTGGTAGCGGTGATACTCAGGAACTGAAAATTAACTTCCCAGAAGTAGGACTTAAAAAACTCCTAGCCAGCGTTGCTCCAATTGAGAAAAAAATCTAATTTTTCATCCTCCTCACGAATAATAAAGTGAGGAGGATTTTTATGTACAGTATTTCATTCCAAGAAGATTCGCTCTTGCCTAGAGAAAGACTAGTTAAAGAAGGAGTAGAGGCTCTAAGCAATCAAGAGTTGTTAGCTATTTTGCTCAGAACAGGAACGCGTCAGGCTAATGTCTTTGAAATTGCCCAGAGAGTCTTGAATAGTCTTAACAGTCTAACTGATCTGAAAAATATGACCCTGCAGGAATTGCAGAGTCTGTCTGGTATTGGACGGATTAAAGCCATTGAACTACAAGCAGTGATTGAACTGGGACACCGCATTCACAAACATGAAACCCTTGAGATGGAAAGTATTCTCAGTAGTCAAAAGCTAGCCAAGAAAATGCAACAGGAACTTGGCGACAAAAAACAAGAGCACCTAGTGGCGCTCTATCTCAATACTCAAAATCAAATCATCCATCAGCAAACTATTTTTATCGGATCTGCGACACGCAGCATTGCTGAACCGAGGGAAATTCTTCACTATGCCCTCAAGCATATGGCTACCTCCGTGATTCTCGTTCACAATCATCCATCTGGTGCAGTGTCTCCTAGTCGAAATGATAATCATGTCACTAAACTAGTCAAGGAAGCCTGCGAACTGATGGGAATTGTGTTCTTGGACCATTTGATTGTCTCTCACTCTGATTACTTTAGTTACCGTGAAAAGACGGATCTGATTTAAGATTACACATGATCTTACTCAATCACTTTTAAAACATAGGAATCTACTTCTGCCATATTGATAACAGGAAGAGGTTTTATCGTGGGTACAAGTAAATTTTCTTGAACGATAAAGTCGACAATTGCATTGAAATCTTCGATTTTATAATATCTTTTTTTATGAATGAGAATATCTCTGTAAAAGTAAAGACTTGAATGAAATTTACTTTTTAGTTTAGCATCTGCCTTTTTACAAAATAGTTTTGCCTTTTTAGACATTTCTTTCAGCTGTTTTTCTTTTTGAGATAGTTTATCGAAATTCTCTTTATTCTTAGAAAAAGATTGGTAACTTTCCGCTGTTAAAAGTCTATAGAGATTAGAAAGATGAAAGCAAACACTTATTTCTTTTTCATTGTTTGATAAGAAAAGATTAGCTTCCTTTTCCTTATAAGATATGATAACATTAGCTTCTATATCTCTCAAAATCTCATGAGTAGAAGGTATTTTAATTTCATTCATGATTTAATAACCTATTTATAAGTCCTAGAGTTCGTTAACAACATAGTCAAACAGCGTTTTATCCTTGGGACGATTTTCAAAGAGAAATTCAGGATGCCATTGAACACCAAGATAAGGAAAGCCGTCCGTAGTTGTCACTGCCTCAATGATTCCATCTTTAGGATCATGTGCTACAACCTTAAGATTTGAAGCTAGATCTTTAATGCTCTGGTGGTGGAAGGAGTTGATATGAGAGATTTCTCCATAGATTTCTCGGAGAATGGTATCAGGTTCCGTTACGAGGCGTTGGGTCGTGTATTCGGCTGAACAGTCCTGCCAATGATCCTCGATATCTTGGTGTAGCGTTCCTCCCATGGCGACATTGAAAAGTTGAGTACCCCGACAAACAGAGAAAATTGGCTTCTTTTGCTTAATCGCTTCTTTGATAAGTGCTAGTTCAAAAATATCTCTTTGAAGGTGGTAGTCATCACTATCAATAGCCTTTGTTTCACCATAGTATTTTGGATCAACATTTTGCCCACCCGTTAGGATGAGCTTATCAATGATACTGATGTAATAGGCAGCCATTTCTTGATCACCAATCGGTAGGATGATTGGAATTCCGCCAGCGTCTTTGACTCCTTCAACAAAGCCCTTTGCTGCATAGCTCATCATGATGTCATCATCTGGATGAGCTTTTTCATTTCCTGTAATCCCAATAACTGGTTTTTTCATAAATGCTTTCGCTTTCTAATCCTCTTTCCGCATAAAATAGAGGAGGGTTTGGAGTTCGCTTGTCAAATCAACATACTGAACGACAACATCTTTTGGGAGGTGAAGGTGAACAGGGGAAAAGCTGAGAATACCTTTTATACCAGCATCAACCAAAAGATTGGCAACTTCTTGTGATTTAACACTTGGAACTGTTAGGATAGCAGTTTTGACATCTGCTTCTTTGATTTTTTCTTTAATCTGTGAGATACCATAGATTGGAATTCCATCAGGTGTCTGGCTTCCAACTTCTGGATGGTCATCTAGGTCAAAGGCCATGATAATTTTCATCTTGTTACGCTCGTGGAAGCGGTAGTGGAGAAGGGCATGGCCCATATTTCCAATCCCAACCAGCATAACATTGGTAATGGAGTTATCATTTAGGAGATCAGCAAAAAAATTCATCAATTTTTTGACATCGTAACCAAAACCACGACGACCTAGTTCACCAAAATAGGAAAAATCCCGACGAACGGTCGCAGAATCGATACCGATAGCCTCAGCAATTTGCTTGGAATTGGCACGTTCGATTTTTTCTGCATGAAATCTCTTGAAAATTCGATAGTAAAGAGAGAGTCTTTTTGCTGTTGCTTTTGGAATAGCAGACTGTTTATCTTTCACAAAATCACAACCTTTCTATTCTTCTATTTTATAGAAACATTGTGAAAAAATCAACAAAAACAAGAAAAAACTAAGAAATTTCTTAGTTTTTATCTGAAAAATGAGCTTGTGATAGAAAACGGTAGAGATCGCCAACCAATCCTTGATAAATCACCTTATCATTCAGCGTTAAGGAGCTGATTAGGAGAGTATCAGGTAGGGTCACACAGCCTGATAGAGATAACATAAGCTCTTCGTAATCCTTATATTCAAGTGTACGTTCTACGTGATAGTTATCCTGATAGGTAAGTCGATACATAGTCAATTATCTTTCTTCTTTAGTGAAGATACCGCGTTCTACTAAACTGTCCATGAGGAAGTAGAATTTCTCCTGATGAATGTGGAGGTCTTCTGATTTAAAAATATTCACCAAACGAAGGCCAGACTTGTCAGTGATATTGAGTTTGGCACCTGTAAGGTCTTTATTGATGATGATTTTTAGGTTGAAACCTTCACCACTGTTGGGTACTTTTTCAAGTAGACGAGTTAGTTCGAAGTTTCCTACCTTTGTTTCAAAGAAAGTATTATCTTTCAGTGTGAACTTTTTGACAGATGGGCTAAGTGTGTAGTTGTAGCGGCAGTTTTGTAGTTTAATGGTTTTTTCGAATGCCATTTGATTAATCTCCAATAATATTTTTTAAGGTTTGTGCGAGTTGTTTCAGTTCTTCTTCGGTATTAAGAGGAGAGAGACTGATACGGACAGATTCTGATAAACGATGCGAATCAGACCCATAAAATGCTTCAAGCACATGACTGGTTTGCACAATACCGGCAGTACAAGCTGAACCGGTAGAAATTGAAATTCCTTCAAGGTCTAACCGTAGCAAGAGCAAATCATTTTTTTGACCAGGAAAGCCAATATTGACAACATAAGGAAGCTGGTGTTGGCTTTCGTTGAGATAGTATTCTAGATTTGCAATCTCATCTAGAAAAGCAGATTTTAATCCCTCTAGTTTTTGGTAATACTCAACTTGGTCATTTAAATCCTCTTTGAGAGCAGCGACCATGCCTACAATGGCAGCAAGATTTTCTGTTCCAGCCCGTTTCTTTTGTTCTTGGTCCCCACCGTGAAGGTAGGAATCAAAGTCCACGGAAGAAGCGTAAAGAAATCCGACTCCTTTTGGTCCATGGAATTTGTGGGCAGAAGCGCTGAGGAAATCAATTCCTAATTCCTCGGGATGGATAGGAATCTTCCCGATAGCTTGAACAGCGTCTACATGATAAGCAGCAGGATGCTCTTTTAAAATACGTCCAATCTCAGCGATAGGTAAGAGGCTTCCTGTTTCATTATTAGCATACATGGTGGAAACGAGAATGGTATCGTCACGTAAGGCCTCTTGAATTTGCTGGGCAGTGATTTCTTGATTTACTGGTTGGATGATAGTTGCTTCAAAACCAAAATGTTGCACCAGATAATCGATAGTCTCAAGCACAGAATGGTGTTCAATAGCTGTCGTGATGATATGTTTTCCACGATTTTGATGACGGAGACAATAGCCGATAATGGCTGTATTGTTACTTTCTGTACCGCCAGACGTGAAAAAGATATGTTGAGGTTTGGTTCCTAGTAAGAGGGCTAAGTCTTGACGAGCCTCTCGTAAGAGTTTACCAGCTTGTCGACCATGGCCATGAATACTAGAAGGATTACCATGAGTTTCTTGCATGACCTTGGTCATTTCTGCAATAGCTACTGCTGACATAGGAGTCGTAGCAGCATTGTCCAAATAAATCAAAGAATCACCTTATTTCTTTTTGTTGTAAGCAAAGAGTGGGCTGACTGGTTTTCTTTCATGGATGCGGACGATAGCATCTCCGATTAATTCGCTAGCAGTAATGTAACATACATTTTCTGGAGTTCTTTCTTTGGTCGCTACGGAGTCTGTCACAAGGATTTCTTTGATGTTTGTAGCGTCAAGAAGGTCTGCTGCACCTTCAACAAATAAACCGTGACTGGATACTGCATAAATCTCAGTTGCGCCTTCACGTTCAACGATTTTGGCTGCTTCAGAGAATGTACGACCAGTATTTAGGATGTCGTCAATCAAGATAGCTTTCTTGCCTTCAACATCCCCAATGATATAGCCTTCGTTACGATCAGAATCGTCTTGGGCGTAGTCAATGATAGCGATAGGAGCATCAAGGTATTCAGCCAAACTACGTGCACGTTTAACACCAGAGTTCTTTGGACTAACAACAACGACATCAGAGCCAAGAAGACCTTTATCACAGTAGTGCTTAGCAAATAGAGGAACAGTATAAAGATTGTCTACAGGAATGTCAAAGAAACCTTGGACCTGAACAGCATGGAGGTCAAGTGTTAGAACACGGCTTACACCAGCTTTGACAAGCATATTGGCAACTAGTTTTGCAGTGAGGGGTTCGCGAGAAGAAGCAATACGATCCTGACGAGCATAACCAAAGTAAGGAAGGACAACGTTGATACTATGAGCACTTGCACGTACACAAGCATCAACCATGATCAACAACTCCATCAAGTGGTTGCTAACGGGATAGCTAGTGGACTGGATGATGTAGACATCGTAGCCACGGACACTTTCTTCGATGTTGACCTGGATTTCGCCGTCAGAAAATTGTCGAGAGGATAATTTCCCAAGAGGTACACCAACTGTATCCGCAATCTTTTGAGCGATTTCATGGTTAGAGTTTAGGGTGAAAAGTTTCATGTTGTTTCTATCTGACATTATAGACCGTCCTCTGTAAACTTTGTGAATCTTCTTTGAGAAAGTTTTGTTTTTCAAAGCCAGATTCTTTTATTTTTATCTTTTCTATTTTACCAAAAAAAGGAGATTATTTCAGCTTTTTTTCATGCTTTTAATAAAACGAATTAATTTTGAAGGAGCTTTCTGATAGGTTATCTGATTTTCATCTAAAAATCTCTTAAAATCAGCTTTCCCTTTTTCATGGTCGGTGACTTCAAGCTCGAGTTCATAGTCCGTCTGGTCAAAGTAGTGACTTTCATCTAAGGCCATTAAGCCAATCTCAGTTTTCATTTCATAACGTAGAGTGGAAAGGCAGCCTAGAACAAGCCAGTCATGGCTTTCGATGCCAATCTTAGCGAGTTTCTCTAGAACGAGCCCTGGAGGTAGTTTTTGTTTTTCTAGGTACGATTCAGCTTCTGGAAGAGTTAGTTTCTGGTTGTATTCCATATTCCCTACAGTTTGAGGCACTTTCAAGGTCAATTCTGCCCAATCTGAAAAAGTGCGAATGCGCATGGCAACCTTCTTTTCACGCAATTGGAAATCTGGTGTGTCAATGTAGTAGTTTTTCTGAAGGACGGGTTGGATATGGGAAAACTGTTTTTTTAGATGATTATATTCCTCTTTTTTCAGAAGTGTTTTCAATTCTATTTCTAAATGTTTCATTTTTTCAACCTTTTCTATATCTTTGAAAGCGATTTATGGTATAATGGACAATGTATTTATTGTATACGAATGTACTGAAAAAATCAAAGATTTTCGACAGAGCAATCAAACATTACAAGGGAGAAAGTATGACCATAGAATGGGAAGAATTTTTAGATCCTTACATTCAGGCTGTTGGTGAATTGAAGATTAAACTTCGGGGAATTCGCAAACAGTATCGTAAGCAAAACAAGCATTCTCCGATTGAGTTTGTAACGGGTCGTGTCAAACCGATTGAAAGTATCAAAGAAAAAATGGCTCGTCGAGGAATTACATATGCAAGTCTGGAACATGATCTGCAAGACATTGCTGGTTTACGTGTCATGGTTCAGTTCGTTGATGACGTTAAAGAAGTAGTTGAGATTCTACGTAAACGCCAAGATATGAGAGTCGTTCAGGAACGAGACTATATCACTCATCGTAAGGCTTCAGGTTATCGTTCTTATCACGTGGTTGTCGAATACACGGTTGATACGATAAACGGAGCGAAGACGATTTTGGCGGAAATTCAAATACGTACTTTGGCCATGAATTTCTGGGCTACGATTGAACACTCGCTCAATTATAAATATCAGGGCGATTTTCCAGAAGAAATCAGGAAAAGATTGGAAATCACAGCGAAAATAGCCTATCAACTGGATGAAGAAATGGGTAAGATTCGTGATGATATCCAGGAAGCGCAGGCTCTCTTTGATCCATTGAGCAGAAAACTAAACGATGGTGTAGGAAATAGTGACGATACAGATGAAGAATACAGGTAAACGAGTTGACCTCATAGCAAATAGAAAGCCACAAAGTCAGAAGGTCTTGCATGAACTGAGGGAAAAACTAAAGAAACAGCATTTTATACTGAACGATACCAATCCCGACATCGTCATTTCCATTGGTGGCGATGGAATGCTTTTGTCTGCCTTTCACAAGTATGAGAATCAGTTAGACAAGGTTCGATTTGTAGGTGTTCATACAGGGCATTTGGGATTTTACACAGATTATCGTGATTTTGAGCTGGATCAGTTGGTGACCAATCTTTTACTAGATACTGGTGCCAAAGTTTCCTATCCAGTCTTGAATGTCAAGGTAACGCTTGAAAATGGAGAAGTGAAAATCTTCCGAGCCTTAAATGAAGCCAGCATCCGTCGATCAGATCGCACCATGGTTGCGGATATCATCATTAACCATGTTCCGTTCGAAAGATTTCGTGGAGATGGAGTGACTGTTTCAACGCCGACGGGAAGTACTGCCTACAACAAGTCCTTGGGTGGAGCTGTCTTGCATCCTACCATTGAAGCCTTGCAGTTGACGGAGATAGCGAGTCTTAACAACCGAGTTTATCGTACTTTGGGATCATCGATCATTATTCCCAAAAAAGATAAGATTGAACTTTTGCCGACACGCAATGATTACCATACGATATCAGTCGATAACAGCGTCTATTCATTCCGTAATATCGAACGGATAGAGTATCAAATCGACCATCACAAGATTCACTTCGTAGCGACTCCAAGCCACACTAGTTTCTGGAATCGTGTCAAAGATGCCTTCATCGGCGAGGTGGATGAATGAGGTTCGAATTTACCGCAGATGACCACGTCAAAGTCAAAACTTTCCTCAAGAAACATGAGGTTTCCAAGGGACTTTTGGCTAAGATTAAGTTTCGAGGTGGGGCTATTATGGTCAATGACCAACCTCAAAATGCGACTTATCTCTTAGATATTGGAGACAGGGTAACTATTGATATTCCAGCAGAGGAAGGATTTGAGAGCCTTGAAGCTATTGATCGACCACTCGATATCTTGTATGAGGATGATCATTTTCTGGTTTTAAATAAGCCTTATGGAGTAGCATCCATCCCCAGTGTCAATCACTCCAATACCATTGCCAATTTTATCAAGGGCTACTATGTCAAGCAAAACTATGAAAATCAGCAAGTTCACATTGTGACTAGGCTTGATAGAGATACTTCTGGTTTGATGCTTTTTGCCAAGCACGGCTACGCTCATGCACGTTTAGACAAGCAACTGCAACGAAAGTCTATCGAGAAACGCTACTTTGCTTTGGTTAAAGGAGATGGGGTCTTGGAGCCAGAGGGGGAGATTATTGCCCCGATTGCACGTGATGAAGATTCCATTATCACAAGACGAGTTGCCAAGGGTGGGAAATACGCCCATACATCATATAAAGTTGTAGCGTCTTATGGAGATATTCACATAGTCGATATTCGTCTTCATACTGGGCGAACTCATCAGATACGAGTGCATTTTTCTCATATCGGTTTTCCTTTGTTGGGAGACGATCTCTATGGAGGCAGCCTAGACGACGGTATTCAGCGCCAGGCCTTGCATTGTCATTATTTATCTTTTTATCATCCCTTTCTAGAGCAAGATTTGCAGCTAGAAAGCCCATTACCGGATGATTTCAGCAATCTTATTACTCAGTTATCAACTAATACTCTTTAAAATCTATTTGGAGTATAATTTATTTTCTTAAAGGAGAAAACTCATGGAAGTTTTTGAAAGTCTCAAAGCCAACCTGGTTGGCAAAAATGCTCGTATCGTTCTCCCTGAAGGGGAAGAGCCACGTATTCTTCAAGCGACAAAACGCTTGGTAAAAGAAACAGAAGTGATTCCTGTTTTGCTTGGAAACCCTGAAAAAATTAAAATTTATCTCGAAATCGAGGGGATCATGGATGGTTATGAAGTGATTGATCCCCAACACTATCCTCAATTCGAAGAAATGGTTGCTGCCTTAGTAGAGCGTCGTAAGGGCAAAATGACTGAAGAAGAAGCGCGCAAAGTTTTGGTTGAAGATGTCAACTACTTTGGTGTGATGCTAGTCTACTTGGGCTTGGTTGACGGTATGGTATCTGGTGCGATTCACTCAACTGCCTCAACAGTTCGCCCAGCCCTTCAAATTATCAAAACTCGTCCAAATGTAACTCGTACTTCAGGTGCCTTCCTCATGGTACGTGGTACGGAACGTTACCTATTTGGTGACTGTGCCATTAACATCAATCCAGATGCAGAAGCCTTGGCTGAAATTGCCATCAACTCAGCAATCACAGCTAAGATGTTTGGTATTGAACCTAAAATTGCTATGCTAAGCTATTCTACTAAAGGTTCAGGCTTTGGTGAAAGTGTTGATAAGGTCGTAGAAGCAACTAAAATTGCTCACGACTTGCGCCCTGACCTTGAGATTGATGGTGAATTGCAATTTGACGCTGCCTTTGTTCCTGAAACTGCAGCTCTAAAAGCTCCAGGAAGTAACGTAGCTGGCCAAGCAAATGTCTTTATCTTCCCAGGTATCGAAGCCGGAAATATCGGTTACAAGATGGCTGAGCGCCTTGGTGGTTTTGCGGCTGTCGGACCTGTTTTACAAGGTTTGAACAAACCTGTTAACGACCTTTCTCGTGGATGTAATGCAGATGATGTGTACAAGTTGACCCTTATCACAGCAGCTCAAGCAGTTCATCAATAAGATTTAGTCCTCTTTCCCATGGGAAGAGGCTTTTTAGTACTGAGAAAAGGACAGTTAGAAGCTTCTATGTTATACTAGATATATGTTAGATTTGAAAGAATACGGTATCGTCATGTGGCCGGAGGAGAAGATCATTTCTTTTCGTGAGAAACTCCTCAGTTGGTATGATGAAAACAAGCGAGATTTACCTTGGCGGAGAAGTAAAAATCCTTATCACATCTGGGTATCTGAAATCATGCTTCAGCAGACCAGAGTGGATACAGTTATTCCATACTACGAACGATTCTTGGACTGGTTTCCAACTGTTGAAAGTCTGGCCAATGCCCCTGAAGAGCGTCTGCTGAAGGCTTGGGAAGGTTTGGGTTATTATTCTCGAGTGCGCAATATGCAGGCTGCAGCTCAGCAGATTATGACTGACTTTGGGGGGCAATTTCCAAATACCTATGAAGGAATATCTTGCCTGAAAGGGATTGGCCCTTACACTGCGGGAGCTATTTCCAGTATCGCTTTTAATTTGCCTGAGCCAGCGGTTGATGGCAATGTCATGCGGGTTTTGGCACGCTTGTTTGAGGTTAATCATGATATCGGAGTTCCCAGCAATCGCAAAATTTTTCAGGCAATGATGGAAATCTTGATTGACCCGAAACGACCAGGTGACTTTAACCAAGCTCTGATGGATTTAGGTTCTGACATAGAGGCTCCAGTTAATCCTCGACCAGAAGAAAGCCCTGTTAAGGACTTTAGCGCAGCCTATCAGAATGGCACCATGGGTCTTTATCCGATTAAAGAACCCAAGAAAAAGCCTCTGCCAATTTATCTCAAGGCCTTAGTTGTACGCAATGACCGTGGGCAATATTTACTAGAGAAAAACGAAAGCGAGAAACTACTAGCCGGTTTTTGGCACTTCCCATTGATTGAAGTTGATGATTTCTCAAGTGATGACGATCAGCTAGATCTCTTTTCGCAAGTCAAAGAGGAAAGCAGAGCATTTGGACCAAGCCCTCAAGAAAACTTTGAGCAGGATTATGATTTAAAAGTTAATTGGTCCCAGCAAGTATTTGACCAGGTCAAGCATGTATTTAGTCATCGGAAATGGCATATTCAAATCCTAGCTGGTCAAGTAGCGGAAACAAAACAGTTTTCAGACAGAGAAATTCGCTGGGTTTCTCCTCAGGAGTTTTCTGACTATCCACTTGCGAAACCTCAACAAAAAATTTGGCAGGCTTATAAAACAAATCTTGAAGATGAAGGCTTACAGTAGCCATTTGTGCCTTCTTTGCATTTTTTTGTTATAATAGATAGAGAAAAGGTGATAAAATGAAAAAAATATTAATTGTAGATGATGAGAAACCAATCTCAGATATTATTAAGTTTAATATGGCCAAGGAAGGTTATGAAGTCGTTACAGCCTTCAATGGTCGTGAGGCAATCGAGCTATTTGAAGCTGAGCAACCAGATATTATTATCCTTGACTTGATGCTACCTGAAATCGATGGTTTAGAAGTTGCTAAAGCTATTCGTAAGACTAGTAGCGTGCCGATTATCATGCTATCAGCTAAGGATAGCGAGTTTGACAAGGTTATTGGTTTAGAGTTAGGTGCAGACGATTATGTTACAAAACCTTTCTCAAACCGTGAGTTGCAGGCTCGTGTTAAGGCCCTCCTTCGTCGTACCGACCTAGTTTCTGTGGATAGCCAAGAGTCTGATGAGAAGAAGACGCAGCCTTTACAAATCGGTGATTTGGAAATCGTTCCAGATGCTTACGTGGCTAAGAAATATGGTGAAGAATTAGATTTGACCCACCGTGAGTTTGAACTCTTGTATCACTTGGCATCTCATATTGGTCAAGTGATTACGCGTGAACACTTGCTTGAGACTGTATGGGGTTATGACTATTTTGGTGATGTTCGTACTGTGGACGTGACCATTAGACGCTTGCGTGAGAAAATAGAAGACACTCCAAGTCGTCCAGAGTACATTCTCACACGTCGTGGTGTTGGATACTATATGAGAAATAATGATTGAAGATATTAGACAAACTATTCTGACCAGCGATTTTATCTTTATCTTGATTTTACTTGGCTTTATCCTGGTAGTGACCTTGCTGTTACTGGAAAATCGTCGGGATAATATCCGTCTGAAGGAGATAAATCAAAAGGTTAAGGACTTGATTGCAGGTGATTATTCTCAAGTTTTGGACTTGCAAGGAAGTACAGAAATCACCAATATCACCAATAATCTGAACGATTTGTCAGAAGTTATTCGTTTGACCCAAGAAAATCTGGAACAAGAGAGTAAACGATTGAACAGTATTCTTTCTTACATGACAGATGGCGTTCTTGCGACCAATCGCCGTGGCCAGATTACTATGATCAACGATATGGCCAAGAAACAGCTCGGTGTGCAGAAAGAAGATGTTCTGAATAAAAGCATCCTCGAATTGCTTAAGATAGAAGATGAGTACGAGTTGCGTGATCTAATTACACAGATTCCTGAGTTGACGATTGACTCCCAGGATGTAAATGGTGAATACCTGAGCCTTCGTGTCCGTTTTGCTCTGGTTCGCCGTGAGTCAGGTTTCATCTCTGGTTTGGTTGCCGTTTTACATGATACGACCGAACAGGAGAAGGAAGAGCGTGAGCGAAGACTCTTTGTTTCGAATGTGAGTCATGAGTTGCGTACTCCTTTGACCAGTGTTAAATCTTATCTTGAAGCCTTGGACGAGGGGGCCCTATATGATCCTGTTGCTCCTGATTTTATCAAGGTTTCACTCGATGAAACCAACCGTATGATGCGGATGGTAACAGATCTCTTGCATCTCTCTCGTATTGATAATACGACAAGTCAGCTAGATGTGGAATTGATTAATTTTACAGCATTCATCACCTTTATTCTCAACCGCTTTGATAAGATGAGAAGCCAGGATGACGAGAAAAAATATGAGCTTGTCAGAGATTACCCTATTAATTCAGTTTGGATCGAGATTGATACCGATAAGATGACTCAGGTGATTGATAATATTCTTAACAATGCCATCAAGTACTCACCAGATGGTGGCAAAATTACTGTCAGCATGAAGACCACAGATGACCAGATGATTTTATCCATCAAAGACCAAGGTCTAGGTATTCCAAAGCAAGATTTGCCGAAGATTTTTGACCGATTCTACCGTGTGGATCGTGCAAGAAGTCGGGCTCAAGGTGGAACTGGTCTAGGTCTGGCCATCGCTAAAGAAATCATCAAACAACACAATGGTTTTATATGGGCCAAAAGTGAATACGGTAAGGGATCGACCTTTACCATTGTGCTCCCTTATGATAAGGATGCCGTAAAAGAAGAAATATGGGAGGACGAAATAGAAGACTAGAATGAGTGAAATAGGCTTTAAATACAGTATTTTAGCATCAGGTTCCAGTGGAAATTCCTTTTATCTGGAAACCCCAAAAAAGAAAATCCTAGTGGATGCAGGCTTGTCTGGTAAGAAGATTACCAGCTTGCTAGCTGAAATCAATCGCAAACCTGAAGATCTGGATGCGATTTTGATTACGCATGAGCATTCAGACCATATCCATGGGGTCGGTGTCTTGGCTCGTAAATATGGCATGGATCTTTACGCCAATGAAAAGACTTGGCAGGCTATGGAGAATAGTAAGTACCTCGGCAAGGTGGACTCTTCGCAGAAGCATATCTTTGAAATGGGCAAAACCAAAACCTTTGGTGATATCGACATTGAGAGTTTTGGTGTGAGCCATGATGCGGCAGCACCACAGTTTTACCGATTTATGAAAGACGACAAGAGCTTCGTTATGCTGACCGATACAGGTTATGTTAGTGACCGTATGGCAGGAATTGTTGAGAATGCTGACGGTTACCTCATCGAATCCAACCACGACGTGGAAATCTTACGAGCTGGATCTTATGCTTGGCGACTCAAGCAGCGTATCCTATCTGATCTCGGTCACCTTTCTAACGAAGACGGAGCTGAGGCCATGATTCGTGCTATGGGAAATCGAACCAAGAAAATCTACCTTGGCCACTTGTCCAAAGAGAACAATATCAAGGAGCTGGCTCATATGACCATGGTCAATCAGCTAGCCCAAGCTGATCTGGGAGTCGGAGTTGACTTTAAGGTTTACGACACTTCACCAGATACCGCAACACCATTGACAGATATATAAAAAGAAGGCGAGTGCCTTCTTTTTTATATATTTTTACAATCCTGCAAATTCTTTGATTTCTTGTGCGGACATGGAAGAGTCACAACGGACCTTGATCTGGCCATCAGCAACATGAACGAATCCTGGAACAGTTGGAATACCATAGCGTGAACGGAAATCTTGCAAAGCATTGAGTTGGCTTGGTTCTTCACTGTTGATGAAGTAGATGTGAGCTTTAGTTTCAGCTACGACACCTGCCAAGGTACCAGCAAATTTACGGCAGTAAGGGCAAGTTTTGCGACCGATAAAGAAGGTTGCAGTTTCTTTATTATCAAGTGCTTCTTGTGCACGCGCAACCGTAGTGACTTCAAGGTCTTTAATATTATCTAAAAATTGTTCCATGAGATTACCTCGCTTTCATTGATAAGTCTAGTATGCCATAAAGTTTCCAAAAATGCTTAGATTTGATACGAAAAAAAGATGAGATTGGTTGGTCTCATCTTTTATAGATTTTTATTTTACAAACGCATTGATTTCTGCTTCGATGTTAGCAATCTTAACTTGTGAATCTTCGTTGCTTTCACCCACAACGGCAATGTAGAACTTGATTTTTGGTTCTGTACCTGAAGGGCGAACTGCAATCCATGAACCGTCAGCAAGTGTGTATTTCAAAACATCACTTGGAGGAGTTGTCAAGTTTGTAACAGTACCATCAGCGGCAGTAGCAGTTTGAGCCTTGAAGTCTTCTACGACAGTGATAGCTGTTGTGTTCCATTCTTTCGGAGCATTGTTACGGAATTTAGCCATAATGGCTTTGATTTGTTCAGCACCATCAACACCAGAAAGAGTAACAGAGATAGTTTTTTCTGCGTAGTAGCCGTACTCTTTGTAGATTTCTTCGATACCGTCAGCAAGTGTCAAACCACGTGAACGATAGTAGGCAGCAAGTTCAGCAACGACAAGAACAGCTTGAATAGCATCTTTATCACGTACGAATGGTTTGATCAAGTAACCGAAGCTTTCTTCAAATCCCATCATGTAAGTGTGGTTGTGTTTTTCTTCGAATTCTTGAATCTTTTCAGCGATAAATTTGAAACCAGTCAAGACGTTAAACATAGTTGCGCCGTAGCTCTCAGCAATCTTCGTTACCAAGTCAGTTGATACGATGGATTTGCAAAGGGCTGCATTTTCAGGAAGAGTTCCAGCATTTTTGTGGGCTTCCAAGATGTATTTAGCCATGATAGCGCCGATTTGGTTACCTGAAAGGTTAAGGTAGCTACCATCTTTTTGAAGAACTTCAACACCAACACGGTCAGCGTCAGGGTCAGTTGCAACAAGCACATCTGCACCAACTTGACGACCAAGTTCTTCAGCAAGGGCGAAGGCTGCTTGGCTTTCTGGGTTTGGAGATTTTACAGTTGAGAAGTCAGGATCAGCAGTTGCTTGTGCTTCAACAACTTGAACAGAGTCAAATCCTGCTTGAGCAAGAGCACGACGAGCCAACATTTCACCCGTACCATGAAGTGGTGTGTAGACAATCTTCATGTCTTTACCGAATTCTTCGATCAAGGCTGGGTTGATGTTTACGTCTTTAACTTCTTTAAGGTATTCTGCATCAACAGCTTCGCCGATAACTTCAATCAAGCCAGAAGCTTTTTCCGCTTCTACATCGGCAACTTCCACAGCGAATGGATTTTCGATAGCACGAATGTAAGTAGTCAAAGCGTCCGCGTCATGTGGAGGCATTTGTCCACCGTCTTCACCGTAAACCTTGTAACCGTTAAATGGAGCAGGGTTATGGCTGGCAGTAATCATGATACCTGCAAAACAGTTGAGGTGACGAACTGCAAATGACAGTTCTGGAGTTGGACGGAGGCTTTCAAATACGTAAGATTTGATACCGTGTTTAGCAAGAACTGCCGCAGATTCAAAGGCAAACTCAGGTGAGAAGTGACGGCTATCGTAGGCAATTGCTACACCACGTTCTTTTTCGTTTCCACCTTTTGACTCAATCAAACGAGCCAAACCTTCGGTAGCTTGACGAACAACGTAGATATTGATGCGGTTTGTACCAGCACCGATCAAACCACGCATACCAGCGGTACCAAATTCAAGATTGGTATAAAAGGCATCTTCCTTTGTTTTTTCGTCCATATTTTCCAAATCTTGACGAAGGTAGTCTGGAAGGTCAGCAAAATCGACCCATTTTTGATAATTTTCTTGGTAAGTCATAGAGTGTCTCCTTTGTTTATTTGCTTTAATCGCTTTCATTATATCACGATTTGACATTTTAGTAAAACGTTAGCATAACTTAAAATGTAGGAAATTAACTTTTGTACTTTAGCGGGAAAATGGTGGGGACTGTGCTTACTTATACTAAGTTAGGGATGAAAATTAATTATTAGATACTTTATAACATGAAAGTTTATAATTCATTTTGTAGGTTTGTTGAAGAAAAAAATCAAAAATATTGTTATATTCTATTCTTTTTATAAAGAATCCTTTAATGTCTCAAACGAACATATAGAAAAATTTAATGTAAAACTCTATAAATTTAAGATATTTTGAAAATATCTGGTTTCTGTTTTGATTTTTATTCTGCGTATGGTAAAATATAGTAAATCATTAAAGGAGAATCCATTATGAAAAAAATTCTTAAGCATTCTGCTTTGCTTTTGTCAGCTTTAGCACTTGTTGCCTGTGGAGCTCAAAAAAAAGCAAGCGACAATGGTACTGCCTCGAACTCAAACTTTGAAGTTTCTGTGAAAGATGGTATGTTTGTATTGCCTAAAGATGAAGATTCATCTTCAAGCTACCTTGCACTTCAAGTCGAAATCAAGAACAATCGTGATAAACAGTTTAGTTTTACTAGCCAAGATATTACGCTTTATAATGAAAAAGATGAAAAATTACAACCAATTCAAATCTACGAAAGCGACAGTAAAACGAAATTTATGTCATATGGTGACAGTCTTTCTAAAGGAAAGAGTGTTGCTGGTTATGTAGTGTATGAAGTCGACAAGAATGCTAAGTATGAACTCCACTTCGCACCTAGCTTTTATGATGACATCAAAGAGAATTCTAAAAAGAATAACGATGTAGCCATCAAGGTGGATCCAAGTCAGTATGAAGACAATATTGATGAAGCAAAAGATGTAATGAAAAAATATGTCGATGCTGTTTACCTTAATGGGGAAAGCTCTGGTGGTGGAACGAACCTAAGTGCTACTGACAATAAGTCGCAAGTTGTAGCACTTGCTGATGATAAAAAATCTTCTGATAATAGTGCTGAATTCACAAACGATGCGAAAGCTGATAAAGAAGAGTTTATCAAGAAATTTACAGAGTCATTCGGAAAAGGTTTCTATAACTACAAACCTTCTGATTCAGAACTTAGAACATTCGCAGATGCTTACATCAAAGCAAATGCTAAGAGAGCAAAAGTTGATTACAAGGTGAAGACATACTTGCCAGATTATGCTGTTGTTTATGTTAGACCAGAAACAATCGACTTGGATAATTTGAATGTTTATGAATTGAGCCGTAAATTCTACGAAGAAAACAAAGGTAAATATAGCAACTACTCTGAAGCTATGAAAGCTGGTGAAAAATACATTTTAGAAAATGCACCAAGTCAATTTGATTCAACTCCTCTAGACACTAGTGATAACATGAAGAAAGAGGGTTATGAAATTAAAATGACTAAGAAAGATGGAAAATGGACCATCGATACCTCTTCTAAAAACTATGAATTGAAAGATATGGCTCGCACATTCCGTGGAGGCATTGGATACTAAGATGAAAGGTTCGAGTTTATGACTCGAACTTTTTTCGTTGCAATTGTGCAAAAGAGAAAAAGATAGTAAAATAGAGATATGATTATTTTACAAGCTAATAAAATTGAACGATCTTTTGCTGGTGAGGTTCTTTTTGAACATATCAACCTGCAAGTAGATGAACGAGACCGAATTGCTCTTATTGGGAAAAATGGTGCAGGTAAGTCTACTCTTTTAAAGATTTTGGTTGGAGAAGAGGAGCCAACTAGTGGAGAAATTAATAAGAAAAAAGATATCTCTCTGTCTTACCTAGCCCAAGATAGCCGTTTTGAGTCTGAAAATACCATTTATGATGAAATGCTTCACGTCTTTGATGACTTGCGTCGGGCAGAGACACAACTGCGTCAAATGGAATTAGAGATGGGTGAAAAGTCGGGTGAAGATTTGGATAAACTGATGGCGGATTATGATCGTTTGTCAGAGAATTTCCGCCAGGATGGTGGCTTTACTTACGAAGCTGATATTCGAGCGATTTTGAATGGATTCAAGTTTGACGAGTCTATGTGGCAGATGAAAATTGCTGAGCTTTCAGGTGGTCAAAATACTCGTCTTGCACTGGCTAAAATGCTCCTTGAAAAGCCAAATCTCTTGGTCTTGGACGAGCCAACCAACCACTTGGATATCGAAACCATTGCCTGGTTGGAAAATTACCTAGTAAATTATAGTGGTGCACTCATTATTGTCAGTCACGACCGTTACTTTTTGGATAAGGTTGCGACGGTTACACTCGATTTGACTAAGCATTCCTTAGATCGTTATGTAGGTAATTACTCTCGCTTTGTTGAGTTAAAGGAGCAAAAGCTAGCTACTGAGGCAAAAAACTATGAAAAGCAACAGAAGGAAATCGCGGCTCTAGAAGACTTTGTCAATCGCAATCTAGTCCGAGCTTCAACGACCAAACGTGCCCAATCTCGCCGTAAACAACTAGAAAAAATGGAGCGTTTGGACAAGCCTGAAGCTGGCAAGAAATCAGCCAACATGACCTTCCAGTCGGAAAAAACGTCTGGAAATGTCGTTTTAACCGTTGAAAATGCGGCTATTGGCTATGATGGGGAAATATTTTCAGAGCCTATCAACCTAGACCTTCGTAAGATGAATGCTGTTGCGATTGTCGGACCAAACGGCATCGGGAAATCAACCTTTATCAAGTCTATTGTGGACCAGATCCCTTTTATCAAGGGAGAGAAGCGTTTTGGTGCCAATGTTGAGGTTGGTTACTATGACCAGACTCAAAGCAAGCTAACACCAAGTAATACTGTACTCGATGAACTTTGGAATGATTTTAAACTGACACCAGAAGTTGAAATCCGTAATCGACTTGGAGCCTTCCTTTTCTCAGGAGATGATGTTAAGAAATCAGTTGGCATGCTGTCAGGTGGCGAGAAAGCTCGTTTACTGCTTGCCAAACTTTCTATGGAAAACAACAACTTTTTAATTCTTGACGAGCCGACCAACCACTTGGATATTGATAGCAAGGAAGTGCTAGAAAATGCCTTGATTGACTTTGATGGGACCCTTCTTTTCGTCAGTCACGACCGTTACTTTATCAATCGTGTAGCCACTCATGTTTTGGAATTGTCCGAAAATGGTTCAACCCTCTACCTTGGGGATTACGACTACTATGTTGAAAAGAAAGCAGAAGTAGAAGCGATTCAGACAGCGGAAGCTTCAACTAGCAATCAAGAAAAAGAAGAAAGTCCAGTTAATGATTATCAGGCTCAGAAAGAAAGTCAGAAAGAAGCCCGCAAACTCATGCGACAAATCGAAAGTTTAGAATCTGAAATCGAAGAACTAGAAAGTAAAAGCCAAACCATTTCTGAACAAATGCTGGAAACCAACGATGCTGAAAAGCTCATGGAATTGCAGGCTGAACTGGACAAAATTAGCCATCGTCAAGAAGAAGCTATGCTTGAGTGGGAAGAATTATCAGAGCAGGTGTAAGAAATGGAACATCTTGGAAAGGTATTTCGTGAATTTCGAACAAGTGGGAAGTACTCCTTAAAAGAGGCGGCAGGTGAATCATGTTCAACCTCTCAGTTATCTCGCTTCGAGCTTGGGGAGTCTGATCTAGCAGTTTCTCGTTTCTTTGAGATTTTGGACAATATTCATGTGACTATTGAAAATTTCATGGACAAGGCTAGAGATTTTCAAAATCATGAACATGTTGCCTTGATGGCACAGATTATTCCGCTTTACTACTCAAATAATATTGCAGGTTTTCAAAAGCTACAAAAGGAACAGCTTGAGAAAGCAAAGAGTTCGACCAATCCCCTCTATTTTGAGCTGAATTGGATTCTGCTACAAGGACTGATTTGTCAAAGAGATGCTCATTACACGATGAGGCAGAGTGATTTGGAAAAGGTAGCAGATTATCTTTTTCAAACAGAAGAATGGACTATGTATGAGTTGATTCTTTTCGGTAATCTCTATACTTTCTACAATGTGGACTATGTGGCTCGGATTGGCAGAGAAGTTATGGAGAGTGAAGAGTACTACAAGGAAATTGGTCGGCATCGTAAACTCGTTTTGATTTTAGCTCTTAACTGTTACCAGCATTGTTTGGAAAACCGTTCCTTTGCGGATGCGGACTATTTTGAGGGCTATGTGGATAAGTTGATTGGAAATGGTATCAAGCTTTATGAGCGCAATATCTTCCATTATCTCAAAGGTTTCGCCCTCTACCAGAGAGACTTGAAAGAAGAGGGTTGTAGTCAGATGCAGGAGGCTATGCATATTTTTGATGTGCTTGGGCTTCCAGAGCAAGTGGCTTACTATCAGGAACATTATGAAAAATTTGTAAATGCTTAAATTTCCCAAATAAGGGAAAAATAAAGAGACTCCTTTCAGTTTTGATACAATAGTTTCAAAATTTGAGAGGGGTTTTTTATATGAATCGACATGCAATCCAGTTGATTAGTCGTGGTGCTATTAATAAAATAGGAAATATGCTCTATGATTATGGAAACAGTGTTTGGTTGGCATCAATGGGAACGATAGGGCAGACTGTTCTTGGGATTTATCAAATTTCTGAACTCGTCACATCGATTCTGGTCAATCCCTTTGGCGGAGTGATTTCAGACCGATTTTCGCGTCGCAAAATTTTGATGACGACAGACTTGATTTGTGGCGTTCTTTGCTTAGCTATTTCTTTCATCAGAGATGATAGCTTGATGATTGCTGCCTTGATTTTTGCCAATATTGTTCAGGCGGTTGCCTTTGCATTTTCTCGTACATCTAACAAAGCCATTATAACTGAGGTTGTAGAGAAAGACGAGATTGTGACCTATAACTCTCGCTTGGAGTTAGTTTTACAGGTTGTAGGAGTCAGTTCTCCGGTGCTTTCTTTTCTCGTTTTACAATTTGCCAGTCTCCATATGACGCTCGTTTTAGATGCCATTAGTTTTTTTATCGCATTTACCTTAGTAGCTTTTCTCCCAAAAAAAGAGACTCAGGAACAAGAGAAAAAGACTTTCAGCTGGAAAAATATTTTTGCTGATATGAAAGAAGGGATTCGCTATATTTGGCGCCAGCAAGAGATCTTTTTCCTTTTGGTAGTAGCTTCCAGTGTTAATTTCTTTTTTGCAGCTTTTGAATTTCTCCTCCCTTTTTCAAATCGACTATACGGGGTAGAAGGAGCTTATGCAACTATTTTAACTATGGGCGCTATTGGTTCGATTATTGGAGCTCTTCTAGCTAGTAAAATAAAGGCAAGTGTTTATAATCTTTTGATTCTATTGGCTTTAACTGGAGTTGGAGTTTTTATGATGGGATTACCACTGCCAACTTTTCTCTCCTTTTCTGGAAATTTAGTTTGTGAACTGTTTATGACGATTTTTAATATTCACTTTTTTACTCAGGTTCAAACCAAGGTTGAGGGGGAATACTTGGGAAGAGTACTAAGCACCATTTTTACCTTAGCCATCCTATTTATGCCGATTGCAAAAGGCTTTATGACGGTGCTACCAAGTGTCCATCTCTCTTCTTTTCTGATAATTGGAAGCGGTGTTATCATCCTGTCTTGTTTATCCCTCGTTTATGTGCGAAGTCATTTTAAAAAAGAGTTATAATTTCTCTTTTTTATAAAATATTTCATTACGAATCATTTTTCAGTCCTTCTCTATTGTGAGGAGGGCTTGCTTTGTGGTAAAATGGGATTATGAATGAAAGAATGAATGAGTTAGTTGCCTTACTCAACCGCTATGCGACCGAGTACTATACGAGTGACAATCCCTCGGTTTCAGATAGCGAGTATGATCGTCTCTACCGAGAGTTGGTTGAGTTGGAAGCCGCCTATCCAGATCAAGTTTTAGCGGATAGTCCAACTCATCGTGTTGGTGGTAAGGTTTTAGATGGTTTTGAAAAATACAGTCATCAGTATCCTCTATACAGTTTGCAGGATGCTTTTTCACGTGAAGAGTTAGAAGCTTTTGATGCGCGTGTGCGAAAGGAATTACCCCAACCGACCTATATTTGTGAGCTGAAAATCGATGGTTTGTCTATCTCGCTTACGTATGAAAAGGGGATTTTGGTTGTTGGTGCCACACGTGGGGATGGTTCTGTTGGTGAAAATATCACCGAAAACCTCAAGCGTGTCAAGGACATTCCTTTGACCTTGCCCGAAGAACTAGATATCACCGTTCGTGGAGAGTGTTACATGCCACGCGCTTCCTTTGATCAGGTCAACCAAGCCCGCCAAGAAAATGGGGAGCCTGAATTTGCTAATCCTCGTAACGCAGCTGCAGGCACCTTGCGTCAGTTGGATACAGCAGTAGTGGCCAAGCGTAATCTTGCTACTTTCCTCTATCAAGAAGCCAGCCCTTCAACTCGTGATAGTCAAGAAAAGGTCTTGGAGCATCTTGAACAGCTTGGTTTTGTAGTTAATCCTAAACGAATATTGGCTCAAAGTATAGATGAGGTATGGGATTTTATCCAAGAAGTAGGACAAGAACGGGAGAAACTGCCTTACGATATCGATGGGGTGGTCATCAAGGTTAACGACCTAGCAGGTCAAGAAGAACTCGGTTTTACCGTTAAAGCACCTAAGTGGGCAGTAGCTTATAAATTTCCTGCTGAGGAAAAAGAAGCTCAACTCCTTTCAGTTGACTGGACAGTAGGTCGTACGGGTGTTGTGACCCCGACTGCCAATCTAACACCTGTTCAGCTTGCTGGCACAACTGTTAGCCGTGCAACTCTTCACAACGTAGATTATATTGCTGAAAAGGATATCCGCAAAGATGATACGGTTATCGTTTATAAGGCTGGAGATATCATCCCTGCTGTTCTGCGTGTGGTAGAGTCTAAACGTGTTTCTGAAGAAAAACTAGATATTCCGACTAACTGTCCGAGCTGTGACAGTCAGTTGCTTCATTTTGAAGATGAAGTGGCTCTTCGTTGTATCAATCCACGCTGTCCTGCCCAAATCATGGAAGGTTTGATTCACTTTGCCTCTCGAGATGCTATGAATATTACGGGTCTTGGTCCATCTATCGTCGAAAAGCTTTTTGCTGCCAATCTAGTCAAGGATGTGGCGGATATTTATCGTTTGAAAGAAGACGATTTTCTCCTTTTAGAAGGTGTCAAGGAAAAGTCTGCTTCTAAACTGTATCAGGCCATTCAAGCATCCAAGGAAAACTCTGCTGAAAAGCTCTTGTTTGGTCTGGGAATTCGCCATGTCGGAAGCAAGGCTAGCCAACTCTTGCTCCAACATTTCCACTCTATTGAAAATCTAGCCCAAGCTGATCCTGAGCAAGTAGCAAGTATTGAAAGCTTGGGTAGTGTGATTGCTCAAAGTCTTCAGACTTTTTTTGCTACAGAAGGGTCGAAGATTCTCTTAGATGAGTTGAAAGATGCTGGAGTTAATCTGGACTACAAAGGGCAGACAGTAGTAGCAGATGCAGCCTTGTCAGGTTTGACAGTTGTATTAACAGGAAAATTGGAACGTCTCACGCGCTCAGAAGCCAAAAGCAAACTTGAAAGTCTGGGTGCCAAAGTCACAGGCAGTGTTTCCAAGAAAACGAATCTTGTAGTAGCAGGAGCAGATGCAGGAAGCAAGCTCCAAAAAGCACAAGAACTTGGTATCGAAGTTCGAGATGAAGCTTGGCTAGAAAGTTTGTAAAGAATAGTTGAAAACTAGATGTTAGATAGTCTGAAACTATCTCTCCTGATGTATTTTTATATCTATTAATGCTATTCTCTATTGTGCTGAAATTCCCGCTAAATTCTTCAGCACCACATAAAAAAATTAAAATTGAAATTAGGAATTAGGAAAAGAAATGTATAGATACCCAGTAGTCATCCATTTTCACCGAAAAAATGGGGATTATGATGCTTGTTCATTCAGTAGAAAACAGGCAGATGTTAAAGAAAATTTGTATTATGAAAATGACTATTTTGGAGCAAAATTCTCCTTTACAGTTACAAGTGCAGAAAGGCTCGATACTCTGACCTTTTCTGTCGAAATAGATGGAAAGACAAAAGATTATCTCCTACGGTTTAACTATTATCCACTGTTGACTGAGGTTTGGATTTTGGATGGTGATGAGACGGTTTATTATTCTGAAAATCCAGCCATTGCAAGTTCTTGCTATAAAGATCGAAACCCGTTTGCTTTTGATAAAGCCTTTCACAGTGAAAGTTTTGATCACCATTGGGGATACCAAGGAGAGTTGGGGTATAGTATCTCTGACTACCAGACAAGCTTTAAACTCTGGGCTCCAACCGCTACAGCAGTCCAAGTGGTCGTTTATGAAAATACAAGTAACGACGCGCCGATTTGGAAAACCTTTAATCTTGAGCGTGGGAATAGCTATTCATACAGTCATAAGTACAATACCATTGGTGTTTGGAGTGTAGATTTAGACGAAAATCTTGCAGGTAAAGCTTATCAGTATCAGATTGAGTTTCCACACCATCAGACTTTGACACGAGATCCTTACACTATTGCTACAAGCCCTGACGGGAAACGTTCCGTCATTCTCTCTCAGCAAGATAGACAGGTAGAAGGATTTAAAGTCAAGCATGGGACAGACGCTCCTTGGCGTTTGGAAAACCCATGTAAAGCGGTTATCTGTGAGATGCACATTCGTGATTTTACAAAATCGCCAACATCTGGAGTTCCAGAAAATCTTCGAGGGACCTTCCTTGGTGCTGCCCAGACAGGAACGACCAACCAATTCGACCAAGCAACCGCCTTTGACTATATCAAAGAACTCGGCTGTAATTATGTTCAGCTCCAACCAATCTTTGATCGCCATAAGGAATACGACGAGGACGGAAATGTAACCTATAACTGGGGTTATGATCCTCAAAACTACAATGCCCCAGAACCAAGTTTCTCTAGTAACCCAGATGATCCTGGACAGGTTATTCGAGACCTCAAGACCATGATTCAGGCATATCACGATGCAGGAATCGGTGTCATTATGGATGTCGTTTATAACCATACCTTCTCAACGGTCGATGCACCTTTCCAAACAACTGTTCCTGATTATTACTATCGTATGAATCCAGATGGAACCTTTCAAAACGGAACAGGTGTTGGAAATGAAACCGCAAGCGAACACGAAATGTACCGTAAGTACATGATTGACTCACTCCTTTATTGGGTGAAAGAATACAATATTGACGGTTTCCGTTTTGACTTGATGGGAATTCACGATGTCAAAACCATGCAGGCAATTCGTTGGGCACTTGATGAAGTTGATCCACGTATTATCACCTATGGAGAAGGTTGGGATATGGGGATCGGTCTTGCGCCTTATGATAAGGCCAAGAAGGACAATGCCTACCAGATGCCAAATATCGGATTCTTCAACGATGATCAGCGTGATGCGATTAAAGGAGGAGAAGTTTATGGTGCAATCAAGTCAGGATTTGTCAGCGGTGCAGCCACCGAACCTATCGTAGCCAAGGCTATTCTTGGTAGCCGAGAGTTGGGCTCTTATCTGAGTCCAAACCAGGTTCTCAACTATGTTGAAGCCCATGACAATTACAATCTTCATGACCTGCTGGCGACGCTTCATCCTGATCAAAGTTCTGACCAGATTATGCGCAAGGTTGAGACAGCGACAGCAATGAACCTGCTCATGCAAGGAATGTCCTTTATGGAAATTGGCCAAGAATTTGGTCGAACCAAACTCCTTGCTACTGGAGAAAATGGCGAGCTGACTGCGGCAGATAGAGAACGGGCCATGAACAGCTACAATGCTCCAGATAGTGTCAACCAGGTCAACTGGGATTTAATCAATGAGAGACAAGAGAGCATTGACTTTATTCGCCAGATTATTCGCCTAAAAACACAAAGGCGGGCTTTCTCTTATCCTACATACGAAGAAGTTTATCGTCATGTCTTCGTCCATACAGCTGCTGAAAATAGTGGGTGGATTGTTTACGAAATTCACGGTGGATCAGAGAACTTATTGGTGGTATTCAATGCCAAGGGAACTTCCTTCTACTTTGAAAATGCAGGAAATCTAGAAATGCTTGTGACAAATAGTCGTTCTCAAGAGTCTAATGTGATTGATGATATCAGCGTTGCAGTCTTGAAGGTACTTTCATAGTAAATGCTACAAAAAGGTTTAGTTAAAACTAGACCTTTTTTGATTTTTATTGAAAAACCAATATCTAATAGGAATAAATTTCAAATAATTTGAAGAATCAAGTTTGTGAAAAAAATATCAATATTTTCCAAAAAGGGGTTGTAATTTTCTGAAAATTTGATAAAATAAGTTTTAATCATTTTCAGGAGGAAGAGAATTTGACAAATTATCAGAATTTAGTGAATGGAAAATGGAAATCATCGGAAAATGAAATTGCCATCTATTCTCCCATCAATCAAGAAAAACTGGGGACAGTACCCGCTATGAGTCAGGCTGAAGTAGATGAGGCTATGGAAGCAGCGCGTACAGCTCTCCCAGCATGGCGTGATTTAGCACCAGTTGAGCGTGCAGCTTATTTGCATAAGACAGCAGACATTTTGGAACGTGATAAAGAAAAAATTGGTACGATTCTTGCCAAAGAGGTTGCAAAAGGGATTAAAGCAGCCATTGGAGAAGTAGTACGTACAGCAGAATTGATTCGTTTTGCTGCTGAGGAAGGTCTCCGTATCACTGGACAAGCAATGGAAGGTGGCGGTTTTGAAGCTGCAAGTAAAAATAAACTAGCTGTTGTCCGTCGTGAGCCAGTTGGGGTCGTCCTAGCTATTGCACCATTTAACTATCCAGTCAACCTTTCTGGATCTAAGATTGCTCCAGCTTTGATTGCAGGAAATGTCGTTATGTTTAAACCACCAACACAAGGATCTATTTCTGGTCTTTTGTTGGCTAAAGCATTTGACGAAGCAGGAATCCCAGCAGGTGTCTTTAACACCATCACTGGACGTGGTTCTGAAATCGGAGACTACATCATCGAACACAAGGAAGTGAACTTCATTAACTTTACAGGTTCAACACCGATTGGGGAGCGTATTGGTCGTTTAGCTGGTATGCGCCCAATTATGCTTGAACTTGGTGGAAAAGATGCAGCAATTGTCTTAGAAGATGCAGATTTAGAAAATGCAGCTAAGCAAATCGTAGGTGGAGCTTTTAGCTACTCTGGTCAGCGTTGTACTGCCATCAAACGTGTTTTGGTTGTGGAAAACGTAGCAGACAGATTGGCAGAATTGCTCCAAGCTGAAGTTGCTAAGCTAACAGTAGGCAATCCATTTGACAATGCAGATATCACGCCAGTTATTGATAATGCTTCAGCTGATTTCATCTGGGGATTGATTGAAGACGCTCAGGAAAAAGGAGCCAAAGCGCTCAGCCTAATCAAACGTGAGAATAATCTCATTTGGCCAGGACTTTTTGATTATATCACAAGAGATATGAAATTAGCCTGGGAAGAACCATTTGGACCTGTTCTTCCAATTATTCGAGTTTCAGATGCTAATGAAGCGTTAGAAATTGCTAATGAATCAGAATTCGGTCTTCAATCTTCAGTCTTTACAAATGACTTTAAGAAGGCGTTTGAAATTGCTGAAAAACTTGAAGTTGGTACCGTTCATATTAATAATAAAACACAACGTGGACCAGATAATTTCCCATTCCTTGGTGTAAAAGGTTCTGGTGCAGGAGTACAAGGAATTAAATATAGTATCGAAGCGATGACAAATGTTAAATCCATTGTTTTTGATGTGAAATAATTTATAAAATCAGGAAAACGACTTCCTGATTTTATTTTTTTCAAAAAAATGCAGTTTAAAATTGATAAAAAACGAATATTCTGGTATTATAATAAAAAAATATATGGAAATTGTTTCGTGTTCTATTTTCTGGATATCTTTTTTAAAATGCTAGGTAATTTTTTGAAGGCTTTCATAAAAAAATATGATTTCCTTCGTAAATTACTTGAAAGTTATCTTAAAAGAGTGTATAATAGAATTATAGAAAACGCTTACAAAAGAAAGGGGATTGAATGAATAATCAAGAAGCATTAAGAACCTTTACTACAGGTGAGAACTTTCACCTCCAGCATTATTTAGGAGCGCATAGAGAGGAGAAAAACGGAGAAATAGGCTATACCTTTAGGGTTTGGGCCCCAAATGCACAAGCAGTTCATCTAGTTGGTGATTTTACCGATTGGGTTGAGAATCAGATTCCAATGGTTAGAAACGAGGCAGGTGTTTGGGAAGTCTTTACGAGTCAAGCTCAGGAAGGTCAGATTTATAAATATCATATCACGCGTGCAAATGGTCACCAGATTATGAAGATTGATCCTTTGGCAGTTTATTTTGAAGCTAGACCGGGTACAGGGGCAGTTCTGACCAATATCCGTGAAAAGAAATGGAAAGATGGCCTTTGGCTAGCACGTCGCAAACGTCTGGGATTTTTTGAGAGACCAGTTAATATATACGAGGCTCATGCAGGGTCTTGGAAGAGAAATCCAGACGGTAGTCCCTATACGTTTTCGCAACTGAAAGACGAGTTGATTCCATACTTAGTTGAGATGAACTATACACATATTGAGTTCATGCCTTTAATGGCTCACCCACTTGGATTGAGCTGGGGCTATCAACTTATGGGTTACTTTGCTTTTGAACATTCCTATGGTACACCTGAGGAATTCCAAGATTTCGTTGAAGAGTGTCATATAAATAACATTGGTGTTATCGTAGACTGGGTTCCAGGTCATTTCACTATTAATGATGATGCCTTGGCATATTATGACGGCACACCAACTTTTGAATACCAAGACCACAACAAGGCTCATAACTATGGTTGGGGTGCGCTGAATTTTGACCTTGGGAAAAATGAGGTCCAGTCTTTCTTGATTTCAAGTATTAAATTTTGGATTGATTTTTACCACTTAGATGGTATCCGGGTCGATGCAGTGAGCAATATGCTGTATCTAGATTATGATAATGCTCCTTGGACTCCAAATAAGGACGGTGGAAACCTTAACTACGAGGGTTATTATTTCCTTCAACGGTTGAACACAGTGATTAAGTTAGCTCATCCAGATATCATGATGATTGCAGAAGAAAGTTCATCAGCGACAAAGATTACTGGTATGAAAGAAATGGGTGGCCTTGGCTTTGACTATAAATGGAATATGGGCTGGATGAACGACATTCTCCGTTTCTACGAGGAAGATCCGATTTATCGCAAGTATGACTTTAATCTTGTGACTTTCAGCTTTATGTATGTTTTCAATGAAAACTATCTCCTGCCTTTCTCACATGATGAAGTAGTTCATGGTAAGAAGAGTATGATGCATAAGATGTGGGGGGATCGCTACAATCAGTTCGCTGGTCTGCGCAATCTCTACACCTATCAAATTTGTCATCCAGGTAAGAAACTCTTGTTCATGGGTAGTGAGTACGGACAATTCCTCGAGTGGAAGTCCGAGGAGCAGTTAGAATGGTCTAATCTAGAAGATCCAATGAATGCCAAGATGAAGCATTTCACTTCACAACTGAATCAATTCTATAAAGACCATCGCTGTCTTTGGGAAATTGATACTAGTTATGATGGTATAGAGATTATCGATGCTGATAATAGAGATCAGAGTGTCCTTTCCTTTATTCGTAAGGGCAAGAAGGACGAAATGTTAGTCTGTGTCTTTAATATGGCACCAGTTGAACGTAAGGACTTTACGATTGGTTTACCTGTTGCAGGTATTTACGAAGAAGTTTGGAATACAGAATTAGAAGAATGGGGAGGTGTGTGGAAAGAGCACAATCAAACAGTTCAGACTCAAGAAGGCTTATGGAAGGATTATGAGCAGACCTTGACCTTCACCTTGCCAGCTATGGGAGCAAGTATCTGGAAGATCAAGCGTCGTTTGAAACAAGCTAAGAAAAAAGAATAATGGGCTGTTGATGATAATTTTTTAGATTTTAAAGACGGATGTACTTGTATTGGACTTGAAACACAAGAGAAATGGATTTCCTATTATTTTTATAAAAAAGTTTGACTTCCAACCTTCTTTCGATTTTAACGTTCACATGACTTTATAAAGGAGTAGAAAATGAAGAATGAAATGCTAGCTTTGATCCTTGCGGGTGGGCAAGGAACACGTCTCGGAAAACTCACTCAAAGCATTGCCAAACCGGCAGTGCAATTCGGTGGGCGCTACCGTATCATTGACTTTGCTCTTTCCAACTGTGCAAACTCTGGAATCCATAATGTTGGTGTGATTACTCAGTACCAACCTCTTGCTTTGAATAACCATATCGGAAATGGCTCTAGCTGGGGATTGGATGGTATCAATTCAGGTGTCTCTATTTTACAACCTTATTCAGCCAGCGAAGGAAACCGTTGGTTTGAAGGGACTAGTCACGCTATCTACCAAAACATTGACTACATCGACAGTGTTAATCCTGAGTATGTTTTGATTCTTTCTGGTGACCACATCTACAAGATGGACTACGATGATATGCTTCAGTCCCATAAGGATAACAATGCCAGTTTGACAGTAGCTGTCCTAGACGTACCTCTCAAAGAAGCTAGCCGTTTCGGTATCATGAATACAGATGCCAATAACCGTATCGTTGAATTCGAAGAAAAACCTGCGCAACCTAAGTCTACAAAGGCTTCGATGGGGATTTATATTTTTGACTGGAAACGACTTCGCAATATGCTTGTTGCTGCTGAAAAGAGCAATGTGGATATGTCAGACTTTGGGAAGAACGTTATCCCTAACTATCTCGAGTCTGGTGAAAGTGTCTATGCTTATGAATTTAATGGCTACTGGAAAGATGTTGGTACGATTGAGTCACTTTGGGAAGCTAATATGGAGTACATTTCGCCAGAAAATGCCTTGGATAGCCGCAATCGTCAGTGGAAAATTTACTCTAGAAACTTGATTTCACCACCAAACTACTTTGGTGCGCATGCTCACGTTGAAGATTCATTGGTCGTGGATGGTTGTTTTGTAGATGGAACTGTTAAACGTTCGATTCTTTCAACAGAAGCACAAGTACGTGAAGGTGCTGAGGTCGTTGATTCTGTTATCATGAGTGGGGCTATTATTGGCCATGGAGCAAAGATTACTCGTGCTATTATTGGTGAGGGTGCCATTATTGCAGACGGCGTAGAGATTGACGGAACTGACGAAGTACAAGTAGTAGGATACAATGAAGTAGTGGGGGTAGCAACAGATGAAGATTGATAAATATTCAGCCATTTTGGGAAACACAGTTGGTTTTCATGATATGTCAACGTTAACAGAACACCGTCCGGTAGCTAGCTTGCCTTTCGGTGGGAAATACCGTTTGATTGACTTCCCCCTTTCCAGTCTTGCAAATGCAGGTGTTCGTAGTATCTTTGGTATTTTCCAACAAGATAATATCAGCTCAGTTTTTGACCATATTCGTTCAGGTCGTGAGTGGGGCTTGTCAACCCTTCTAAGTCACTACTATCTAGGAATTTACAATACTCGTGTTGAAAGCAGCACAGTTGGAAAAGAGTATTACCAACAGCTTCTTACCTACTTGAGACGTTCAGGTTCAAACCAAACCGTTTCGATTAACTGCGATGTGCTGGTGAATATTGACTTGAATCAAGTCTTCCACCTACACAATACAACGAATGGTCCGATCACAGTTGTATATAAGAAACTTCCAAAGAAAGACATTTCAGATGTGAATGCTATTTTGGAAATCGATGAAACTGACCATGTTCGTTCGCACAAACTCTTTGATAATAAATCTACAGATGAACTCTTCAACATGTCTACAGATATCTTTGTTGTGGATACTCCTTGGTTGATTGAACGACTTGAAGAAGAGGCTCAGAAAGAATATCCTGAAAAGTTGCGCTATGTCCTTCGCGATTTAGCTGTAAAAGAAGGAGCTTTTGCTTACGAATACACAGGTTACTTAGCAAATATTCACTCTGTTCAATCCTACTATCAAGCAAACATCGATATGCTTGAATCTAAAAAGTTCTACTCTCTCTTCTCACCAAATCAAAAGATTTATACAAAAGTTAAGAATGAAGAACCAACCTACTATGCGAATACTTCAAAAGTAAGTACTTCTCAGTTTGCTTCTGGTAGTATCATTGAGGGTGAAGTAGTTCAGTCGGTCCTATCTCGTAACATTTATGTTCACAAAGATAGTGTGGTGAAGAACAGCGTTCTGTTCCCTCGTGTTGTGATTGGACAAGGTGCCCAAGTTGAATATGCTATCTTGGATAAGGGCGTTGAGGTTGCGGACGGTGTTGTCATTCGAGGCACAGCAGAACATCCAGTTGTAGTGAAGAAGGGTGAAACAGTAACAGAGGACATTTATTCATGAAAATTTTATTTGTAGCGGCAGAAGGAGCACCCTTTTCAAAAACAGGTGGTTTGGGCGATGTCATTGGTGCACTTCCCAAATCACTTGTAAAAGCGGGGCACGAAGTTGCAGTTTTCTTACCTTATTATGATATGGTAGAAGCAAAGTTTGGAGACCAGATTGAGGATGTTCTCCACTTTGAAGTTAGTGTAGGATGGCGTAGACAGTACTGTGGTATTAAGAAAACGGTCTTGAATGGGGTAACCTTCTACTTCATTGATAATCAGTATTATTTCTTCCGTGGTCATGTGTACGGTGATTTTGACGATGGTGAACGCTTTGCCTTCTTCCAACTGGCTGCTCTTGAAGCCATGGAACGCATCGGCTTTATCCCTGACCTTCTCCATGTTCATGATTACCACACAGCCATGATTCCCTTCTTGTTAAAAGAAAAGTACCATTGGATTCAGGCATATCAAGGAATCAGAACAGTTTTAACCATTCACAATTTGGAATTTCAAGGTCAATTTTCTGAAGGAATGTTATGGGATTTGTTCGGTGTTGGCTTTGAACGTTATGCTGATGGCACCCTTCGCTGGAATGATTGTCTCAACTGGATGAAAGCAGGCATTCTCTACGCGGATCGTGTCTCAACCGTTTCCCCTAGCTATGCGCACGAGATTATGACCAGTCAGTTTGGTTGCGGTTTGGACCAGATTCTTCGGATGGAGTCAGGTAAGGTTTCAGGTATAGTTAATGGTATTGACGCAGATCTTTATAATCCTCAAACAGACCCACTTTTAGATTATCATTTTAATAAAGAAGATTTGTCTGGAAAAGCTCAAAACAAAGCAAAATTACAAGAGAGAGTTGGGTTGCCTGTGCGAGCAGATGTTCCGCTAGTTGGGATTGTCTCTCGATTGACGCGCCAAAAAGGTTTTGATGTTGTTGTAGAAAGCTTGCATCGTTTCTTACAGGAGGACGTTCAAATAGTCCTTTTAGGAACAGGTGACCCAGCTTTTGAACATTCCTTCTCCTGGTTTGCGCAAGTCTATCCAGACAAACTATCAGCAAATATCACTTTTGACGTCAAGCTCGCTCAAGAAATCTACGCAGCTTGTGATCTCTTCCTCATGCCAAGTCGTTTTGAACCATGTGGCTTGTCTCAAATGATGGCGATGCGCTATGGAACTCTACCATTGGTTCATGAAGTGGGTGGCTTGCGTGATACGGTTCAATCCTTCAATCCAATCGAAGGAACTGGAACTGGATTTAGCTTTGATAATTTAACACCATACTGGCTTAACTGGAGTTTCCAAACAGCCTTGGATGTTTATAAGTACCAGCCGGAAGTTTGGAGAAATCTACAAAAACAAGCTATGGAATGCGATTTCTCATGGGATACAGCTTGTAAGTCTTATCTTGACTTGTACCATAGTTTAGTCAACTAATAGATAAAATCGTATGATTCTTTCATACGATTTTTGGGCTGTTTAGAAAGGAAAGTTTATGTCTCAAGTAAAAGGCTTGTGTGTCATGGACGTTGACGGCACCCTGATAGCAGAAGAAGTGATTGATCTTTTAGGAAAAGAAGCAGGTTGCGAAGAAGAAATATCGCAGATTACAAGCCAGGCAATGCGAGGTGAACTGGACTTTGAAACAAGTTTACGAGCGAGGGTAGCTTTGTTAAAAGGCCTTCCGGTTTCGGTCTTTGATACTGTCTTCAAATCCATTCATCTGTCCAAGAATGCTCAAGAATTTATCTCCATACTTCAAAAGAAGGGCATTCTAGTCGGTCTAGTGTCTGGTGGCTTTACACCAATAGTTGAAAGATTAGCAAAATCCCTTGGTATTTCCTATTTCTCCGCCAACCAGTTGGAAGTCAAAGACGGTTTTTTAACAGGAAAATTAGTTGGTGAAATTGTGACAGGTCAAGTAAAACAAGTTACTCTTGAGAAATGGAGAAAGGAATTAGGACTTTCCAAAGAAAGAACGATTGCTATAGGTGATGGCGCCAATGACCTCTTGATGTTAAAGTCAGCAGGATGCGGTATTGCATTTTGTGCTAAAGAAATCGTAAAATCTGAGATAGCTTGTTATGTAGATACGAGGGATTTTTTAGAAGTTCTAGCTTTGATTGATTTCTTAGAATGAGAGGGAACTATGAAAATTGTAATTGCACCCGATTCTTTTAAAGAAAGTTTGACGGCAGAAGAGGTCGCTCAAGCTATAAAAAGAGGATTCCAAAAATCGATAGCAGATGTAGAATGTCTGCTTTGCCCTGTAGGTGATGGCGGGGAAGGAACTGTAGACGCTATCCGACATTCTCTTGAACTCAAAGAAAAATGGCAAGAGGTTACGGGACCTTTTGGCCCAAAAGAATCCATGCGCTACTTTCAAAAAGGTCAAATAGCGCTCTTTGAAGTTGCTGACTTGGTTGGTCTTGGAAAGATTCCGCGGGAGAAACGAAACCCTCTCCACATCCAAACTCGCGGTATCGGAGAATTGATCCGCCATCTCATTGATCAAGGGATGAAAGATATCTATGTCGGCGTTGGTGGTACGGCTAGTAATGACGGTGGGATAGGCATTGCTGCTGGTTTAGGTTATCGTTTTTATGATAAGAATGGAAAAGAATTGCCAGCTTGCGGTCAGACTTTGCTTGAATTCGAGTTAGTTTCAGACAGCGAGTTGTATAGGATACCTGAAGATGTGAAAATCCGCATTTTAGCAGATGTCGTGAGCCCTCTATGTGGTCTTCAAGGAGCGACCTATACATTTGGAAAACAAAAGGGCTTGGATCCTGCTTTGTTTGAGACAGTAGATTTGGCTATACAGCGGTTCTATGAAAAATTTTCACCATCAACCCTCTCTCTTAAAGGAGCAGGAGCCGGCGGTGGGATTGCGGCTGGGCTCTGTGCCTTTGCTGAGGCCACTATCGTATCTGGGATTGACACTTGCTTAGATTTGATTGACTTTGACAAGAAGGTTGCAGGGGCCTACTTGGTTATCGTTGGAGAAGGTAGACTGGACAGTCAAAGCTTTGTTGGAAAAGCTCCTATCGGTGTAGCAAAAAGAACCCCTAATGGAGTTCCTGTTATTGCTATTTGTGGAAGTCTTGCTGATGATTTACCTTCCCTACCATTCGAAAATATACAAGCAACCTTTTCTATTTTAGAAAAAAGTGAACCTTTGGAAGACAGTCTGAAAAATGCAAGACTCTATTTGGAGCACACATCTACTAATATTGGTCGTTTATTAAATATGAGAAATCATTAACCAAACCATTTTTTCCAGATAGATTTTTTAGGAGCTTCTGCCTTTTTCTCCTCCCAGAGGTTTGAGAAAGCAAGTCTAAGGTCTTTTTCGTCTACTTGAACAGGTTCATTTGTATGAATGACAAGACCAAAAGGAGAGGTGATATGATCATCTGAAACAATGGTCGCCTGACAGTTGCTTTCCTTTGCTTGTTTTAAGTAAAAGACCTGTTTGTCAAACTCGATATTTGGTGAAATCTTCACAAAAAGTGCCTCTACCTTTTCTTGAAACCCCTCTAAAATAGAGAAAAATCCATGTTCTAATTCAGGACTATTGGCAGTACTGATATCAGCATAGCCAAGAACTCTTTCCTCGAAAGTCCCGAGATAGCGGCGTTGTTCGTCAGGGTTTAATTTCGGCCCACCATGAGCTTTTTCTAGTAGTTGTTTTGATAAATCTGTCATAAAAACAGTATATCACAAAAATCGTAAGAAAACAGACAAAAGAAAGCGATTACTTTATAAAGTTAAGGAAAATTTGCACAAAGATAACGTTTTTTCTTGAAAAACGCTTATTTTTAAGGTATCATAGAGGTGTAAAAAATTTAACTCAAAGGAGAGTAAAAAATGTCAATTATTACTGATGTTTACGCTCGCGAAGTCCTAGACTCACGCGGTAACCCAACACTTGAAGTAGAAGTTTATACTGAATCAGGTGCTTTCGGACGTGGTATGGTTCCATCAGGAGCTTCTACTGGTGAACACGAAGCAGTTGAACTTCGCGACGGTGACAAATCTCGTTACGGTGGTCTTGGTACACAAAAAGCTGTTGACAACGTAAACAACATCATTGCTGAAGCAATCATCGGCTACGATGTACGTGACCAACAAGCTATCGACCGTGCTATGATCGCACTTGACGGTACTCCTAACAAAGGTAAATTGGGTGCAAACGCAATTCTTGGTGTGTCTATCGCTGTAGCTCGTGCTGCTGCTGACTACCTTGAAATCCCACTTTACAGCTACCTTGGTGGATTCAACACTAAAGTTCTTCCAACTCCAATGATGAACATCATCAACGGTGGTTCTCACTCAGACGCTCCAATCGCTTTCCAAGAATTCATGATCGTACCTGCTGGTGCACCATCATTCAAAGAAGCTCTTCGTTGGGGTGCTGAAATCTTCCACGCTCTTAAGAAAATCCTTAAATCACGTGGTTTGGAAACTGCCGTAGGTGACGAAGGTGGATTCGCTCCTCGTTTTGAAGGAACTGAAGACGGTGTTGAAACTATCCTTGCTGCGATCGAAGCTGCTGGATATGTTCCTGGTAAAGACGTATTTATCGGATTTGACTGTGCTTCATCAGAATTCTACGATAAAGAACGTAAAGTTTACGACTACACTAAATTCGAAGGTGAAGGAGCAGCTGTACGTACTGCTGCAGAACAAATCGACTACCTTGAAGAATTGGTAAACAAATACCCAATCATCACTATCGAAGATGGTATGGACGAAAACGACTGGGACGGTTGGAAAGCTCTTACTGAACGTCTTGGTGGTAAAGTACAATTGGTTGGTGACGACTTCTTCGTAACAAACACTTCTTACCTTGAAAAAGGTATTGCAGAAGGTGCTGCTAACTCAATCCTTATCAAAGTTAACCAAATCGGTACTCTTACTGAAACATTCGACGCTATCGAAATGGCGAAAGAAGCTGGTTACACTGCCGTTGTATCACACCGTTCAGGTGAAACTGAAGATTCAACAATTGCTGACATCGCAGTTGCAACTAACGCAGGACAAATCAAGACTGGTTCACTTTCACGTACAGACCGTATCGCTAAATACAACCAATTGCTTCGTATCGAAGACCAACTTGGTGAAGTAGCTGAATACCGTGGATTGAAATCATTCTACAACTTGAAAAAATAAAATAGTTCAGTGAACTATTTTATCCCGAACCTTGAAATTCAAAAGTTCGGCCGTTGATTTAGCAACGTTTTAAGCCCCTCGGATTTTTTCCGAAGGGCTTTTTTCTGTTCCGGGGGCAAAAAGGGGGCTGAGATTATGGTATAATAGACAAAAACACTGATATTAGAAAGAAACTATGTCTAAAGAAATTGATATTGAGTATTACCACCAACTAGCACTGCAAAAGCAGAAGGAGCATCGTAAAGTTTTAGCTAATCTAAAGAAAAAACCTCCTAAAAACTTAGATAAGATTGCGCAGCAGATTCACCAAGAAGTCTTTGCTGAGATTGATTGTACTGCCTGTGCTAACTGTTGCAAGACTTTGGGGCCTGACTTTAAGGAAGCCGATATTACCCGTATTGCTAAGTACTTTAAGATGAAATTACCAGCTTTTGAAGCGGAGTTTCTGCAGGTAGACGAAGATGGGGATAAGATTTTCAAATCCATGCCCTGCCCCTTTCTAGGAGGAGATAATCTCTGTTCCATCTATGACGTTCGTCCCAAGGCTTGCCGTGAATTTCCCCATACAGACCGGAAAAAGATCCATCAAATCAACCATTTGACGATTAAGAATACCTTGACCTGCCCTGCAGCCTATCTCTTTGTTGAGAAGCTGCGGGATAGGTTGTAGAATCCCCCTCTAAATATTGTACAAAAATTCTAGGGCAGAAGTATCTTATATCTGTTAGACTATAGTTAGAATTGAACACGGCATAAAAGCTGTGTGAAAAAGATGAAATTTTCTCGGAGCAGGAGCCTCCCCGTCAATTTTCCTATTTTCACTTTGCTTTTAACGGCCTTAGTATCTTTTATGAGGTGAAAAAGAATATGATGCATCAATTCAATCGAACCATGGAATATCTAGAAAGCAAGTTGGACGCAGAAGTGGACTTGCAGAAATTCCAGCAGCTATCGGGCTATTCTTATGCTCTCTTCAGCAGGCTCTTTTCCATCCTAGCAGATATGACTTTAGCGGAATATCTACGCAATCGCAGGCTGTCAGAAGCAGTGACAGACTTGCGGGAAAGCTCTGAGAAAGTCATTGATATAGCACTGAAATACGGCTATGAGTCTGCGGATGCCTTTAGCGCAGCCTTTAAGAAATTCCATGGTGCGACCCCCTCAGAAGTTCGAAATGGAAAACCTTATCGGGTCTTTCCTAGACTTCAATTATCCTTAAAGATTACAGGAGGAAAGAACATGGATATCAAGATTCAAAAGAAACCTGCTTTTACCGTGGCAGGCGTCCTATTGGAAGCTATTGACAATAGCCAGTGCCCGTCTGCTTGGGAGCAGCTCTATGCAAATCACAGCTTTGAAAGCATGGAAAGTTTGGGCAATGGCCAATCCTTTGGCGTCTGCTCGGATGTCAAAGAAGGCGAAATCATTAACTATATGGCCGCTTATGATGTGGCGGATAAAGCGAAAGCAGAAGAACTAGGTCTGTCGATCAAAGAAATCGCAGAAGCTGAATATGCTATCGTACCAGTCAAGGGGGCCATACCAGCCAGTATCCATCATGCTTGGAAATATGTCTTGGAAGTCTTTTTCCCAGAAACTGGCTATCGCCACTCAGGAGCACCAGACTTTGAAGTATACACCGAGGGAGACATGTCGTCACCAGACTATCAAATGGAACTCTGGATACCAGTGATTAAGTACTAGATCATTTTCTGACATTTTATAAAGATGCAAAACCAACTCTGTAGAAGATAGCTTTTACAGAGTCTTTTATTGTGGAAATTCATGTCCGTAAAGCAAACATGCCCTATTTTTTGTTTGGATTTTATGGGGCATGAGAATAGTTTTCTCGGTATAATAGTCCCATAGAAGATAAGGAGGCATGAATATGCAGATGTATTTTGGAGATGTGTCACTTTGCTATAGCTATTCATTGGCAATGGCACTAGAAACCTATGGTTATGACTTTAAAGCAGATTTTTTAGAGGCAATTATGGTGATGGGAAATGGCGCTAGTATCGTAAAGGAAGATGAGGAGCACCCTCTAGTATTCTTTGATAATGGAATGCCAGACCTTTCCATCTCCCATTCCTTAAAAATACTAGGGTTTGACTATGAGGATTTCTATCTAAAAGATGGAGCGGAAGTAGATTTGGAAGAGATTAAAGGAAAGTTGGAAACATTTCTGTCCAATGGATCTGTCGTACTGGGGCCTCTTGATATGGGCCATCTGACCTACAATCCCAATCACACAATCCTTTATGGTGTGGATCACTTTGTAACCGTGTATGACATTGATGATCAGTACCTCTATTTGCACGATCCAGCTGGTTTTGCCTGTATGAAGGTTGCTTTTAATGACATACTAGAAGCATGGAAGGCAGAGGCTATTGACTATAAGCGCGGAGCCTACTCCATGTGGGGAAATTTTAAGAAGGTCAAGAGTCCTAGTCAGACTGAAATCTATCAAGAAACAGCAAGGATTATGAAGACCCGATATCTGAATGGTCAAAGTGGTGTGTTGGAATGCTATGCAAAAGTAGTTGCTGAAAACGGCTTAAATACGGAGCAAAGACAACTGCACCAGTATTTTAGCTTTAAACTTGCAGCTGTTCGAAATCTCTATCTCAGTAAGTTCTTAAAAGATCATGATCCGAAAGGGGCAAGATTAAAAGAAGAATTGGCTACTCTATTTAGCCAAGCCCATCTTTCATGTTTAAAAGAAGATTATCAAGAACTAGCCCACTTGCTTTATCAGATGGCTGAAGTGGATGGTCGTTTTAGAGATTTATATGTAAAGTAGTGACTATAAGCATAAAAAAATAGTTAGTAAAAGCAGCTTTTCGTAAAATGAAGAACTGCTTTTTGATTATGGTATAATGAAGTAAGAAAATAGCTTATTCTAGTTGAAGATGAAGGGAGAACTCCCATGCCTAGACCAAAAACGAAAGAGGAGCTAGTGTTAGCCTCTAAGGAAAACTATGAAAAGCTCAATCACTTTATATCTAAATTAAGTGAAGAGGAGCTACAGACTCCTTTTGATTTTTCAAAAGACCAAAAGAAAAAAGAAGCTCACTGGAATAGAGATAAAAATCTACGGGATGTTTTGATCCATCTATATGAATGGCAGCAATTACTTTTAACTTGGGTACATTCTAATCAAAAAGGTCAAGAAAGAACTTTTCTCCCTGAACCTTATAATTGGAAAACTTATGGGGAAATGAATGTCGCTATTTGGAAGAAGCATCAGAAAACGTCCGTAGAAGAAGCGACCAAACTCCTCAATCAATCGCATAAAAAGGTTTTAGAGTTAATGGAAGGCTTCAGCAATGACGAATTGTTCACAAAAGGTACCTATAAATGGACGGGTGGGACAAGTCTAGGTTCCTACTTTGTCAGTAGCACCTCCAGTCACTATGACTGGGCTCTGAAAAAACTCAAAGCTCATCAGAAAAATTGTAAGAAACGTTAATTGAAGAGTTTATGAAGGTTGGAAAATCTTCTTCTAAGCTTCGAATAGCTTAGTTCTCGTGATTTTTGAGCTCTTCTAGCTTTAGAATCCTTCAAAAATTAAAATTTAAAGCTGTCATAGACTTAGAATAGATCTAAAAAATATATACAAATGCAATTCTAAACTTAGAATTGAATTTATATTAAAGTGATTATACTGTTCGATACTTAGAATGACTTGATTCTGAGAAATGTTGACTAGAAAATGGATCGAATGGCTTTTTTCTGATATAGGATGATAGATAGATGGGTGAGATGATGAACATACAAAAAGAGAAAGTTAGAAAAGAGTTGATGTCCCTCTGTTTGGGAGAGTTCACAGCCGTCCTATCTATTTGGTTTTGTTTTTTCCTTTTGAAAAATAGGCTTGGTGATTGGAATGGTTTGATCTCTATTCTTCATCCGTTGTCTTTACTGACATTTATTTTGCTTCAAGGTTCAATCTATTGGGCGATTTTGATTAGAAGACTCTCGAAACCTCAGTTCGGAAGTGAAAATGTCCCTAAACTATATGGTGTGCTCAGAATACTAGACCTCGTTTTACTTATTTCAGGCTTTCCTTTTATTGTCTGGAATGCACAGAGTGTCCTAGTGACTATCTTAGCCACGTTGATACAGCTTTTTGCCCTTATCGAATGGGTTAATTATTTCCTCCTACGCCTATCTTATAGTTTGAACCCTCTTGTTTTATGGAAACGAATTACCAAGGGAAAACTTGAAAAAAGCAGAATAGCCAAGGAGTTGGGGTAGGGGGAATGAATGTATGTTTTAGATACTATCAATATAAAACTTTAGTTGACGTTAAATAATATTAAAAATGAGTAGGAGAATATCTATGTCTGTAGGGTTAATGGTTGGTTATAATTGGTGGACTATAGGAGAAGGGAGTCTTTTTAATTCATTCTTTTCGACTATTTATGTTCGCTTAGAGAATAATGAGTGGGGAAGTAGATACCCAGTAATAATGAATAAGCTTTACTGGGGAGATGTTCCTTTTGAATCTGTTGAAAGAGGAATAGCTGAGTTGGTATCTATCCAAGAGGAGTTGAAAAAATTTCTCCCTCAGGATGTTATATGGGATTTTGAAGATTTGTCACTCACTCCTCCTTGGGGAAATAATATCGCAGAGCATATAACAAATTTATCACATTATTTCATAACGAGTTCCGGAAAAGATTTAATAGAAGTTTTGCTGACTAGTTTTAGATTTGCACTTGAGCACGGTCAAAATGTGAGTGTAAAAAGTATTTGAAACTCAATAAATCAAAGGTTCATTTATGCTATAATGTTCTTAATGAATTTTCAGAAAGGAAACTCAATGTCCTACAAATTTCTACTTTTCGATCTCGATCACACCTTGCTTGATTTTGATGCTGCTGAGGATGTGGCACTGACGCAACTTTTAAAAGAAGAAGGAGTTGCAGACATTCAAGCCTATAAAGACTATTATGTTCCTATGAACAAGGCTCTCTGGAAGGACTTGGAACAAAAGAAAATCAGTAAACAAGAACTGGTTAACACGCGCTTTTTACGTTTGTTTGCTCATTTTGGACTGGAGAAAGACGGTAGGTTACTTGCTCAGCGTTACCAGTTTTTTCTAGCCCAGCAAGGACAAATCCTTTCGGGAGCTCATGAACTTTTGGACTGTCTCATTGAGCGTGATTATGAGCTGTACGCTGCGACAAATGGCATTACTGCTATTCAGACAGGTCGTTTGGCTCAATCAGGTCTGGCTCCCTATTTCAACCAAGTCTTTATCTCCGAGCAGTTGCAAACGCAAAAACCTGATGCACTATTCTATGAAAAAATTGGTCAACAGATTACTGGATTTTATAAAGAAAAGGCCCTTATGATTGGAGATTCTCTAACCGCCGACATTCAAGGTGGCAATAATGCTGGTATTGATACTATCTGGTACAATCCCCATCATCTGAAAAACAAGACGCAAGCCCAGCCGACTTATGAAGTTCATTCTTACCAAGATATACTGGATTGTTTGGATACTATGTAGTACTTTTTCTAAGAGGGGATGATATGGAAACTAAAGTCATTGAAGAGATTGACAATTTACTAAACCTCATCGAGCAGTATCAGTTAAAAGGTGTGGTTGCTCAAGTAAATTCGTTAAAAGAGTTAAAGTATATCATAAGCAATCATATAGAGTTAAGTACTCGAGAGAAGATGAATATCCACTATTCACTCTTTCTCCCTAGGGGTGGTTTATCTGAACTCTACTATATGGACGCTAATCTTGAACGGATGAAGTCTGTAAATAATCAACTTTCCTATGCTATTGATACAATCGAAAAGTTTCTAATAGCTGATTGATACTGTAAATACTAATGTCCAATACTAGGATGAATAACAGTATATATAAGAACTGTAAAAAGTGGTTTAGATAGCCACTTTTTGCTATAATAGAGGCAGTAAAAATGAAGGAATAGTAAACGATGTCAAGACCAGAACTTTCTCTTTATGAACCATTGTATACACTAAAGGAAGTTGATCAGAATATCTGGATAGTAGATGGTGATTTGATTCAAATGGACATGAAGATCTTCAACCTTCCTTTTCAGACACGTATGACGGTGATTAAGTTAAATGATGGCAAACTTTGGATTCACTCTCCGATTGCGCCAAATGAGAAACTGTTTACTGAACTGGACGCTTTGGGCAGAGTCGCTTACCTGATTTCACCAAATAAGATTCACTACGCCTATATTGAAGATTGGAAAAAAAGATATCCTTATGCACAAGCATGGTCTAGTCCAGGAGTTGAAGAGAGAGCAAAAAGTCAGAATGTCATGGTGGAATTTGATGCTCCTTTAACAGATAAGGCACCTGACTTATGGTCTGATGAGATTGATCAACTTATTTTTAAGGGAAGTTCTGTGATTGAAGAAGTGGTGTTTTTTCATAAATCAACTAAAACACTCATTGTAACGGACCTTATAGAGAATTTTGAACCAGAAAAGATAGCTAGTCCAATCCGAAGAAAAGTTTATCGTTTAGCTCGTGTAACAGCCCCTGATGGTCAAACTCCTATTGACTATCGGATGACTTTTTTAGGAAGACAAAGGGAAGCAAAGGTTTCCTTTTCCCGTATGTTAAACTGGAAACCGGATAAGATCATTCTTGCACATGGTTTATGCTTTTTTAAAAATGGTACGGATGAATTAAGACGTGCTTTTAGATGGATACGATAAAGGAGAGAAAGATGCAACACTCATCATGGCATGCTTTGATTAAGGAGCAATTACCTGAAGGTTATTTTGGGAAAATCAATCAATTTATGGAACAGGTCTATGCTCAGGGAACTGTTTATCCACCTAAGAAAAAAGTTTTTCAGGCTCTATTAACTACACCGCTTGAAGAGGTTAAGGTGGTGATTCTGGGGCAGGATCCTTATCATGGACCAGGTCAGGCGCAGGGCTTAAGTTTTTCGGTACCTGACTCTATCCCAGCTCCACCATCCTTGCAAAATATCTTGAAAGAATTAGCAGATGATATTGGAGTTAAAGCATCTCATGATTTGACTGCTTGGGCTGAGCAAGGAGTTTTACTTCTCAATGCTTGCTTGACGGTTCCTGCTGGTCAGGCCAATGGTCATGCTGGGCAGATATGGGAGCCTTTTACGGATGCTGTGATTCGGGTGGTCAATGATCTAGACAGACCAGTCGTTTTTGTACTCTGGGGATCCTATGCACGTAAGAAGAAAGTCTTGGTTACCAATCCTCATCACTTGATTATTGAATCAGCTCACCCAAGTCCTTTATCTGTTTACAGAGGATTTTGGGGTTCCAAGCCTTTTTCCAAGGCTAATGCATTCTTAAAAGAGACAGGACAAGTGCCAATAGATTGGCTTAGATAAGGAGATAATATGCCTCAGTTAGCGACGATTTGCTACATTGATAACGGAAAAGAACTGCTCATGCTCCATCGTAATAAGAAGCCCAATGATGTCCACGAAGGCAAATGGATTGGTGTGGGTGGAAAGCTAGAGCGAGGTGAGACTCCACAGGAATGTGCAGCGCGTGAAATCCTCGAAGAAACAGGGCTCAAAGCCAAGCCGGTTCTAAAAGGTGTTATCACTTTTCCAGAATTCACACCAGATTTAGACTGGTACACCTATGTTTTTAAGGTAACGGAGTTTGAGGGTGACTTGATTGACTGCAACGAGGGAACTTTAGAATGGGTTCCCTATGATGAAGTTTTGAGCAAGCCAACTTGGGAGGGTGATCACACCTTTGTTGGGTGGCTTTTAGAAGATAAACCCTTCTTTTCAGCCAAGTTTGTTTATGATGGGGACAAATTATTGGATACCCAAGTTGATTTCTATGAATAAAGGAGAAAGCAGATGCTACTAATAAAAAATGGTCGTGTAATGGATCCTAAGTCTGGTTTGGATCAAGTGTGTGATGTTTTAGTGCAAGATGGGAAAATTGTCAAAATAGATGCCGAAATCAAGGAAGAAGGAGCAGAAGTGATCGACGCTACTGGTCTTGTGGTTGCGCCTGGTTTGGTGGATATCCATGTTCATTTCCGTGAACCTGGTCAAACCCACAAAGAAGACATCCATACCGGTGCCCTAGCGGCCGCTGCAGGTGGCTTTACAACAGTTGTCATGATGGCTAATACTAGTCCAACCATTTCGGACGTAGAGACTTTGAAAGAAGTTCTCCAGTCTGCTGCCAAGGAAAAGATTAACGTCAAGACAGTTGCGACTATTACCAAGAACTTTAATGGCCAAGACTTGACAGACTTTAAGGCTCTTTTAGAAGCTGGAGCCGTTGGTTTTTCAGATGATGGAATTCCGCTTGAAAGTAGTAAAGTGGTTAAGGAAGCAATGGTAGAAGCCAAAAAACTCAATACCTTTATCTGCCTTCATGAGGAAGATCCAGGTTTGAATGGAATTCTTGGCTTTAACGAAAACATCGCTAAAGAACATTTCCATATCTGTGGAGCGACAGGAGTGGCTGAGTACGCTATGATTGCGCGCGATGTTATGATTGCCTATGCAACCAAGGCCCATGTTCACATTCAGCATTTGTCTAAGGAAGAAAGTGTCAAGGTGGTGGAGTTTGCTCAAGGACTAGGTGCGCAGGTCACAGCAGAAGTAGCGCCACAGCATTTCTCTAAGACAGAAGCTCTTCTTTTAACTCAAGGAAGCAATGCCAAAATGAATCCTCCACTTCGTTTGGAGTCAGACCGTCGTGCCGTTATCGAAGGTCTCAAGTCAGGTGTTATCACAGTTATCGCAACGGACCACGCGCCTCACCATGCAGATGAGAAAAATGTTGAAGATATCACCAAAGCACCATCTGGTATGACAGGTTTGGAAACCTCTCTTTCTCTTGGTTTGACTTATTTGGTGGAAGCTGGTGAGTTGAGCTTGATGGAATTGCTAGAAAAAATGACTGTCAATCCAGCCAAGCTTTACAACTTTGAAGCAGGTTACTTGGCTGAGAATGGTCCAGCGGATATCACTATCTTTGACGCTAAGGCTGACCGCCTTGTGGACTCCCATTTTGCGTCAAAAGCAGCTAATTCCCCATTTATCGGTGAAACTTTAAAAGGGCAGGTTAAATATACCATCTGCAAGGGACAAATTGTCTACCAAAACTAGATGGGATTCTGCTCTAGAAACTATAAGAATAGAGAGCGTATATGTATCCAACCCATCAATTTAAAGACAAGTTTGTCTTATTTCTTAAGATATTTTTCCCTATTCTGATCTATCAATTTGCCAATTATTCTGCCTCTTTTGTTGATACAACCATGACTGGGCAGTACAATACCATGGACTTGGCGGGGGTGTCAACCGCAACGAGTCTATGGAATCCTTTCTTTACTTTTTTAACAGGGATTGTTTCGGCCATGGTTCCCATCATAGGCCATCATCTGGGACGGGGCAAAAAGGAAGAAGTAGCATCTGATTTTTACCAATTTATCTACTTGGCTTTCGGACTGTCTTTGGTCTTGCTTGGAATGGTAGTATTCTTAGCGCCACCTGTCTTAACCAACATCGGACTAGAAGCTCAAGTGGCGGCAGTTGCAGTTTCCTATCTTTGGTACCTGTCTATTGGAATTATTCCCTTGTTGCTGTTCAGTGTCATTCGCTCTTTGTTGGATTCTCTTGGATTGACCAAGCTATCTATGTACCTCATGCTCCTATTACTTCCGCTCAATAGTGGTTTTAACTATCTCTTGATATATGGAGCTTTCGGTTTCCCTGAGCTTGGTGGCGCAGGAGCAGGACTAGGAACTTCACTAGCCTATTGGGTTTTATTGGGGATTTCTATTCTTGTTTTATTCAAACAAGAAAGGTTAAAAGCGTTACATCTTGAAAAACGCATTCCACTAAATATAGATAAAATCAAGGAAGGTGTTCGATTAGGTCTACCAATCGGGGGAACCGTATTTGCTGAAGTAGCCATTTTCTCCGTGGTTGGACTAATCATGGCTAAGTTTTCATCGCTCATCATTGCCAGTCACCAGTCAGCTATGAATTTTTCGAGTCTCATGTACGCTTTTCCCATGAGTATTTCCTCTGCTATGGCGATTGTTGTGTCTTACGAGGTGGGGGCTAAACGTTTTGAGGATGCAAAAATCTATGCTCGTCTAGGGAGAGTAACCGCCCTTATTTTTGCAGGTCTTACCCTGTCCTTTCTCTACATTTTTAGAGATCGTGTAGCAAGTCTATACGGAAATGACCCTCAGTTCATTGAAACCACGGCTGTTTTCCTGACATACAGTCTCTTTTTCCAGTTAGCTGATACCTTTGCGGCTCCGCTCCAAGGAATTTTAAGAGGGTATAAGGACACTATCGTTCCTTTCTATCTTGGCTTAATCGGATATTGGGGAGTAGCGATACCACTAGGATATCTACTAGATCAAGTAACTGACTTAGGGGCATTTGCCTACTGGATTGGGTTAATTGCCAGCTTGATTGTTTCTGGTTGTTTGTATCAATGGCGTTTGAAAACCGTAATGAAAAGATTGAGCTAATTTTAAGAAATTATCCTGAAAAACAACTTTGTGAAAAAATGCTCTAACTAGAGAGAATCCCTGTTTTAACAGGGATTTATTTTTTTATATTGTGAAATTTTATTAGCCATATACTTTGACAGTGTATACTAAAAAAGGTAAAATAGTAAGGTAAGTACAAAGTTAGAAAGGCAAGATTATGTCAACTTTAGATAAGAATCTTTTGCTAGAGATGTTCCGTAAGATGGAAGAAATCCGTCGCATGGACTTAAAAATTGCTCAGTTAGTGAAAAAGGGGAAAGTTCCTGGTATGACTCACTTTTCTGTCGGAGAGGAAGCTGCTAACGTCGGAGCGATGCTGGCTCTTAATCCAGATGATCTGATTACCTCAAATCACCGTGGACATGGACAGGCTATTGCCAAAGGGATTGACCTCAATGGAATGATGGCTGAAATCCTCGGGAAATACACTGGAACCTGTAAAGGAAAAGGTGGTTCTATGCATATCGCTGACCTGGGTGCTGGGAACCTTGGTGCAAATGGTATCGTTGGTGGTGGTATGGGAATCGCTGTTGGTGCAGCCCTCAGTCAGCAAATGCAACATACTGGTAAAATCGTTGTCTGCTTCTTTGGAGATGGTGCGACCAACGAAGGTGTTTTCCACGAAGCAGTGAACATGGCTTCTATTTGGAAACTTCCTGTTATTTTCTACTGCATTAACAACGGTTATGGGATTTCTGCGGATATCAAGAAAATGACCAATGTGGAGCATATCCATCAACGTAGTGCGGCATATGGAATTCCTGGAATGTTTATCGAAGATGGAAACAATGTCATCGACGTTTATGAAGGATTTAAGAAAGCCGTAGATCATGTTCGTGGTGGCAATGGCCCAGTCTTGATTGAAAGTGTAACCTATCGCTGGCTTGGTCACTCATCATCTGACCCTGGTAAATATCGTACGCGTGAAGAAGTGGAATTGTGGAAACAAAAAGACCCAATCGAAAATCTTCGCAAATACCTCATCGAAAACAATATTGCAAGTGTAGAAGAATTGGAAGAAATTCAAGCACAAGTCAAGGAAGCGGTAGAAGCTTCTGTTAAATTTGCGGAAGAAAGCCCATTCCCACCACTAGAATCAGCATTTGAAGATATTTACGCAGACTAAGGAGAAAGAGATAAAAATGGAAACAAAAACAATGTCGTTCCGTGACACCATTATCCTTGCTATGTCTGAGGAAATGCGTCGCGATGAAAATGTGTTCTTGATGGGAGAAGACGTCGGTGTCTTCGGAGGAGACTTCGGTACTTCTGTTGGAATGCTCGAAGAATTTGGTCCAGAACGCGTTCGTGACTGTCCGATTTCTGAAGCAGCAATTTCTGGAGCAGCAGCAGGAGCAGCCATGACAGGACTTCGCCCAATCGTTGATATGACCTTTATGGATTTCTCAGTCATTGCCATGGACAATATCGTCAACCAAGCTGCTAAAACACGTTATATGTTTGGTGGTAAAGGTCAGGTTCCAATGACTGTACGTTGTGCAGCTGGTAACGGAGTTGGTTCTGCGGCCCAGCACTCGCAATCTCTAGAGTCTTGGTTTACACACATCCCTGGTCTCAAGGTTGTAGCTCCAGGTACGCCTGCTGACATGAAAGGACTGCTCAAGTCTTCTATCCGTGATAACAACCCAGTTATCATTCTTGAATACAAGTCCGAATTTAACCAAAAGGGGGAAGTGCCAGTTGATCCAGACTATACAATCCCACTTGGGGTTGGGGAAATCAAACGCGAAGGAACAGATGTAACAGTTGTTACTTACGGGAAAATGCTTCGTCGTGTGGTTCAAGCTGCTGAAGAATTAGCAGAAGAAGGAATTTCTGTTGAAATTGTAGACCCACGTACCCTCGTTCCGCTTGATAAGGATATCATCATTAACTCAGTGAAGAAGACTGGTAAGGTGGTGCTTGTCAACGATGCTCACAAAACAAGTGGCTATATCGGAGAGATTTCAGCTATTATTTCAGAATCAGAAGCATTTGATTATCTAGACGCACCAATCCGCCGTTGCGCCGGAGAAGATGTGCCAATGCCTTACGCACAAAATCTAGAAAATGCAATGATTCCAACAGTTGAAAGCATCAAAGATGCCATCCGTAAAACATATAACAAAGAATAGAATTACATAAGATAAGTTATGTAAAATAATTGTTGTTTTTAACTTTAGTAACTTAAGATATGTTTTGTATCTAAGTTGTTTGTAAAGTTGCGACAGGAGGGAGTCGAATCGATGTTATTCGACGAACGACTTAGTAAGTCTACAAGGTTGACCGCCTAATAGCGGCAACCGTAGCAACTTGAGATACGTGTTGTATCCAAGTTGCTTGTAGAGTTGAACACGGGCTAAAAGCTCGGAAAAAAGATAAATCTCCTTGACTTCATCGAAGCCTGCGTAGATTTCCTATTTTTCAGTCGCTTTTTGACGCCCTTAGTATCATGTAATTGAATTCGGACGGAGGTCTGCGAAAAAAAGAAAGATTTCCTTGTGTTCATCGAACACATCGTCAATCTCCTATTTTCACTTTGACTTTTTCGCCCTTAGTATCATAATTAGAATTGGAGAGGTCATGGCTGATGACAAGCTAAGAGCGACTCCTGCGGCTAGAAAGTTGGCGGATGATCTAGGAATCAACCTCTACGACGTTTCTGGCTCAGGTGCAAACGGTCGTGTCCACAAAGAAGACGTGGAAACTTATAAAGACACAAACGTGGTTCGCATTTCGCCACTTGCAAAACGAATTGCCCTCGAACATAACATTGCTTGGCAGGAAATCCAAGGAACGGGTCATCGTGGTAAGATCATGAAGAAGGATGTTTTGGCCTTGCTTCCTGAAAATATCGAAAACGACACCATCAAGTCTCCTGCTCAAATCGAAAAAGTGGCAGAAGTTCCAGACAATATCACTCCTTATGGTGAGATTGAGCGTATTCCAATGACACCAATGCGTAAGGTTATAGCTCAACGTATGGTTGAATCTTACCTAACTGCGCCAACCTTCACACTCAACTATGATGTCGATATGTCAGAAATGTTGGCCCTTCGTAAGAAGGTTCTTGATCCGATTATGGAAGCGACTGGTAAGAAGACTACTGTAACAGACCTTCTTTCACTCGCTGTTGTGAAAACATTGATGAAACACCCATACATCAACGCTTCATTGACAGAAGACGGCAAGACCATTATCACTCATAACTATGTCAACCTTGCGATGGCGGTTGGGATGGATAACGGTCTAATGACACCAGTTGTTTACAATGCTGAAAAAATGAGCTTGTCAGAGTTAGTAGTAGCCTTTAAAGACGTGATTGGTCGTACCTTGGATGGCAAATTGGCTCCAAGTGAGTTACAAAACTCAACCTTCACAATTAGTAACTTGGGAATGTTTGGCGTTCAGTCCTTTGGTCCGATTATTAACCAACCCAACTCAGCAATCCTCGGGGTAAGCTCAACAGTCGAGAAACCTGTTGTCGTCAATGGTGAGATTGTTATTCGCCCTATCATGAGCCTTGGATTAACCATTGACCACCGTGTTGTAGATGGTATGGCTGGTGCTAAGTTTATGAAAGACTTGAAAGCCTTAATTGAGAACCCAATCTCAATGTTGGTTTAAGTTAGCTATTGTTATTTTAGAGTTTTAGATAAAGGAAGTAAGACATGGCCTTAGAAGTAATTATGCCAAAAGCCGGCGTGGATATGACAGAAGGACAAATCGTCCAATGGAATAAGAAAGTCGGAGAATTTGTAAAAGAAGGAGAAATCCTTTTGGAAATTATGACTGACAAAGTCAGCATGGAATTGGAAGCCGAAGAAGATGGATACTTGATTGCCATCCTCAAAGGAGATGGTGAAACAGTTCCGGTTACAGAAGTTATCGGTTACCTTGGAGAAGAAGGGGAAAACATCCCAACAGCTGGAGCAGCTGCGTCAGAATCAAAACCTGCACCTGCTGCTAGTGCCTCAAACGACGATGGTAAGAGCGATGATGCCTTTGATATCGTTGTGATTGGTGGAGGTCCTGCTGGATATGTAGCAGCCATTAAAGCTGCCCAACTCGGTGGTAAGGTTGCCCTTGTTGAAAAATCTGAACTCGGTGGAACCTGCTTGAACCGTGGATGTATCCCAACTAAGACCTATCTTCACAATGCTGAAATTATCGAAAACATCGGTCATGCAGCAAATCGTGGTATCGTAATCGAAAATCCAACCTTCACTGTTGATATGGATAAACTTTTAGAAACTAAATCTAAAGTTGTCAATACCTTGGTAGGTGGTGTTGCGGGTCTTCTTCGTAGCTACGGAGTTACTGTTCATAAGGGTGTTGGTACAATCACTAAAGACAAGAATGTCTTGGTAGATGGTTCTGAATTGCTTGAAACCAAGAAAATTATCCTTGCCGGTGGTTCAAAAGTTAGCAAGATCAACGTTCCTGGTATGGAATCTCCACTTGTCATGACCAGTGATGACATTCTTGAAATGAACGAAGTTCCAGAAAGCCTTGTTATCATCGGTGGTGGAGTTGTCGGTATCGAACTCGGTCAAGCCTTCATGACATTTGGTTCAAAAGTGACTGTTATCGAAATGATGGATCGTATCGTTCCAGCTATGGATGCGGAAGTGTCTAAGAACCTTCGCTTGATTTTGGAACGCAAAGGTATGACTATCTTAACAGGTACAAAATTGGAAGAAATCATCGAAGAAAATGGTCAACTTCGTATCAAGGTTGAAGGAAAAGACGATATCATCGCAAGCAAAGCTCTTCTTTCAATCGGTCGTGTGCCAGACCTTGAAGGTATTGGCGATGTTGAGTTTGAATTGGATCGTGGACGTATCAAGGTCAACGAATACATGGAAACTTCTGTTCCAGGTATCTACGCACCAGGTGACATCAACGGTACTAAGATGTTGGCTCACGCAGCCTTCCGTATGGGTGAAGTTGCTGCTGAAAATGCCCTCAAAGGAAATCATGCTGTTGCCAAATTGAACTTGACTCCTGCAGCCATCTATACTCTTCCTGAAGTAGCAGCAGTAGGTCTAACTGAAGAACAAGCACGTGAGAAATACGATGTAGCCATCGGTAAATTCAACTTTGCAGCTAACGGCCGTGCTATTGCATCAGATGCTGCTCAAGGTTTCGTAAAAGTTATCGCTGATAAGAAATACGGGGAAATCCTTGGTGTGCACATCATTGGTCCTGCAGCTGCAGAATTAATCAACGAGGCATCAAGCATCATCGAAATGGAAATCACTGTTGAAGAAATGCTGAAGACTATCCACGGACACCCAACCTACTCTGAAGTGATGTACGAAGCGTTTGCGGATGTTCTAGGAATGGCCATCCATTCACCTAAGAAAAAATAAATAAGTTTTTCAACTAAATTTTCTTAAAGTAGTACGGACGGCAGCGACCTCTATTAGAGTTCCATGCCTAAAAATTGAGCCTCTTGTCTCAATTTTTCCGAGAAATGTAACGATAACACGTTACATTTCTTTTTACCACTTTAGAAAATTTGATTGCTATGAACAGATTTTAAAAACTAAATTTTTGGAAACACTATGAAATATATTATCAATCATTCAAACGACACTGCTTTTAATATCGCCTTGGAAGAATATGCCTTTAAACACTTACTAGATGAGGATCAAATCTTCCTTCTTTGGATTAACAAACCTTCTATCATTGTTGGTCGTCACCAGAATACTATCGAAGAAATCAACCGTGATTATGTTCGAGAAAATGGTATTGAGGTAGTCCGCCGTATCAGTGGTGGTGGAGCTGTTTATCACGATTTAAACAACCTCAACTACACCATCATTTCAAAAGAAGATGAAAACAAGGCCTTTGACTTCAAGAGCTTCTCAACTCCAGTTATCAATACCTTGGCTCAACTAGGCGTTAAAGCTGAGTTTACAGGCCGTAATGACCTTGAGATTGATGGCAAAAAATTCTGTGGCAATGCCCAAGCCTATATCAATGGTCGTATCATGCACCATGGTTGCTTGCTCTTTGACGTTGATTTGTCAGTTCTTGCTAACGCCCTCAAGGTTTCAAAAGATAAATTTGAATCAAAAGGTGTGAAATCCGTCCGTGCCCGTGTCACCAATATTGTCAATGAATTACCAGAAAAAATCACAGTTGAAGAATTTCGTGATTTGCTATTGGAATACATGAAAAAAGAGTACCCAGAGATGACTGAATACGTTTTTTCTGAGCAAGAATTAGCGGAAATCAATCGTATCAAGGATACCAAGTTCGGTACTTGGGACTGGAACTACGGTAAATCACCTGAATTTAACGTCCGTCGGGGAACAAAATTCACCAGTGGTAAGGTTGAAGTTTTTGCCAACGTCATTGAATCAAAAATCCAAGATATCAAGATTTATGGAGACTTTTTTGGTATCGAAGACGTTGCAGCTGTAGAAGATGTCCTTCGTGGAGTGAAATACGAACGTGAGGATGTTCTTAAAGCTTTAGAAACTATTGACATCACACGCTACTTTGCTGGTATTAGTCGTGAAGAAATCGCTGAAGCAGTAGTGGGATAAATCAAAAAGAAGTTGTATATTTTAGCAACTTCTTTTTTTGAGGTTTTTACATAATTATTATTACGTATCAATTATAAACTATCCAAGGCATTTTTCTGTTCATCATTAACGATATGGGTATAGAGGTCAGTGACTTGTGTACTGGCGTGTCCTAGCTGATGGCTGACCAAAACTTGCGATTTAGTAGCATCATAGAGCCTAGTTGCCAGAGTATGGCGTAGTTTGTGGGGAGTTACACGGACTTTGAAGTCCTCAGAGTACTTAGCAACCATTTTCTCGACGCTGGAAGCATCGATACGATTGGAAACACCACGATATAAGGTCAGAAAGAGAGCTGTATCTGTCTTTTCCGTCTTATAGCGTTGATTCCGAATGGCCAGATAATTCTCTAGATAAGGCTTGGCAAAGGCAGCGACATTGACCGAGTCACGTTTTCCCCCCTTACGTGTGACATCAATAACCATCATATTGAGATTAAGATCTCTTAGATCTAGATTAACAGCTTCAGATAAGCGGACACCTGAGGCCAAGAGAAGAGCAATAATGGCCAAATCACGTTCTTTATTTTTATTGAATGATGAAAGAGCGCGATTAGAAAGTTGTTGAGGGTACTCTTGGTCGATATAAGTTAGAAAACCCTCTGTTTCATCGCCTAAAAAGAGTTTTTGCTTGATGTTTTCAGCTCTAGCAGCAAGTGTTTCTTTCTTTTTCTTGGTTGAAACTTTCTTCATTACATTACGATAGAAATAAGGCTCCCCTTGGTCGTTTTCAACCTCCTCTGTTAGATACTTGTAAAGACTAGAAAGTGCCGACAAAGTCCGATTAATGGTCGTCTGAGAGACACCTTGTTTGGTTGTATTGGCATTCAGCAAAGGTCGTTCACGTAGATACAGGATAAAGGATTCCATATCTTTTTTAGACATATTTTCCAAGACTGATAAAGGAATGTCAGACATTTTATCAACATTTGAAATACCAGACTCCAAAACCCAGCTGAAAAATCGATCGTATTCCTTGAGATATTCGTACAAGGTTGTAAAACTGTAGGGCACAGCAAGCTTGGATTGGTAGTATTCCAGAACATACCAGGGCATGATTTGTTTTAGTTTGTCGATTCGTTCCAGTAAAATCTCACGTTTCATGTATTTTCTCCATAATTAAGTCTACTAGTAGTATAGCATAGACTTATATATTTTTCAAGAAAATTATAGTTTTTCGGAAAGACGTTATAAGTGTTTGATGGATTCTAGAAAAAACAAAGACCTGATTCTGCAATCATAAGAAACAGGTCTTTTGTGTGTATGTAATCCGGCAATATGTTTATACTTTAATTTCTCTAAAATATTGCAATTGCCATTTTTGTGTTGCTCGAGCTGTTGTATTTAAATTTGAGCACCAAGGAGGATAAAATCGCATAGACATTTTTCCATTGCTATCTTTTGTCGACAGAATGTTTTTACGAATAGCCACCTCGTTTGGAATAATGAATAGTCCCCTCTTATCATTATCAATGATAACGATTATAAGTTCATTTCCTAAATCCTCATTGGTATAAGGAATGTTCTTGTTGTTTTGGTCTTTTTCCAAAAAACTGTAAAATATCCTTCTTTTTTTGGTGTTCTTTTTGCCAAGCGGCATCTTTTATACCCTTGCTCTTCCTTTATATTGATAAGAATACCTTCGTATTTTTCATTGTATTTTTCTTCAATGAAATCAAAATCACCATAAAAATTATATAAAACATCGAGTATTTTCATTATGATGTATATCCTCCTTAGCAAATAACTTTTCCAAAGAATAATACTGTTTCCAACAAAATCAGCTACCGACTATACTCATCTTTTTTATGTATTACCATATAGCAGGATACCAAGATGATGAAGATTTTAAGCAGGTAGGTTTCGGATCGATCAGTGTCTATGGTTATCTGAGACAAGACATTAATGATCGAATGTGTCATAACGCAAATCCAGAGATTCTTTGTTTTGTTATATAGAGCTGAGAGTATGAAAGAATTCGTCAGCAATCCAAATAAAAACGGTAGAATTTGCAGAGTTGCTAGGGAACCATCAATGTAAAAGAACAACAGATGCCAAATCGCCCAGCTGAAAAAGGTTAGGATTGTTGAGGGAAAATACGGTAGCTTCTCTTGTAAAATTGGTTGAAAGACATATCGCCATCCAATCTCTTCTATACCACCAAAGACAATAAATTTGAAGAACATCAAAAACGGGAGATACCAGCTAAATTCTACTATTTGCCCACCAAACATTAGAAAAGAAAAATCAAGGACAATAAGGAAAAAAGATAATAAATAATGTTTGTAACTGGTATGAATGTTAAAAAAATCGTTAACGATCTTCTTAAAAGGAATATGAAAATAGTGATTTGCAACAATGATTCCCCAAAGTGCTGAAGAAATGCCACCTAGAAAGATTCCTAAAATAGATAATAGATTGGAATGAATAGAAAAATGATTCAAGAGAAAGAAAAGGAGGCAAACTGATGCTATTTGGCTAAATGTGCCTAGCAAATATACTGCAATTGCCTTATTTCTTTTCATAGAGAATCCTTTCAATAATATTTTACGTAAAATAAATTATGTAAAAAGAACTTATAACAACAAATCTTTGACTTTTCCAATTTCACTTTTTGGAATCACTAGGTGAATCATATCACCCAGATACATTCTAGTTGAGCCGTTAACGGTTTGGCTTTTGCCATTATGGACTTGGGTGGTGATGAGTACGTTATGTGGCAAGTTGAGCTCGTGAACCTGTTTTCCTGCTATTTTATCTGATACAGGGATTTCAATGAGGGTGACTTCTCCTTCATCTGTCGCTTCTTCTGGCAGCATTTTTTCGAGCATGGCCTCATAGACTGGAGCACCCTTGAGCAGATCCATAACAATGTAGGCGACTAAGGTCACTAAGCCAAGTGGCATGAGGTTTCGAATGTCCCCTACCATCTCAGTAACAAGTATCATAGCGGTTAAGGGAGCCTTGGAAATTGCCCCAAAGTAGCCACTCATTCCCAGAATGACAAATATAGGGAATTGTTCCTGACTGACAAGCCCAAGATTGACACAAATGACACCAACTAGGGCACCAAGTAAGGAACCGAGCGCCAAAATGGGTAGGAAAATTCCTCCTGGGAGGCCACTTCCATAGCTAATCATGCTCCAAACAAAGCGAATCAAAAAGTAAGCTAATAGAACTTGAAAACTAAAATTTTGCTCAGTCAAGGAAAGAACGACCTGATTTCCACCACCGAGAATTTGTGGCAAGAAAATCCCGACTGGTATGATAAGGATAAAGGCTAGGATTGGATAATAAGCTCTATCTAAATGGATTTTTTGACCAACCCAATCATAAACTCGACCAACATTGAGTACAGCTTTCTCATAGAGAAAACCAGAAAGCCCGAGAAAAACTCCCATAAGGAGGTATATCCAATACTGGTCTAGGGTCATGAGAGGAATGTCGTCTGGCATATCCAGTACGGGTGTTAAGCCAAATATGAGCAGAGAAACAAAGTTTGCTACGAGACTAGCTGCTAGAGTTGATACCCAGAAAAATCGTGAAAAATGGTGATAGACTTCCTCTACAACAAAGAGGAGACCTGCAATTGGTGCATTAAAGGCAGCTGCTAAACCTGCAGCTGCTCCACTGGCAATCAGGGAACGTTCCTCTACTGGGCTAGATTTGAGCCACTTGGCAATACCTTTACCACCAACTGCTCCAAGTTGAATACTTGGCCCTTCCCGACCTAGCATAAGGCCACTGGCAATAGCAAGAATACCTAATACATATTTCTTCCAGAGGACACTCCACCAGTTGAGACTCATCAGTCCCTTTAGTTCAGCTTCAACTTGAGGAATTCCTGAACCCTTGATATCTTTTTCTGACCGAGTTAGTTTCGCGCTAAGCCAGCAAACTATTACATAAAATAGGCCAATGATAAAAAGATTGCGCACTAAGTGCGCTTGATCTTGATAGAGTCCTTGTATCAGATGGAAGCCCTTTTCGATTAAGAAACGAAAAGATCCGACGATTAGCCCGACGACGAGACCAACAATGATTCCCCGTCCAACTTGGGATAATATGGTGCTTGAGGCAAAGGCAAATTCTTTCTTGGAACTGAGTGTTTCTGACTGTTCCTCCATAATCATTTCCTCTTACTTGTCTTTCTTAGTTGAAACCAGTGTTTTGACTGGTTCAAAACTGGTTCGGTGAATTGGGGTGACACCTAGTTTTTCTAGTCCTTTTAGGTGTTTAGCTGTTCCATAACCTGCATTAGCTGTAAAATCATATCCAGGATATTGCTGATCATATTCCTTCATCAATTCATCCCGTGTCACCTTGGCTACTATAGATGCAGCTGCGATTGAGAGAGAGTTGGCATCTCCTTTGATGATTGCTGTTTGGGGAATCGACAACTCCAGTTTCATGGCGTCTATCAAGAGGTGCTCAGGTTTCGGACTGACCTGGGAAATTGCTTCCTTCATGGCCAGCTTGGTTGCTTCATAGATATTGACTTGGTCGATGACCTGATTATCCATGATACCAATACCGATTGCCAAGGCTTGATCTTGAACAGCATGATAAATTTCCAAATGTTTCTTTTTGGGGATCTTCTTGCTATCGTTGAGGCCTCTAATCTTACAATTTTTCGGCAAGATAACGGCTGCAGCGACTACAGGTCCAGCAAGAGGACCACGGCCAACCTCGTCAACACCTGCAATTAGAGTCAATCCTTGCTTATAAAGTTCTTTTTCATAAGAAAGCATAGTTTCCAGGCGAAGGTCTTCATCCAGTTCAGCCTGAATGGCTTTTTTACGCTTGCTGATTTCCTTTTGAACTCCAGTTCGGCTATCTTTTTCCAGTTCAAGAAAAAGGGGATTGTATAAGTCTTTGACCGTGGCAAGAAGTTCTTTGATTTCTTTAATCGTCGTCATCGATATCGTCCAATGTATCTAAGGTGTAGTTACCGAGTTTTCCATCACGAACTTCCTTCACGAAGAGGCTGTAAAAACGGTCGTAGTCGTCTCGGAAACCGAGGGCACGTGTCATATCCATGATAATAACAGGAGCATCTTCTTCAATTTTCATTTGTTTGAAGCGTTCAGCTAGCTTATCTGGATAATGTTTTTTGAAATAATTGAGACCAAAAATGGTGACTTCATCCATAGGAAGCAACTGGTCTTTAATTGCTCCAGTTAAGGCTAATTTCAGTGCGACAGCATCATCTTCAAACTTAGGCCAAAGAATCCCTGGTGTGTCTAGGATTTCAAGGTCTTTATTGGTTTTGAGCCATTGTTGCCCCTTGGTAACACCTGGTTTATTGCCGACCACCGCAATCTTTTTCCCAGCCAAACGGTTCATCAGAGTTGATTTGCCAGCATTTGGAATTCCGATAATCATGGTACGCAAGGTTTCAATCTGAATGCCACGTTCTTTCTGGCGTGCAATCTTATCAGCCATAAGCTTTTTGGCTGCATCTGTCACAACTTTTACGGTAACTTGCTCTTTGGAGTTGATTGCCAGAGTTTGAATCCCTTGTGATTCAAAGTACTGACGCCATTCTTTTGTCATTGCTGGATCAGCTAGGTCTGCCTTGTTTAAAATCAAGAGTTTGGGTTTATCTCCCACAATCTTGTTTAACATAGGATTTTGACTAGATAAAGGTAGGCGAGCATCCACCAAAATCGTCACAAAATCAATAAATTTTAAATTCTCCTGAACTTGTCGCCGAGCCTTTGACATGTGACCCGGAAACCATTGAATAGTAGCCATAATAATTCCCCTTCCGACTAAAAAAAACGTGATAAAAACGTTTTCTTTCTTACCATCTATTCTATCATAAATGATCCCTCTTTGCATAGGCTTTTGTCTACAAAAATGAGTATATATAGTAAAAATGTTTGCATAAATAATGTATTGTTATATCAAAGTACGAGAAAATACCTATCAAGTCATATTGACTATAGGTATTTTTCTTATAAGAGTATTCTTGAGAGAAAAGGGCTGATACAATTTGTGACAATCGTTTCACTCCAGAGAATTTGCGCTGGGGATAAATAATCAGCTCTTAAACATTCTTTTAAAAATTCAGCAGCTTGATCCGGAGCAATTTCAAACTCAAAGGCTTTCATCTTGTAGAAAAAATCGATGAGATGCTCAGATAAGTATTCATCTGAAAAGGGTACTTCTCCACTTTTTCGAAATTCTAATAAGAGCCGAGAAAATCTAGCTTTTTCATCAGGCAAATCCCGAAAATAGGAATTAAGAAGCCAGGTCTGCTTCTGCTTTCTTTCAATTGGATCCTGACTCGCAATTCGTTGGTCTTTTTCCAGCTCTTTTTGGTATTGTTTAGCCTTGATAGCCCGTTCTGTTCGATTTTTACCAAAAAGTATTTTTTCCCACTTGCGTTCTTCTTGGGTTAGGGTTTCTGTAAAGCCAAAGTAGTCTTGATAGGCACGCTCTGCTGGTCCCATGGCTAGGACCAGATTGTCTGCATATTGCTTGGCGATTTTATCCCTCTTCTTGCGCTCTTTCTCTGCCTAGATACGGAGTTCTTGTTCGTAGTCAATTTTCTCCTTGCCTAGCTTGACAAGGTAGAGTTGATCATCCGGTTTTCCAAGTAAAAAGGGCTTAATGCATTTTTCAAGGACTTCTTCCATGCGAGCCTTCTTCTTTGGCTCAGCCTTGGTCCAATTTCCTCCTTGAAAGACTTCTAGGAAGAGTTGGTAGTCTCTCTCAGGTGCGAACTGATTGCCACGATTAGGCTTGAAAACGCCTTTTTCCCAGAGCCATTTTAGAAGTCGCTCGTCAAAGTCACTTTTATTGACCTTGATTTTTTCCTTTTTCTGGGCTTTTCTGGTAAGATTTTCAACCTTTCTGAGTAATTTTTCTTCCTCTTCTAGTTGCTGGTCAAGGATAATACGATGAAAATGACGGACGCAGTCACTACCGATTGGAAAGAGGCGTTGGCCTGTGACACCGTTAAAGAGTTCGTAGGCGTATTTGATAGCATTCCCACAAACACAATTGCTACGGCCGATACCATTAAAAATCAAGGAAACTTCATTCCATTCCTTGGTAGCCTGTTCCCAAGTATCGGCTTTTGAAGCCTGTAAAACCGCATCGTGCAGGGATTTTCTAACTGGAAGTGTCATGAGGTCTCCTTTCTAGATTATACTTTTACAACTTGAACCTCGTCTTTACCGAGTAAAATCAAGTATTTTTCAATATTTTCAATCAAATAGGCTCGTGATAAAGCCTCTCCATAAAGGGCTAATTGACCACGATAGCGGTCTATGAGTTGACTTGGCTCGTCATAGCGGTCTGTCTTGTAGTCGAAAAGAACGATACGATCCTCATAAAGCAGATAGCCGTCCAAGATTCCACGGACAACGAAGTCTTCCTGACTCTTTTGATCTCGTTTGAGCATGGAGAAAGGTTGCTCGCGATAAAGATGGTCTGTATTAGCAAGAATTTCTTGACCAAGTGCTGTGTCAAAGAATGAAAGAATTTTAGCAAGATTGATCTTGTCTCTGACAGCTGGGCTGGTTTGAACTTGTTTGAGAGTTTCTGTCAGGCTAGCAAGGGTTGGTCGCTGACTTAGGTCAATTCTCTGCATGAGTTCGTGGGTAGCACTACCAATCTCAGCTCCTGTTACCTTTTCTTTGGTTGAAAAATCTGGTAACTCAAAGCTAATTTTCTTGTCTACTGACTGGCCTTGACCTGCAATCTCGACACCTTCCATATCCATAACTGGTTCATAGAATTTCTTGATTTGACTTGGGGTTTGAACACTAGGAAGCTCAATGGCTGCGCGGTGAAGAGTATTATAAACTTCCACCTCTTTCAGCATTTCCAGAGCTTCTTTGATGGTTTCAGACTGGCGGTTGTCTGCTTGAGAGCTATCTTGTAGAGGGCTCTTGTTTTCCAACTGACCAATAGCTTCTCTAGTCAACTGGTCTTCGCCAACAAAACGATAGCTAAAGTTGAGATTGTCCTTGGCAAACACTTTGCTGATAGCCCAGATCCAATCTTGGAAATTTCTTGCTTGCAGTCTGGTATTGCTATCTAATTTTCCGTTATTTGCTGCCGGGTATTCCTTGGCTTCTAGCTTTTCACGAGAACCCTTACCGACAAAATAGAGCTTTTTCTCAGCCCTCGTCATGGCAACATACAGCAGACGCATCTGCTCTGAATAGCTAGCCAATTGCAGTTCTTTCTCATTCTGCGTATAAGTTAGGCTAGGAATGGAGAGTTTGATGGTTTTAGGATAGTGTGCTTCCACTGCTCCTGTTTCCACCTTGGCAATGTATTTGACACCAAGCCCATTTTGACGACTGAGAATGACGTCTGACATGCTGTCTTGCTTGTTGAAGTCCTGATCCATGTTGAGGATAAAGACATAAGGAAACTCCAGACCTTTGCTCTTGTGAATGGTCATAAGTTCCACGGCATCTTTAGGCGGTGCGACAGCTACGCTTGCGAGGTCATGCTGAGCCTCTAAAACTTGATCAATCATACGAATAAAACGAGACAAGCCTTTGAAATTGCTCTTTTCAAACTGGTCAGCACGTAGCGCTAGGGCATAGAGATTAGCCTGCCTAGCAAGTCCGTTTGGCAAGGCTCCAACATAGTCATAATAAAAACGGTCATTATAAATCTTCCAAATTAAGTCATAGAGAGAGTGGGTTTTGGCATGTAAGCGCCAAGAATCCAAGATATCCATGAATTGATTTAATTTTTCAGCTAGGTCCTTGTGAATTAACTCTTTCTGATCAGTTACCTGTCTTTGAGCATTAACTAGTTTCTCATAAAGATTCTCTTGTACTTTATCTTCTGCTTTCTGAAGAGATAAACGTGCCAACTCATCCTCATCGAAACTAAACATAGGAGACTTCATAAGGGCAACCAAGGCGTAGTCTTGCAGGGGATTGTGGATGACACGAAGGGTGTCCAACATGACTTGTACTTCTAAGGATTGGAGGTAGTTGTTTTGCTCACCGTCTGTTTTGACAGGTATCCCGTACTCAGACAGGGCAAGTAGAATCTGGTCATTACGACTGCGACTGGAAGTCAGAAGGGCAATTTCTTTGAAGGCCACACCTTTTTCTTGATGTAGCTTTAAGATTTCCTTGATGACAAGGCGCATTTCCCCAGTGAGTTTCGTGTCTTCATCACTTTCTTCTTTCTCTTGCCCACTATCGCCCTTATCGTAGAAGAGAAATTCTGCCTTGTTGTCTGGATTAGGAGTCAGTTTGGTATTGGCAAAAACAAGCTGGTGCATGCTATCATAGTTGATTTCACCGACCTCTTGGTCCATAAGGCGTGCAAAAACATCATTGGTTGCTGACAGCACTTCTGAACTACTACGGAAATTTTCCTTGAGCAAAATCAGCTTTCCTTCTTGAGGATTTTGCGCATAGCGTTGAAATTTTTCATTGAAAATCTGGGGATCTGCCTGACGGAAACGGTAGATGGACTGCTTGATATCTCCCACCATAAAGCGATTGTGACCATTCGACAGCAATTCCAGCATCCGTTCTTGAATGTGGTTGGTATCCTGATACTCATCGACCATGACTTCATGAAATCTCTCTTGATAAGTCTCGCGAACTTGTGGGAAATTCTCTAAAATCTCAATGGTGTAATGACTGATATCAGCGAATTCAAAGGCATTTTCTTGGCGTTTACGTTCGCGATAAGCCTCCACAAAATCACTCATAAAGGTTTGGAAGGTTTTAGCTAGCTCCCAAGTATCTTCATGATAACGTTCTTGATAGTCGAGAATGGTTATCTGATCTGCTAGTTGTCCAAGTTTTGCAAACTGGGCCTTTCTCTCTTCGTTGTAGGCATCAGCCAGTGGCTTTAAATCGGCCTTACGACTGGAGTTAGCCAGAGCTCGACCATTTTTTTCCTTAGAGATGGCAACAACACGCGCAAGCACTGCTTGATAAGCCTGACTATCGGACTCTTGATTTAAGGAGCCAATTTCATCCAGAACCTGTTGAACAGCTTCTAAATAGGTAGCTTTTGGAAACTCATTGGCATCGTTATCCAGATGATAACGGAGGAAACTTTCCAAATCCCAGAGCGCCTGCTTAATTTGCTCAGTTAGTTTCTCTTTTTCATTTGCAAAGTCAGCTTTTTCAAACCCTTTGAGAAAAGACTCGTTCAGCCATTTTTGGGGGCTACTGGTGGATTGAAGGAAATCATAGATTTTGTAGACTTGCTGGCGCAGACCTCGTTCATCCTTGCCACGTCCAGCAAAGTTCTTCACCAAACGGCTAAATTTCTCTTTATTCTCACCTTGGTAATGCTCTTCAAAAACCTGATGAAAAACTTCGTTCTTTAAGAGTAACTGTTCACTTTCATTTTGTAGAATACGGAAGTTCGGTGCGATATCAATCAGATAGCCATGTTTGCCAAGGAATTTTTGCGTGAAGGAGTCCATGGTTCCTATGGCAGCGTTTGGCAGGTCTGCCAACTGACTTCCCAAGTGTTGTTTGAGCTCGACATCATCGGTTTCTTGGATTTGTTGGCTGATTTTTTTCTCCAAGCGCTCTTTGAGTTCAGTAGCAGCCTTGACAGTAAAAGTCGAGATAAAGAGTTGGCTGATTTCCACACCTCGCGCCAATTGATCCAGAATACGCTCGGCCATAACAAAGGTCTTCCCTGAACCAGCAGACGCTGAAACAAGGATATTTTGCCCTGCAGTATAAATGGCTTCGATTTGCTCAGCTGTTTTCTTTTGTTCCTTGCTTGAACTCACTTCTGCTTCTTGCAGTTTTTGAATTTCTTCCTCAGTTAAAAAGGAAATGGGCTTCATCGATTCAACTCCTCTCTCATTTTTTCAAACCAAGCTTGCTTGAGTTTTTCTCCGACCAGACGCTTGCCGTCAGCTAAGTCTAACTTCTCTAGGAAACGAGCTTGTCCCAAATGGTAATTAGCTTCAAATCCAGTGATGGCTTGGTGTTGCTGAACGTACGGGGCAATACTTTTGCCATTCTCTGTGTATGGATTGATGGCAAATTGGCCTTCTAAAATCTTCTCTGCTGCTTTTTTATAAAGATGTGCATTGTAGTCTAGCAAGAGCTGAAACTCTTCATCAGTCAGCTGGTTGGCCTTATTTTTATTGTAAAACTCACCCAAATGACTGCTTTCTTTTTCTAAAAAGAGCCCTTGGTATTTCATTGACTTGCTGGCTTCTACTACTGCACCTGCCAGACTTTTAACAGCTAATAAAGATTGGACAGGCTCAGCCATTTCCAAGTACATAGCTCCGAAAAAGTTCTGCTCCCCTTCTCTTTTTAGGGCAGCAAGATAGGTTGGCAGTTGGGAATTAAGCCCATTGAAGAAATGAGGAAACTGGAACTGGGTCAAACTAGACTTGTAGTCTACCACTCCTAACGCTCCATCAGCTTTCAGGCGGTCAATGCGGTCAACCTTGCCTCGCACATGAACACTCCGACCATTATCCAATTGAATAAAGGCCTGATCCTTGCCACCAAATGTTGCCTCCTCTTGGATGGTTTCGATAGCTGGATTATGACGAAGGATGTGGCCCGTAGTTCGCGCGACATCAAGCAGAATTTCCTTGGTAAATTGGGCTTCCAAACTTTCCTGATAAATAGCTTCAAATTCGCGTTCTTGGCTGGTTTCCTTGATGGCTTGCTCCAGTCGTTGGTCAAACGGATTTTCAGCAGGCAGTTTCAAGGCTCGTTCAAAAATACGATGCAAAAAATTTCCGTGACTGCGAGCATCCGGACGAAGGCGCAATTCTTCCTGTAAACCTAAGACATAACGAAGGAAATAACTGTATTCATTGCGGTAAAACTCCGTCAAACCAGACGTAGACAGGTAAAACTCTTTGTCAGCAGGGTATAGAGCCTGCAAGGTCTCTTTCTCTAATGGCTTGCTGCTTGGACTGGTTGGGAGTGCTGGATTTGTAAGACCTTTTTGATCTAGTTTTTTCCCCATGACACGAGCCAAAACCTTGACAAAGGTGACATCTTGCTCATTTTCACTTGAACCTGCCTGCTGATGATAGGCAACCAGGCTAGAGAGGAGACTATGATATGACCCCATATCATCCTTAGACAGCCTTTTTTGATGAATCTTCTTCTCTATCCGGCTAAATCCAAAACTCACCAGTTCCTGAAGATAGGCCGATTCCTTGCTCTCATTTTCATTGAGAAGACTTGGTGCTGACAACACCAACTGCTTACGAGCAGCATTGACCAAGGAAAGCATGGTATAGCGATTTTTCTTGAGGTTTTCACTACTTGCAATCAGTAATTGCGCTCCCTCTTCGGTTGCTTGGTTTAGGCTTTGTCGTTCTTCATCTGTTAACAGACTGGTGTTTTGCGCGATTTTTGGCAAATGATCCTGAGTCAGCCCAATGGCATAGACAAAGTCAGCGGTCATAGGTGCAATCAAATCATAACTCTGCACCAGAACGGTGTCCACTGTCGCTGGAATGGTGCGATACTGGGACAAATTCATTCCAGAATGGAGCAAGGCTAGGAAGTCCTCCAGACTAACTTGTGAACCAGCAAAAACCGTCGCAAATTGTTCTAAAACATGGCAGAAGGCTTTCCAAACTTCAGCTTGTCTTTCCTGTTCTAGAGTTTCCATAGTAGCTGTCAATTCTTGCATCTGCTTGCTTAAAGCAGCATTTTTTAGAAAAGTATTCCACTTTTGCAAGAGATTTTCAGTCTTTTGTTTACGGCTGGCAAATAATTTTTCAAGAGGAGCCAAAACTCGCAAACGAATGTCATTCAAGCGTTCCAAATCAAACTTTCCATGGTGGGATTTAGTGAAGGTCTGCTGAAAAGCTGGCAAGCCATTGATACCAAGATAGCGGAGATATTGCTCAAAAGCATCAATATCCTCTTGGCTAAGGTCAGTATACAGACCAGTTCTGAGGAGATTAATCAAATCCTCCTGACGAAAACGGTAGCGTTTCAAACGCAAAATAGATTCGACATACTGAGTCAAAGGGTGGTGAGCCATGGATTCACTTCTACCAAGATAGAAAGGAATCTGATACTGGTCAAAAATAGTTTTCAGTGATAACTGGTAAGAAGTCACATCACCCAGCAAAATACGGAAATTCTTGTAACTCAGTTCTGGATGGTCATGTAATTTCTGACGAATGCTACGGGCTACTAATTCCAGCTCTTCTTTTTGCGTCAAACAAGACCAGATTTGCAGGTTTTCCCTGTCTTTCTCATCGATATCCAAGGTGAGTTCTGAAAAGTCATAAGAAGACTCCAGCAAACGAGAGGCTTTGTCAAAACTATCCATTTTCTCATGTGTCTGAGAACGATCCTGAGCAGGTGTTTGGTATTTTGCCCCCAAATGATGAAGAAATTCCACACTGGCTTGGTAGAGATTCCCTTCAGTGAACGGACTGGTATAAGCCTTCTTGCTTGCATAAGCACCGATGACAATCTCGACACCTTTTCGATGAAGCAGATCCACTACACGCTCCTCCTCGGCAGAAAAACGGGTAAATCCATCAATAACCAAGGCAATCTGACTGAAATCACTGCTTACCTTGTCATTCTCAATAGCCTCAATCAAATGGGACAACTGACTTCCCTGAGCCAACTGACCTTGATTAAGATAGGCAGTCACTTTCTCAAAAATCAAGAGTAAGTCTGCCCGCTTGTCCTCATCTGTCAAACTTTCCAAGTCCAAAAAGCTCATCTGAGCAGTCGTCATCTCATGATAAAGTTCAACCAACTGCTGGATAAATTGAGGATCCTGCTTTATAGCACCATAAACACGCAAGTCCTTGGGATCTAGTTCCGCAAGACATTTATAAAAAGCCATCCCAAGACCGATGTCATCTAGACTCGTCTTAGCTGGCAAATCATTTAAAACCAGATAACGAGCCATCTGAGCAAAACGCGTAACAGTAATCGCAAAAGAAGCCTGCTGGGACAAGCATTCCAGAACGGCGCGTTCCTTTTCAAATGAAAGAGAGTTGGGGGCGATGTAGAAGACCCGCTTGCCCCCAGCAACTAGCTCTTCTGCCTCTCTGGTCAAGATTTCTGTCAAAGAAGTCCGAATATCAGTATAAAGTAATTTCATCTCTGCCTCGTTTGGTTTATCAAAGTTTCTTACTCTATTATAGCAAAGTTCGCTTCACAGTCCAAATCCAAAATTCTAGTTGATAATCATTTAATTAGCAAATCAATCATACTTCATCATCCATTTTCATATGCTGAAAGATATAGAGGAAAAAGTCTTTGGAAACTTCAAAATGTCCATAACGGAGTCGAGAAGTATAGTCTTTCCATTCAGGATGTTGTCTGGCTATTTCTATGAAGCAATCTTTGACTGGTTGATAATAGTCGACATTTCGTCTAAAGGGAAAGAATCCTTCAAACTGCTCTACTTGATAGGCTTTGTCATCTATAATTTTACCTACGGCCACAAAAGCCTGTAACTTATCTTGACCATTCATATCGTATTTTGGGCTATAGTATAAAAGATAGTCACCTTTTTTCATACGGTTTAAGGGGCCACCCTTTCCATGACAGACCTGGCAAAAATTCCCTTCTACTCCTCTTAAAACATGGTTCTTTGAAACAACTCCAACCCAATATCTAGGCATTTTTATCCTCCAACTCTATTAACATGCGATTAAAAACTTCTCTATTGTTAGATAGTTTTTCAAAAAATTCTTCATCAATCCCTTCTACTAAAGGTAAAGCTTGATTGACCTTCTCCGCGCCAGACTTCGTCACTGAAACCAGTTTTGCCCGACTATCCATTGGATGTTGATCGCGTCTAATGTAGTCTTTCTTCTCCAGTAGTCTAACAATCTGGGAAACCGTCATGACATCCATACCGGTGAATCGAGCGATATCAACTTGCGTTACATATTCCTCTCTATTGCTCAGAAACAAGAGCGAAGTCAAAACGATAAATTGAGGTAAAGTGAGTCCGACTGATTTCAAGACTCTTTTTAAGTTGCTTTCCCACTTGTTGTAGACTTTGATGAGCAGAAGACCTGTAGACTCTGTTTCATCATTTTTGTAAATTGAATTAAAGTGATACTTTGACATTTTTTCTCCTAAAATATTAAGTATACTTATTATATAAGATTTTATTTTATTTTTCAAGAAAAGGAAAGCCGAATTTTACAATTCTGTCAGACATTTTATAGTCTATATGCTATAATAAAAGCAAAACACCTAGAAAAGGAAGTCTTATGATTAAACTACTAGCCTTGGATATGGACGGAACCCTCCTCAATGAGGCCAAGGAAATCCCACAAGCCCACATCACTGCCATTCACCAAGCCATTGAAAAAGGTGTCAAACTGGTTCTCTGTACAGGTCGCCCGCTTTTCGGTGTTCTTCCTTACTACAAAAAACTGGGACTGGACCTCCAGAACGAGTACGTCATTGTCAATAATGGTTGTTCAACCCATCAGACCAGTGACTGGAGTCTAGTGGACTGGCAAGAACTCAGCCCAGCTGACATTGAATACCTTTATGACCTAGCAGAAAAAAGCGACGTCCAGTTAACTCTTTTTGATGAGAAACATTATTTTGTCCTCGGTGGCAAGCCAAATGAAATTGTTCAAAATGATGCCAAGTTAGTCTTTTCAGACCTAACTGAAATTTCCCTTGAGGAAGCCACTAGTGGCAAATATCGCATGTTCCAAGGAATGTTTTTAGGAACAAAAGAGCAAACAGACGATTTTGAGCAGCGATTTGCTGAGGAGCTCTGCCAACGATTTAGCGGCGTTCGTTCGCAGCCTGTCATTTACGAAGCCATGCCCCTTGGAACGACCAAGGCTACTGCTCTTTCTCGACTAGCAGCGATTTTGAAGATCGAGCCCTCAGAAATTATGGCCATGGGCGATGCCAATAACGATATCGAAATGCTCCAGTTTGCAGGGCTTGGTATTGCTATGGGAAATGCTAGTGATCATGTCAAATCTCTTGCCAATGATGTTACAGCCAGCAACGATGAAGACGGCGTCGCGCGTGCCATTGAGAAGTATATTTTATAATTGAGAAGCCCAGTTCATGTCAACTGGGTTTTGTTTTTTTAGAATCACAAAACTTTAGAAACTCTTTAGAATTACTTGATATTTCTTTGATTTCTATACCTTATACTAAAGTTAGTAAAACAAATCAAAAGGAGAAAATCATGAAAACAGTACTCGAAATTCATGGACTGACCAAACAATTTGGCCAACAAGCTATTCTTCAAGATCTTAGTCTAACCATAAAAGAGGGAGATATTTATGGACTAATCGGAAAAAACGGAGCTGGTAAAACTACTCTTATCAAAATCATTACACAATTATTGTTTGCGGACAAAGGTACAGTTTCCCTCTTTTCTAGCAAAGAACAAAATGAGTGGACCAAGGCTTTATCACGAGTGGGTTCTGTTATCGAATCACCTGTAGCCCATAATCACTTAACAGCTTATCAAAACCTTAAATATTATTGTATGATACGTCATATTCCAAATGCTGATAAGGTGATTCATGAAACCTTGGACTATGTTGGCTTGTCAGATACAGGGAAAAAAGTCTTTCGTGATTTCTCACTAGGAATGAAACAAAGACTTGGCATCGCCATTGCCCTCCTATCAAAACCCGACTTCCTGATTCTTGATGAACCTATTAACGGTCTCGACCCAATTGGAATCAAAGAATTTCGTCTCATGATCCAGCGGCTCAATCAAGAAAAAGGCATAACTATCCTCATCTCTAGCCATATCTTGTCAGAACTCTATCTCTTAGCTAATCGCTTTGGTATTCTGGATCAAGGTAAGATTATCCGTGAAATTAGTAAAGCTGAGTTTGAAACACTGAGTGAGGATTATATTGTGCTTAAAACAAGCGATAAAGAAAGAGCTTGTCAGGTATTGAAAGAACAAATCCAGCTCCAGTTTAAGGTTGTCAATCCTGAAAATGAAATCCATATCTTTGGTAATGAACAAGATGTCAAACAGATTCTTAAGCAACTAACTTTGGCAGATGTTGCTATTGATGAGATTTACTTTGCCCGTCAAAACCTAGAAGAATACTTCACCCAATTGGTAGAATAGGAGAAAAATCATGATACATACCATTCAAGCAGATTTTTACCGTCTTTTCCGCTCCAAAGGATTCTGGATTACAGAATTCATTCTCTTTGTTCTCTTGCTAATGGGTGCCACTATCGGGGCTACAGGACATTTAATGTCAGTAAATACAACACCACCAGAGACTCCAACCCATGGTTGGAATGGGATAGAAGCCCTAATCAACGCGTCTAATAACGGCTCAAATCTCGTTTTCCTCTGTATTATTCTAGTATGTTTAGTTCTTGGGGTTGACCTAATCGGCAAACTATATAAAAATAGTTTGACAGTTGGCGTTTCTCGTACAGAGTATTTCCTTGCTAAATCCTTTGTACTAGCAAGTATCGCTCTCTTACAACTCATCGCCAGCCTTGTGATTGCCTTTATTCCTGCTACTCTACTAAACGGAATTGGAACAATGCCTGATGGTTTTGCTACTAATCTCCTCTTAACCATTTTCCTTCAATTTCTTTGCCTCCTTGCTTGGCTTTCCATTGTTTCCTTCATTCTCTATGTTAGTCATTCTTATCTTGCGGTATTTATTGGTTATTTGGTCAGCTCTATCATCCTTTCTATGCCAATGCTTGTTTTCCCAGATATTGAAATTCTACGATATTTAATCCTGGAATTTGCCTATGCTATGACTAGTAATAGTCAAGCTATTCTCTATACCATCACGGTTTGCGTAACAGTCATACTTTTCTTCTCTTTCAGTGGACTGACTATTTTCAAGAAGAAAAGCTTATAAAAGGACCTCCTCTAGGATATAGAGGAGGTTTCTTCTGTTAAAGATAAATAAAGACTGAAAACCATTCTCCATCAGTGGCTAGCTTCATTTCCGCTCCAAGAAGATGAACTAATTCCTCAGTAATATAGAGACCTAAACCAGAGGATTCTTCAGTATCCGACATATTTTCAGAATAAAAACGATTGCTGAGATTGTCTATATTCTTGATAGATTTTTTGACTAGATTATCAATTTCCAAAGCAAGCCTATTGTCTTCCTTTTTCAAAGAAAGCCGAGCCTTCTCCTTACCGTGCTTGAGAACATTTCCAAGAAGGTTTTGTATAATTCGATCAAGCAAGTCCTCATCAGTCGTCGTTTTCAATCCTGGTTCAACATTAAAATCAAGAACAATCTGTGAAGATTGAAAAACGTCGTAATAAGCTAAAGTCTTTTTCGTTATAAAAGTTGATAAATCAAGTTCTTCCAGTTTCGGTTTGACTGCTCCTTCCATCAAATGACGGTATTCTAGGAGGGCCTCCAAACGTTTGGAAACCAGTTCCTGATGATGGGCTATTTTGCTTAAAGTTTCCTGACTATTATCGGGGTGTTTTATTAGTTGCTGAGTATATCCTGAAGCGATTGTCAAAGGTGTCCGAATATCATGAGCGATATTACTGATCGCCATATCTAGAGTGTGTTTTTCACGCTTCATGATTAGCTGGTTTTGCTCCACTTCTTGAAATAGATTCTCAATTTGGTTATGTAGACGCAAAATGGTCTTTGAAAAGAAATTTACCCCGATTCTCTTCATGCTACCAGAGCGAATCTTTTCTTCGATTTGTTTGCTTAAATCTCTAATTGCTATATGATAGCGAATCAAAGAAATCGCCAAAATAATGTTAGTAAGGAGTAATATTGATATCAAAATGTACATCATTGCTTGTCTCCTTTTAATCGAACACCAACTCCCCAAATGGTTTCGATGTACTCGTGATTTGGATCCAGTTGATGCAGTTTTTTACGGAGATTGCTTAGATGGGTGTTGAGCGTATTGTCTCCAGGCAGGTAACTTTCTTCCCAAATCAATTCATAGAGTTCTTCTTTGGTGAAGATCTTTTTAGGATGCTGGAGCAACATTTGGAGAATCTGACACTCTTTCTTTGCAAGGTGAATGGTTTCAGTTGCGTTACTTATTTCAAAACTATCCGCATCAAACTGGATATTTTTAAAGCTTTGTACGAGGTTATCAATTTCTCTTCGATCTTCTGACTGATGTTCACCACTTTGGCGTAATTGCACAGTGACTCTGGCAAAGACTTCGTCCAAATCAAAAGGTTTTACTACATAATCATTGGCACCGTCTAGTAGATATTGGCTGATGAGTTTTTTATCACCTAAAGCAGTAAGCATGATGACCGGAGTCTGACTAGTTTGTCGAATAGCTTGCAAGACTTGGTCGCCATTTTTCCCAGGGAGCATGATATCTAGCAAGACGAGATCGATGCCACCTTTGTCAAATTGCATGATACCTTCTGTCCCAGAGAATGCTTGAATCACCTCATGTTCCTCTGAAAGAAGGGGTCTTAAGATTTCCTGGATTTCATTATTATCTTCAACTACAAGTATGTTCGCCATAAACCTCGTCCTTTCTAAAACTATTATAACATGTTTTGTTGGGAATTCCAGATACAGAAAAGCTCCTCTAACATTTTAAGTTAGATGGAGCTAATGGGAATTGAATCTACTTAAGCAAATAAGCAATCAAAGTTATAATCCATAGATGAGCTGGGTAGAAAATATAAAAGAAATATTTACTCCAGACGGTTTCCTTACCTCGCTGTCCATTATACAAGACCATAAAAGGAAAAACGGTGATAAAGAGCCAGTCAGAATTGTAAAGCATCATTTCCAGTGTTTGGTACCAAGTGTCGTATATTTGGATGGAAGTCACTAACAAGAAGGCCCACAGAAAGGCATATAGGAGATTTCGCAAGCCCTTGCGATTTCGGCAAGAGTAACTAATCAAGAGAAATGGTAGCATGGTGATACCACCCTCAGTAAAAAGACAACCGAAAATCAAGAGACCTGCAACCCCAATCCGACGCCACAACTTCTCTTTTTTATCCAGCGCTTTGCTGGGAAAACCAAGCCAAAGCATGGTGACACCGATGGCCAAAGTAAAGAAAATATTATTATTGACCATTACTCCTTTGGTTGCAAATAGGGCATTGAGAAGGCTATTTCCAGCAAACATGATCAGCGCCCAAGACCAGAGACGGATGAGGTAGTTTTTCAAGTTTCGAGTATAGATAAAACCTTCCATAGCTATATAGGCAAACCAAACTCCCACACAACGGGTCAAGGCGTGAAAGATACCTTCCCACAAAGGAGAAACGATTCCGGTGATATGAGGGATATGGTCCAGAACCATTACTGCCGCCATCAGATACTTCAACTGCGTTGCATTCCATTTTTTCATAATAAACCTCTTTCTTTTTAATCTACATAGAGTATAGCATACATTTCCGCGTATAATCGTACACCTATCTTACATTTAAAAAGCCTATCTTACATTTTTGTAAGACAGGTGTGAATATCAAAAGTTTATTATGAAAGTTACCTTCTAGTTCGTAATTCGTTGGTACATTTCGGGTCTCCTATCACGAAACAGTCCCCAGTTGAGGCGTTCACTTGCTCCCTTATCCAGGTCATAAGTGGCTAACAGAACAGCTTCACCTTGTCTTTCAGCTTTCTCTAAAATAGCTCCTGTTTCATCCGTCATAAAGGAGGAACCGTAGAAGTCAAGACTGGAACTTTGTCCACCATTTTCCTCACTAGGAGTGACTTCTTCCAAACCGTAACGATTGGCTGCAATAACTGGGACAATATTTGCTGCTGCGTGCCCTTGCATGGTACGTTGCCAGTGACCACAACTATCCGTATCTAAGATAGGCTCTGAACCGATAGCGGTTGGGTAAAAGAGCAATTCTGCCCCATTCAACGCAAGACAGCGCGCTGTTTCAGGGAACCATTGATCCCAACAGATGCCAATCCCAATCTTAGCGTAGCGAGTATCCCAGACCTTGAAACCAGTGTTACCAGGCGTAAAATAAAACTTTTCTTGATAATAATGGTCATCTGGTATGTGGGTCTTTCGATAAACGCCCAGCATGTCTCCATCTGCATCAATAACGGCAATAGAGTTATACAAGACATTGCCATCTTTTTCGTAGAAACTAATCGGCAGAACAACCTGTAGTTCCTTAGCAATCACTTTAAAATGCTGGATGGCGGTATTTTCTGTCACTGACTGAGCATATTGGTAGTAGTCATACTGGCGTTCCTGACAGAAATAGGGGCGTTCAAACAACTCGGGTAAGAGGATGATTTGTGCGCCTTGTTCCGTAGCTTGACGTACTAGACGTTCCGCTGTTTGGATATTTGTTGCTACATCCTTAGCACATTGCATCTGGATTGCTGCAACTCTAACATTTCTCATCTTTTTCTCCTATTCTGGGATTTGTTGGGTGATACAGTGGATATTGCCACCACCTAATAGAATATCTCTGGCTGGAATTCCGACAACTTTACGGTCTGGGAAACACTTGCTGAGGATATCTAGGGCCACTTGGTCGTTTACATCCTCAAACTGGGGCACTAAGACAGACTTGTTGGCAATATAAAAATTGACATAGGAAGCTGCAAGACGTTCACCTGCATAACGCTCTTCTTCCCCTTCTTCATAGATGTAGCCTGGCAAATCCTCTTCGGTTACAACTTGATGAAGCGCTGGGATTGGCAATTTATGAATAGTGAATGGACGACCTTTTGCATCCGTTTCCTTCTCTAAAAGAGCTAAATCAGCTACAGACATAGCATACTGGGGATCGTTCTGGTCATCTGTCCAAGCCAAGACAAGTTCTGCAGGACCAACGAAAGCGGCAACATTGTCAACGTGTTCATTGGTTTCGTCCTGATAAATACCATAAGGCAGCCAGATAACTTTTTCAGCACCAAGATAGTTCAATAATCTTCTCTCGATTTCCTCTTTACTGAGATAAGGATTGCGACCAGCGCTTAGTAGGCAACTTTCAGTCACAAGAATGGTTCCTTGACCATCGCTATGGATTGCTCCGCCTTCCAGTACAAAAGGTTTGGCATCGTAAACAGGCATTTCCAATGCCTCAGCAAAACGACTGGCTACTTGGTCATCCTCTTCATAATCTTGATAAAGACCATCGACAGCGCCACCCCAGGCATTGAAAGACCAATCGACTGCCAATTTTGCTCTTTTTTCATTGACGAGAATGGTCGGCCCCGTATCACGCGCCCAGGCATCATTAGTAGGAATATCAAAATAAACAACCTTGTCTCCAAGATAGGATTGAGCTTCAGATAGATGGGCCTGCTCCACCAAAAGATAGACTCTTTCCCCTTCTGCTATGGTCTTGATAATCTGAGTAAATGCTCTTTTAGCAGCCTTTCCTTGGAAGGGCCATGAACCTGGTCGAGTTGGCCAGATCATGAGGGTGCCATGATGGGGTTCATACTCTGCTGGCATACGATAGCCTAATTTCTTTGGACTGTCCATCATGATAATCTCCCTTTAAAGTCTTGATAACCGAAGGCTTTGACTAAGCTGCAGTCTCCCTGCTCGTCCATGAGATAGAGACTTGGCAAGCCAATACCGTTAAAGGTATTATTTTTGACAAATGAGTATATTGCCATGTCTTCGAAATAAAGTCTATCACCGATTTGGACTGGATTTTCAAAGCTATAATCTCCAATCACGTCGCCCGTCAGACAGGTATTAGAAGAAAGTCTATAGGTATGGGCTTTTTCCTGCGGTTCAAATCCATTTCTCAAAGGTGGACGATAGGGCATTTCAAGTACATCTGGCATATGGCAGGTCGCGGAGGCATCTAAAACCAAAATATCCATACCGTTTTCGACAATGTCCAATACTTCAGTTGCTAGATAACCCGCATTGAGCGCAATAGCTTCACCCGGCTCGATATAGACTTCAAGATTGTAAGTTTCTCGAATTCTTTTAATCTCAGAAATCAGCAAATCCACATCGTAGTCTTCTCTGGTGATGTGGTGTCCACCACCCATATTGAGCCATTTAACTTGATACAAATAGGGTCCAAACTGCGCTTCTACTGCTTTCAAAGTTGTCTCTAAATCATCTGAACCTTGCTCACAAAGAGTATGAAAATGAAGTCCGTCCACTAAATCCAACAAATCACTCGGTATCTTGTCTAGGCTAACTCCAAACCGAGATCCCGGAGCACAAGGGTCATAGAGCGCGTGATTTCCTTGAGTTGAACACTGAGGGTTGAGGCGCAAACCGACACTGATACCAGCCTCTCGGCAACGAGCACCATGTTTACGCAACTGTCTCTCTGAGTTGAAGACGATATGGTCCGTTATTTCCAGCAATTCCTCCAAGTCTGCATCCTTGAAAGCTGGAGCAAAGACATGGACTTCCCCCGGAAACTCTTCTCTAGCCAGCTTAGCTTCATAAAGTCCACTAGCCGTCGTACCAGATAGATACTGGCTAATCAAGGGATATGTTTTATAGAGGGAATAAGCCTTTTGGGCAAGTAAAACTTTGCATCCAGCTTCTTCTTGTACATATTTTAGAATGCGACAGTTTGCTTCTAACTTGGCCAAGTCAATGACATAAGCTGGTGTGGGTACTTGTTCTAACTTCATTAGTCCACCATTTGCGGGTTTTCAACCACAACCCAAGGTAATCCATACTCATTCAAAGCTTCCATGAATGGATCTGGATCCAATTCTTCAAGGTTATAGACTCCAGCTTGTTTCCAAGTACCGTTCATAACCAATTTTGTCCCAATCATAGCTGGAACTCCAGTGGTGTAAGAAATTGCTTGTGAACCAACTTCGGCGTAACATTCCTGATGGTCGCAAACATTATAGATGTAGATGGTCTTTTCAACACCATCTTTTACACCTGTAAAGATACAACCGATATTGGTTTTACCAACTGTGCGTGGACCAAGGCTGGCTGGATCTGGAAGCAAGGCTTTCAAAAATTGGATTGGCACAATGTCTTGTCCATTAAAGTTAATAGCATCCGTACGAAGAAGCCCAACGTTTTCCAAGCATTTCATATGCGTTAGATAAGATTGACCAAAGGTCATAAAGAAACGAATGCGTTTGACACCAGGAATGTTCTTGGCCAATGATTCAATTTCTTCATGGTGAAGGAGATACATGTCTTTTTGTCCAACCTGAGGGAAATCATACTCACGCTTGATTGACATGGCTTCGACTTCGACCCATTTTCCATCTTCCCAGTAAGAACCTGGCGCAGAAACCTCGCGGAGATTGATTTCTGGGTTAAAGTTTGTTGCAAATGGATAACCGTGGTCACCACCATTACAGTCTAAAATGTCGATATAGTGGATTTCATCAAAATAGTGTTTGAGAGCATAGGCTGAAAAGACACTAGTCACACCTGGGTCAAAACCAGATCCAAGAAGAGCTGTTAAGCCTGCTTCTTTAAATTTCTCCTGATAAGCCCACTGCCACGAGTAGTCAAAGTAGGCTGTAAAACCAAGTTCCTTACAACGTTTCTCATAGATAGCACGCCATTCAGGGTCTTCCGTATCCTCAGCCTCATAGTTAGCTGTGTCGATATAGTGGACTCCAGTTGCTAAACAAGCGTCCATAATTGTTAAATCTTGGTATGGTAGAGCTACGTTCAAAACAGCTTCTGGTTTGTAGCTTTCAATCAAGGCAATGACTTCTTCTACCTTATCAGCATCAAGACCAGCTGTTTCAATCTTTGTACTTGTTTTACCTTCTAATTTAGCCTTCAAGTCATCGCATTTTGACTTGGTACGGCTAGCAATCATAATCTCTGTAAATGTTTCGCTATCTTGGCAAATCTTTGAAATAGCAACTTGGGCAACGCCCCCACATCCGATAACTAATAAACGACTCATTTTTTTCCTTCCTCTTCTTCTAAAATGTCTTCTACATACTTGGGCAACATAAAGGCTCCCACGTGTAAGTTTGCAGTATAGTATTCTGTGAAAAGCTGGCGTTTTTTCCAGCCTTCCTTGTCAAAATCTTTGATAGGGTGGTATTTTTTCGATGCAAATCCAAATAGCCAATAGCCAGCTGGACTGGTTGGGATATGGGCCTGATAGACTCGGCTGATTGGAAAGGCTTGATTAACCTTGCGGTGCATGCTTCGGCAAGCTGACTCATCTTCGTCAAAAAAAGGACTACCATGCTGGTAAATCATGATACCATCTTCTTTCAAAGCTCTGTAGCTGTTCCCGTAAAATTCCTTGGTAAAAAGCCCTTCCGTATGCCCAAATGGATCTGTCGCATCGTTGATAATGATATCGTAATCATCCTCACAGTTTCGTAAAAAACGAAGCCCATTTTGGTAGTAAATGGTAACACGAGGATCATCTAGCCCTGCAGCAAAGTCTGGGAAATACTCACGACAGACTTCAACCAACATCTCATCCGGTTCCACAATATCGATTTGTTCCAGTTCAGGATAGAGTGTTAATACTTGGGCAACACCCCCGTCACCACCCCCAATAACCAATACTTTCTTTGGATTTGGATGGACAGCCATGGGTACGTGGACGGTCATTTCATTGTAAACAAAATCATCTGCATCTGAAAACAAGACATGGCCATTTAAGATCAATATCTTTCCAAAAGCTGGTGTATCTAATACCTCAATATCCTGCCACTCACTTTTTCCAGCATAGAGTTGCTTGGCTGTTCTCAGGGACAGTTTCACATCTGGAGTATGAACTTCAGAAAACCATAAATCCATCTAGTTCTCCTTTCTCTCAATGATGTTGATGTGATTGACTTCTGGATCTTCCGTCCCTTGGAGGGAGCAACCACGTTCCTTGGCGAATTGTATATAATCCACAATCTCTCGTGTAATCCGTTCACCTGGTGCTAGGATTGGTATCCCTGGAGGATAGCACATGACAAATTCCCCACAGACTTGTCCAACAGAATCATCCAAGGTTAAACTTTTTCTTTCTGAATAGAAGGCTTCTTGTGGAGACAGCACCAACTCGGGCTGGATATATTCTCCAGCAATCAAGTCCTTCCCATCTCGAGAATAGAGTCTCTTAATATCAGCCAAAGCACCGACTAAGCGCTCGATGTCTTGGATGCGGTCGCCAATGGAAATATAAGCTAAGATATTGCCAATATCACCAAACTCGATCTGAATGTCATATTCATCCCGTAAGAGATCATAAACTTCAATCCCTGTTAAACCAATCCCCTGAGTGTAGACTGATAACTTAGTCACGTCAAAATCACAAACCGAGACACCGTCTATTAACTCTTTTGAGTAGGCGTAGTAGCCACCGATGGCATTGATTTCACGACGAGCATACTCAGATAACTCAATAACTTTCTCAAAGGACTCTTTACCACGAAGGGCTAGGTTTCTACGAGAAACATCGAGACTTGCCATCAGCAGGTAAGATGCTGATGTAGACTGGGTCAGGTTGATAATCTGACGAACGTATTCAGGATTCATCTGCTCCCCGATAAGTAAAATAGAGCTTTGGGTCAGACTCCCACCAGACTTATGCATAGAGACCGCCGCCATATCAGCACCTGCATCCATAGCAGAAATTGGAAGTTTATCTGTAAAATGCAAATGCGCACCATGAGCTTCATCCACTAAAACTAGCATGCCCACTTCGTGAGCCATCTCTGTTAATCCTCTCAGATCCGAACAAATCCCATAGTAAGTAGGATTGTTGATTAGGATAGCTTTAGCATCTGGATGCTCCTTAATTGCCTGGGCAACACGGTCATTTTCAAGTCCTAATGCGATGCCGATTTTGGGATCTACACTCATCTCGATATAGATGGGAATGGCACCACATAGAACCAACGCATTGATAGCAGATTTGTGGACATTTCGTGGAAGAATAATCTTATCTCCCGCCTTGCAGGTGGAAAGAATCATGGTTTGAACTGATGAGGTTGTACCTCCAATCATGAGAAAGGCATGGGCTGCACCAAAAGCATCCGCAGCTAATTCCTCCGCATCCCGAATAATCGAAATAGGATGGCCGAGATTATCCAAGGGTTTCATAGAATTGACATCAATGCCAACACATTTTTCTCCTAACAGTTCGACAAGTTCTGGATTTCCTCGTCCACGCTTGTGACCTGGCACATCAAAGGGAACAATCCTTTTCTTGCGTAGTTTGACCAAGGCCTCGTAAATTGGGGCTTGGTTTTGATCTAACTTCTTCAAGACATACTCCTTTACCGTATTTTTAGCACCTCAAGAAGATAAAGGCGACTAAAGGTTGACTTATGAAAAAAGAGCAGGTTTTCACCTGCTCTGCAATCTTCTGACGTGTGTATTTTGGTTTCTGTTGAGTATGTCTGTTCCTGATGTTTCCTAACTCTCTAGTAGCAAATATTACGTACTTTATTGATCGTTTCACAAGATGACGTGTGCTTTCACCACACTAAAATTTATGAATTAGGACAAATATCCTAACATCAACTTATAAAAGTAGGCTTTTAACCCTATCAATAATGTGGCTTTTCAACCACGCTTCGGCATTCAACCCTGCCTGTCCGTAGGCATTTTTTACTCGGGTTTATATTTGCTAGAAAACATCATCTCATTTTCTAAGCCTAATAACTATATCATGTTTATAAGAACTTGTAAAGGATTTTGTGAAACTTTTTTAAAGAATTCCGTTTTTTGTTCGTGAAATATTATTCATCAATAAAAAGAAATCGTTTTAAAACGTCAAAGATATAAGAAAAAAGAAACTACAACCATTAGATATTTTAATAATCTTAAAGTATGACTTGATATTGAAAATCAATTCTTTTCATCAGATTTTATACATATTTCCAGCTAGGAAGTATGAATCAACTGCTCCAATTCTACTTCTGAAAGCTGTCCTTGATTGTAAAGTTTTCTAAATAAGTCCTCATCTACGGTAATTGAATAGTAATCCGTCACAAACTCATGAAATTTCTCAAAACTGTCAAAGAAATAGGATAATAACCATTCGCCACCGTCCTGATCTTGATAGGTATTTTGATGTTCTTGACCGTCATACCAGATAAAGAAGGTTGTTTCATCTTTTTGCTCTTCTGAGTATAGGTTTTGATACTTTTCATCCAGTCCTCTATAAAATCCGTCTATGATGTCTTGATTCCACTCATCCGCAGCAAATTGACTCAAACTGCTTTCATGATCAAAGCCCTTTATAAGGATCATTTTATCAGTGAAAATCACATCTAGAGAATCACCAGAGCCATTGTCAATAAGGTAGCGGAGTCCATAGTTTTCCTCAGTCTTAATCACGAGTCTGAGCCAATCCTCACTTGGATCAATCAGATACTCATCAATGACCAGCAAGGTATCTAAGCGAGTCTTTATCTTGTCCCATTCAATTTTTCCCATCTCTTTAATCCTCCATCTTAAAGTTTAAAATCTATTATGGTTACAAATTCTATAACCAATTTCTATCTATCCCATCCGACTACACTGTGGAATATTTCCTTCACCAGACAAATCATCAGGTGTACGATTTTCTACATGTGCATTCATCACGCACCTGACTAACAGTTGGTAAAAGTACTTAACAAATAGTCACTAAGACATTTCCTTTGAGAGTTAAGATGTTCTTATAAAAGTTTTTCATTTTCACAAAGCAGGTTCGAATATCATCCTTGATTTCTTCCTCTTCATCAAGATAATCCCAAATATCGGGATACAAATCTTCCTTCTTGCATGCTTCCATGCTAAAATCAGCTAGAGCCCTATCCATGTCAAAATTCTCTAAAGCTTGAACAATCTCAGCTATCTTTGAGTGTTCAGTATAGGCTATATATTCTGACACATTTTCTAAAGGGGTCACTCCCAAGACAGCTTCTCTCAAGGGGTCGTCATCCATAAATTCTGAACTACTAAAACCTGTCATAACAAAGAGTAAGGCATCCCACATTTTGTCAATATCTATCAACGTATCATTTCCCTCAGGATAATCCTCTACCAAGTCAAGCAAATCCTCTTCTTGACAAGAATACCGCTTTATTTGGCTTAATTCATTATCAGATAGATATTGATAATTAGCAATTATTCCCATAATGTTTCCTCCAATTAGTTAGTCCCCTTTCTTGAAAAAGGCAAGATATCTACTGTTTTTGGACTCTCCTCCTTATTTCTCATTCTCATCTTCCGTCACTTCCCAGACTTCTGACTGATAACCCTCACCTTCTATATCATAGCGCTGCATATAGCCTAAAAATCTTTCTTTTTGATTTGCCTTACGAGGCTTGAGAATGTTTACAGCCCAGAATCCGATAAGAATGACAACTAAAAGTGCTACTACTGTCTCCATACTACTTCTCCCTTGCCTAGCTTAATATCCTTCAACCCACTTTTCATTATCCATAATGAAAGGTTTGGCCAGTCCATCACCTGTATAATCCGCATACTTTGTAGCTAAATACTTGTAACAATCTTCCTTGCTCTCAAACTTAATTGCTTGATAAGGCTCTTCAAAAGTCAGTTTCTCTACAAATAAGAAACCCTCCTCAGCTGGCACTAAAACACCTACGTGCCCAACAAAAAGATACTCTCCATCCAAATTATCATGCAACACAACAGACAACATTCGAGCTTTATCATTGAATTGAAACTGTGAGAAGAATTTCTCCATCTTCTGCGCATGAACTTTTACATCCATCGTTGCTTCCGTCGCTACCCTAGAAAATAGAATATCAAACTCTTCCTTATCTTTCGCATCAAATACTTTTCCCTTATCGATAGCATCGTTATCCACAAAAAGTAGCTGATCATTCTTTTCAAGCTTTGGAATTGTGACCGAATTTTTCAAGAGCGCATAGCTATTGATGCGGCAGTTGGTTCCGACAAAGTCACCCTTTTTTTGATTCCATAGATTACTAATTTTCTCTACATCGTATTCTGTCTTCGTAAAGGAGGCAAAATTTCCACTTAAGCCAGTGGAGCCGACAGTCGCATTATAGTCTGTGACAAGATTGAAAAATGCCTCAACACTATTTGGGTCCAAGTGAGCTGATAAGAGAGATTTGACCTCTTCGGTACTGACCTGATTGTTCAGATTGGTATATGAAGCCGTCCAAGGAACTTTATCCGAACTTGTCTGTGTCTGGTTTGCAGCTTCAGTGCTCGTATTATTTTGCTGACAAGCAGCCAATCCAAGAAATAAGGGCAAACACAGTCCCAAGGCTACTACTTTTCTCGTTCGTTTCATGAAATTTCCTTTCTAAAGCAAAAGTCTCTATTTTTCTTTAAACACTCTTCACTAATACCTCATCCGATAATCCGTGACTTAGCTTTATTATACTACATAAGTCAAAAAAAGACTGCACGAATCACCTATTCATAACAGTCTTTTTGAGTACGATTTTTATCGGATGATAAAACCTTTAGGCAAAATCGCCAGTTGCAGTCCCAATTCTTGGCAATGACTGGCTAGCACTACAGAATCACGGTCTACAAGATAATTTTCAGTTGATTGGTTAAAAACAGCTTGGATTTTTTGTCCATCATAATCCCATGCCAGAGATACCACATCTGGCTTGATTTCTTTCAGTCTATAGGTCCCGTTCTGAATTATATCTGAGACACTCTTGCGAAGCTGAATTAATTTCTTCATAAAATTCAACATCTCATTGCTGTCGGAAACACGGTCCCAAGGCATGACACGACGACAATCTGGATCTGGTCCTCCATCTAACTCCAACTCCGTTCCATAGTAGAAACACGGTGTTCCCCTTTGCAAAAAGAGGCAGGCAAGGGCAGACTTAACAAGCTGGATATCTCCCTTGGCAGTAGTCAAAATGCGCTCCGTATCATGCGAATCCAAAAGATTGAACATCACTTCCGAAATCTGCTGTCTATAGTACATAGACTGGCCATTGATCTCATTGATGAATTGAGGTGACTTCTTAACCCCTCGCAAGAAATAATCCTTAATGCTGTCGGAGAGAGGATAGTTCATGACTGCGTGGAATTCATCGCCATTTAGCCAGGGCTGGGAAGTGTGCCAGACCTCTCCAAGAATATAAAGGTCAGGCTTTTTAGCCAAAACAGCCTTACGGAAATCTCTCCAAAATTGATGGTCTACTTCATTGGCCACATCCAGGCGCCAAGCATCAATATCAAACTCTTCAATCCAGTAGGTCGCAACTTTTAACAAATAGTCCCTCACTTGAGGATTGGCCGTATTGAGCTTGGGCATATAGCTGGCAAAAGCGAAGGTATGATAAGGGAGTTTTCTTGGATTTCCAAGCTTATCTTTGGTCACGGGAAATTCTTGAACATGGAACCAGTCTTTATATTCCGACTTTCCACCATGCTTGAGAACATCCTGCCACTGCAGAGACTGATCCCCGATATGATTGAAAACAGCGTCCAGCATGATTTTCATCCCTCTCTGATGGGCCTCCTCCACCAGTTTACGAAAAATTTTCTTATCTCCAAAATGATGATCTATTTCGAAATAATCCGTCGTATTATACTTGTGATTGCTTGGGGATTCAAAAATCGGACAGAGATAAAGACCTGTAATTCCCAAATCTTGCAAGTAATCCAGATGGTCAATAATGCCTTGTAAATCACCACCAAAGAAATCACTCGTCTTTGGTTTGATAGATGAATCCCAAGCCAGAGCCCCTTCTGGAGAAATCTCAGGATTCCCATTAGCAAAGCGTTCTGGGAAAATCTGGTACCATACCGTCTTTGCTACCCAGTCAGGAACATGACAAGCATCAATCTCATGGATATACGGGATTTTAAAGCCATTTCCTTCATAATGAAGATTTTCAAGCGTGTCTTCAACACATCCCTTATCGCCATATAAGACCTTCTGACCTTGCTTATCCTTGAGTTCAAAGAGATACTGGAGTCGCGCATAGCCAACCGTAACTTCCACTTGCCAGTAATCAAACAAGGCATCGGAAGTCACTTTGATCATCGCCTTGCTTGCTTCATAATGGTCCTCTAAAAAGATAAAAGTATCTCCATAATGCAAATGGATGCTTTCAATATCATCTTTCTTAGTCCGGATACGAATGTGCATTATCTTATCCTTATAAAGATAAGCATACTCCGACTCTGGTCTGTGGTAAATGGCTGTTAATTCCATTGTTCTGTCTCCTAGTTTACTTTTATCCATCTCGCTGCGCAAACGTTTTCATAATTGTGATACTAGTATACTACTTTCGTATTTTATTTGCAAGGTTTGTCCGCAGTTTCGAGTGGTTTGTTTTTGAGAATAAAAAAGCAGTAAGTCTCAATACCTACTACTTTCTGAATGATGATTTACAAATGCCTTTCCAACCAATCTATCTTTTTAAAATCTTTATTGTTATTGTGGTCATTTCGATAGGAATCTTGGGAAGAAGCCTTGTAAATACTTAAAAACTGTTCCAAACTTGGAACGCGAAAAGTGATGTCCTCGAGATGAATCAACTCTATATCTGATTCCGAAACTCCTGCAAAATCAGGTAAGGAATCGATACTCCCAAATTCAACGCTCACACCATCTTTTTGGAATTCGTGCTCATGAATATCTATCAAGGTATAGCCTAAGTGATTCATCACTTTCATTATCTTGTCCCAGTCATAAATCCTGAGATGATCAGGCGCATCCCATCCTCTAGGATCTCCAGAGACATGAATGTCAATGTCAGACGGCTCCCAATCTTCATTTGAACGGTATTCAAACCCCAAAGACCCCATGAGCGTCGGTGTGATTCCGACTTGGTTTAAATGAGAACAAATTGTTCGAAATTCTTCAAAAAGAGAATTCATCCCTCCTCCAATCGTTGATATAAAACTTTATTTCTCAGTGAAAGACAAACTTGTTTCTACCTTCTACTCTTTCGGTTGTGAAAAGACTTCAATATGCTGACCCAGTACCTTGATTTCTACAGGTAGGTTATCCGATTTATCGCCGTCAACATCTGACTCCAATTCACTATCTGAAGAGATTATAATATTACGTGCTCTAATATACTCAATATTATCATTGCCGACAACATCCCCTTTTAGTAAATCTGGAATGACGGATAATTTAGAGAATATTGAAGCATCTTTTAGGATCAAAATATTAGCATAGCCATCTTTGTCTTCTTCAAAGATTTTCTTATCAGCGAAGTAATTTGTCAAGAGAACCAAAACATGGCTCGCTTCACCAACATAATTTCCATTTTCTGTCTCAACCTTAATGTTAAAGACCTGATCCGTCATGACAGACTTCATGGTATTTACAGCATAGGCAAGAATACCAAATTTTGTCTTGTCCTCGATTTCCACATTGTGAATCGCCTCAGGTAGAGAACCGATACTAAAGATATAACCAAAATAGTTGTCATTTGCTTTACCGATATCAATCTTGTTGGTTAAGTTAAAATCGAGTTCATCAATCGCACCATCGATGTCTTGATTGATTTCCAACAGTTTGGTAATGAGGTTGCCCGTACCGCCAGGGATAATACCCAACTTAGGAACGTATTCTCTCTCAGCAATACCCGAAATGACTTCATTGACAGTCCCGTCTCCACCGAAAACAACCACTGCATCATACTGCTCACGAGACGCTTCCTCAGCAAAGTGTGTTGCATCCAACGCTTTTTCGGTAATTTTGGTTTCAACATATTCAAAGTATTCTTTTGCTTTATTCTCCAGCTTTTCTTTATAATCCAAAGCCTTCTCCCCACCAGAGGTAGGGTTGATAATTAACATTGCTTTTTTCATTGATAATACTCCTTAATTTTTAAATAGAAATGTTAGTGTAACTACATCAGTCATTACATATAATGCTATTATATAATGAAACCTCAGAAAATAGAAATCAGACGTACTGGAGATTGATTTATAACAACATAGACAAAGAGTTTACTAAGAAATTTAAGCATATAAAACATAGGTTAAATAAAGATTAGCAGATAATATCAGACGAATAGCTCCAAAATACTGTCAGTTACCTATCTAAAATAAAGAAATCATTTTATTAATCTGTCCACCATTAAATCCAGCTCGGGAGAAAATATCTTTAAAAATTTCTTTTACCTCGTCCTCCTCTTCTTTCTTCCAATCCCCATGAAATTCATTCTCGATTCGGTAGCTTCTTTGAATAATCACTTTTGCATGATTGATTAAAAATTCTTTTGCTAATTTATGTTCATTTGCTTGAAGAATATCTAAATTACTTTTTTTCAATGAATAAATGTTATCACCATTAGGATATGAAATAATATTTTTTATGGTTAAACTATCCTTGTCAAAACAATCTTCAAAAAAGAAATCAGTGATGAATTTGTTTAGATCTTCACCCCAGTTTTCTTTAATCCAATCTCTCCAGTTTTGATGTGGCCCAGCTTTAAGACAATTAATTATTGTATCCATTTTTAGAAGCCAGTTATCTCCTCCATATCGTCCTGGTCTAAAATTCCCAACAGTAGGCATCATATTTCCACACCAATAGTAAACAATAGCAAAAGCTTTAAAATAAGGTTCTAAGTCATGTGGTATTTCTAAATCATCTTCTAATATCCAATCTTTTATTTCTTTACCACCTTTCAAGCTAGGTTCAACATTGGTAATTTTTTTATATGGAACAGTGATTGAAGTAAGGATGTCACCCGTAAGTGCAATACCTTTCGATTTATTGACAAGCAAATGAGCTCCCTTATATCCTGATTTTGATTTTTCTTTGTATGCTTCAATCTCATTATATTTTTGGGCATCCATTAAAGTATTATATTGATTAACTGAGTTTTGAAACTTAATAATCTCCCAATCATCTTCCTCATAAAAAGGATACTTCTTATAAAAATCCATTGCCTTTTTACGTACTTCAAATTCACAATTGACATTATCACTATCTGTAATATCTACTTTATTAATAAACTCATTTACTTGTATCATAAAATATCCTCCATATTTTTTAATTATATAAATCCGTTTAAAAAGACAAATAGATGTGTGTAAATCTACACTAGCTCACTATTTACTCCGTCTTCAGAAAAAATATCCTCGACTTGCTCAAAATTGCTTAAAATGATTGTCGCTTATTTTAAACTTAGATACTGCTTTAATTCAGCTAAGTCAACAGCAAACAAATCAAAAGGTTTTAAATCCTCTAAATTATAAAACAAGACATGTATAATAGCTAGTTAAAAATTCAGATTTTCAAAACAAAGGCACTTCTATTGAACTACCTTGCCATACTCTTTTATTTTATCTGCATATTTAGTTAAAAGATTCTTTGAATAAATTTTTTCATTACTTGAATTTCTAACTTCTTTCCAAAGAATAGAAGCTACTTTTAGTTTATTAGAATAGTTGGCACTATTTTCGTCTGCACAGAAATCCTTTAGAAATTGATTCCATTGACAAACCGAATGATCATACTTGGCATAATCTGAATTTCCATAATAAACTTTTAACATATCTTGAATGGTAAAACTTAAATCATGTTCTCTTTTTACTTTTCTCCAAGCAGTGGCCATATCAGCAGTAAATTTAAAGGGGGAAACACCTGTTAAAGTTGAGAAATATTCTCTAAAGTTTGCATTAAAGGAGAATCCACATTCAAGTAAGGGCGTATCTAAAGTAACGACTTCTACTCGTTTCTTTTTCCTTTTTACTGATGATTTTTTAATCAAATTGCCCTTAAAGGACTGCTCAATAATATGATTGAGTTCTTGTTTTGTACCTCTATTTTCAAGTCCTAATGACTTGCATATCTGTGAGAGTTCATCACGATACCAATAGTATTTATTAAATTCATCAAAGGATGTGATTTTATCAAACCCAGGTCTACTCTCTATCAATATAACACCTCCTTAAAAACAGTTTAGGTTTTCATCTCAAAATAATGGAGTTTTAGTTTCTTTATTTTGAGGATTAAAAATGTTTCACTAACAAACTCAAACACTCAGCAGTTCGGACTTACCGTTTCATCCGTGAAAAAACAATCCTCACGAAATAAAGGAAAATCCTTCGTTTTAATATTGTTCCATTCGTAAACCGAACCGACAATATCTCCCACAATTGCTCCTAACATATATATACCCTCCTTAGAAAATACCCATTATAAATATAGTTTACTTATGAATCAACTCGTACAAGCAGCGCCACACATTCTACATACTATCTTTGTTCATCTTGATAGAAAAAACAAAGTAATGATCACGATTGTCTAAAGATTTACTTTTGTTTAATTTAAAATAATGTTTCTGAGACATAGCCATGGTGCGTAAAATATCATCAGTGATAAATATTAATGGTATATCTAAAGCAGAATACTTGTAAAAATCTGACTCAAACCTTAAATAAGAATCAGAAAAATAATCTAGCTGTAATTTATCATCATATAATTCTTTACGATTCATATAAATCTACCCCTTCTATCTGTATATCGAGTATATCTCCCCATCTTAATCGAAGAAAACCAAAGTCTGATTTAATGGATATAGACTCTCTCCCAATCTCTTTAACAATACCCGATACTACTTTTCTTCTATTTGAGAGCTTACAAACAAAAGTTGCTGGGAATACATTCGTATAAAGTTGACGAACAAATAGAACTTTCTCTTCCATTGATAGGGAAATGGAGATGTCTTCTCTATTTTTTTCTTCCCAAAGAGAACTTGAATGTTCTGACAAAAAGAATCCCATCCACTTAGCCATCCCACGGTCTTGATACTCTCTTGCAGACAAAAAAGGCAAATAAGAACGATTTATCATTTTAGTCCATCTAATCCTCCAGCTGAATGACCACCAATGAGTTTACTTCTTGCAATTGTTCTAGAAGCTTGATCCAGAGCATTCCCTTTCAATAATGAAGTAAAACCAAATTCTGTTCGAATAGCATCAATTGCGGACTGGAGCCTTTCTTCTTTTTCTATTCTCTCAACATCATCAAATAATGAAATCAATCCAAATGATTCATCTACTAAACCTGAATAGCTCACTGCAACACTTCTGATAGCTCCTGAAGTATATTTAGTGTGAAATAACTTTAAAACATAGTTTGTCAGTAGTGCTGTTTGATTAGTTGGTTCAATCTTCATTTGAGTATGAATAGATCGTTTCTGTTCCACTTTAGAATACCCTAAGTGTATAGAAACTACAGTTGCTTTCTTACCAGCTCTTCTCAATCTAACAGCAACTTGTTCTGCCATCTCACGAAGTATAATCTCAATATCTCTTTGTTTGACATAATCTCTAGGTAAAACTTGAGAGTTCCCTATTCCTTTTGACTTTGGCTTATAAGGTTTATGAACATTACTTTCATCGATCCCATTAGCATGAAACCATAACTCTAAGCCCATGATACCAAACTCTTTTTTAATCAAGTCAGGATTAGCCTTAGCCAATTCTTTAATCGAAAAGATGCCTAAACTATGTAATCTCTTCTCCATCCGATTCCCAATTCCCCAGAAATCTGTCATTTTAGGGATAGACCATACTTTCTTTTCAACATCTTCATAGGACCAATTGGCTCTCATTGTCGGAGTCTTTTTAGCTTCATTATCTAGTGCTAATTTAGCTAATAAGGGATTGGCATTAGACATACCTACCGTTGAATAGATTCCTGTTTTTCTCCAAATCTTTTTTTGAATAGCAGCTGAGATGATGTCTAACTTATCTTTTCGACTAATACTTTTATCAGGCACAAAATAATTTAATGAACTGGTTAAATCTATAAATCCTTCATCAATTGAGTAGGGATAAATATCGTCTGGTGCTGCAAAATCTTGAAAGATTTTTTGAATCTCCATATTGACTGCAATATAAGTATCCATTCTCGGAGGAACAATCACTGTTGATTTTGCCCACTTCTCTATATAACGGACATAGTCTATCGTTGTCGGTAACCCTTGCTTTCTAGCATTATAGTAAGAGAACTTTCTAGTCTTTACATCAAATGGTAAATCATAGGAACGTCCAACATTTGATTTCCCAAATACCTTCTTAAACATAGGAGAGGAAGCAAGGATTAACCCAGCAGAATTATCTGCTCGACTCATAACACAAAGTGAAGTCTTAAGTGGATGCAGGCCTCTATCTACACACTCTACACTTGCATAAAAAGATTTCATATCAATAAAGGCAATATCGCTTTTAGGTTCGAGACTATAATCAAACCAAGTCATACTCAGTCCTCTAAAGGCATAAAGTTTCCAACAATTTTCCCTATGATACGAGGATTCTCATCATAAGGCGCAAACTTATCTGAATAGTTTCGATTGAGTGAAACTAAACGTAGCCCATTTTCTTCACGATACACTTTCTTGATATAGGTTTGACCATCCCAATCTATGGCATAGATAGCTCCATCATAATCAAATCCTGTTTGCTTAATAAGGGCTACAGAACCATTTTCATATGTTGGTTCCATCGAATTACCAAACACCCATGATGCAAAGTCATAATCAAATTGGTGATTAAAGTAAACTGTATCGTAATTACCATCATCAAAATAAGCTGTTCCTGTACCAGCTGATAATTTTTCGTAGACCTTATAAGCAAAACGCTCAGGAATGTCTACAACCTTCTCATTCTGTTTGTTCAACAATTCTGTAGCATAATGAAGTGTCGCTTTTTGATTCTTTTCCGTTAGCTTGAGAAAAGTTTCAACTATTTCATACTCTGATTCAAAATAGCAAGGGTCGACAGTTAAAATCTGGCTCAACTTACTTAGATTATTTTGATTCGGTTTTGTTTTACCTGATTCCCAATTAAAGTATGAGGCTCTACTGATTCCCAAACTGGATGCAAGTTGTGATTGCGATAACCCTTGACTTTCTCTTTTTTCTTTTAATTTAGTGGGTGAAAACATTTGTTCTCCTTAATGTAAGTTTATTAACTAACAAAAGGATACCATAGCTAATAAAAAAAATCAAGAGTTTAATAACCACCAAAATTTAATTCAATCATAAATTGCGCTAAGTTCATACTTATATTGTTAGGAAATCATTACTGAATAATGTTAAAACTTTGGAAAAAGATTAGGAACAAACAAATAGAGAATATGAAAAAAAGGATCGTTATTTTTAAATAACGATCTAATAGACTTTACTTTAAAATTCTAACTCTAACAACCATTACGATTCGTTAAATCTTTCAACCTTTCTTCTCCAGATTTAAGCATCTCTTTCTCCACTTGATTCCATTCTCCAAATAGTAAATTATGAAGAACGGTTGCTGCTGAAATTTTATCATCTTCTGAATCATATATACAACTTCTATCTCGTTGATAAATTTGAATTCTTTCAAAGATAGCTAGTTCTTCCAATTGTCGTGTATTATCAACTAGATGATTTACAATGAAATCATGATGTTCTTTTGGAGTTGCGCGTGCTTGATTTGGATTAACAGCGTACAGTTCTTCGTATCGGATAAGAGTGCTCAGATAGGACAATTTGGGCTTGGTTGCGATTATGGCTAATTGTACTTCATATCCCTTACTTTTCAAGAGTTGTGCTGTTTTCTTTGGAACGTCAATCGTTCGTAAAGTTCCCTCAATCAACAGATTGTATCCCAAATGACTCAATTCGGTTACTAAAGACTCTACCATTTTCCCCGCAAAATCTTTGGTGTATTCAACACTATCTTTGCCATATTCTTGCTGCAGTTCTAAATAGTGTGGATGCTGAGAACGAAAACTATCGCCATCTATGATAACAATATTTCCTTGAAATTCTTTCTGTTTAATACGATGAATTGTAGTCTTTCCAGCACCACTTTGCCCTCCAAGCAAAATCGCTATAGGTTGCTTACTGGACTTTTTTCCTCTTGTTAGTGAGCGAACGTTCCGAGCTAAAGCATGTTTGAATGCACTGTCAGTATAATCTTGGATTTCCATTAGGCTACCATCCGTTTTTCAGATATCTCTAACATACGTTCAATTCCATCCAAATAGCCGCTATATCTCTCTATTTCATCAAAAGTTTCTACTAGATAGATATTCGTATGAATCAAATCAGATAGATCATCACTCATTAAAATCCAAGGATTAGATTCATCATCAATGCTAATTTCCTGACTATCTTGATAACGATAGAGTCGAGATAATAGATTAGCACCTCTTTCTTTCACAATTTCAATTTTTAAAGTCAATTCATAATCTTCAACAGGATTAAGCATTTTATCTTCTCCTACAATATCGACATAAGATACATTAAACTTTTGACAAATGATGTCTATTAGTTCCGTAGAGACTGAACTCGTTCCATTTTCATACCGACTCAGACTATTACGTGAAATGCCTACTATCCGTGCAAATTCGAGTTGGGTTAAGTCATGTGTTTTACGTAAGGATTTTATGTTCTTTCCAATCATAGCAAACTCCTTTCATTTGATAATACCATTATAACATTTAGAAAAATTTAACGCACCATTTTTGGTGCATTATTTATTATTTTTCCTAAACCTCTCTAAATTCTTCTCCAATTGTTCCTTATGAAGTTGATTCTTAGCTTCCTTTAATGTGTCGTCCAAAGTTTCTTCTCTATAAGTTACTTCTGTTTTTAGTTGTTCTGATTCTTGAATTGGAGTGAAAATGATATCTAACAGTCGGTCTATTTTTTCAAGATCTTGGACAGGCATATCAGATAGTCTATGAATTAGCTTCTTAAATATATCACTATTGTCATGATTTTTCTTAAAAAATTTTGTAAACATCTATAACCTCTCAAAAAAAGCAGCCTATCAGGACTGCTTAGTGTAATTCGGAAATCGCATCATAAATGGACTGCAATTTCTTATTGTCTTTATTCTTTGTGTCAATCAACGTATGTAGCTCTTCAATTTTCTTTTGACTACTTTCAATATCGGTATTATTATCCGCAATCAGCCTTTTAAGATGTTGCTGATAACTTGTAGTGATATCTGTCTCTTTTCCTGTTCTAACCTCTGTAACTTTAGGTTTAGAACTAGGATTTGATTCCGTCACAGGTGCTTGTTTTCGCTTTTGAAAAGCTGCTTCATAGTTTACATCATTACCTCCTTGATGATTTCCAAATAGGGCCGCAATTTTATCTGCATCTTCTTGATTTTCTGATTTACTTTCTAATGGTTGATTAAAATTCCAATTTTTTGTCATTCACTCATTTCATCCTTTCTAAATTCAGAATCATCGAATTGTCTTTCTCTACCGAAGGCATGGTCAAGAGCTTCTTCAAAACTCATGTGACTGATGCTTTGACGCCTTTTGAACGTCGCAAACATCGCTGTCTCCAGTTGCTCTTTGTAAGCAGCTAGTTTTTCTGTTTCTCTTGCTACCTTGTTTTCTTGCCTAGTGACCTTTTCTTCTAAGCGTTCGATTATGGTCATATACGAACCTCCTTCATTCTAATATTAGCTAGATCAGCTTGATTTTGTTATCACAATTCCAAACATTGAGAGGATTGTCTTACTGGTTGGTGCCCTAATGTCCCTTTTACAGTTTCAAGCATACATTGTAAATCTGATTTCTTTTCTCTAAGAACATCATTCCAGTCTATCTTTACTTTCCCAGATTCATTATTAGGTAGATCCAGGACAACAGGAAATCCTGATTGAGATAACTTATCAGAAAAATCTTTACCTGCATCATCACAATCTACTGCCAGTGTCAATAAGTCAGGATGATTATCAAAATAGCTGGTTGTATCACGAATTGTATTGATCAAAGGCAATAACTTTGAAGGTGTTACTGTATCTAAGAATTCCAACTTCTGATTTTCTTCAGCTATCAGTCGTAAAGTTTGATAAGCCACAACAGACCTTTTTAATCCCTCCATAGATACCAAACGAACATCTGATAAACTTTGTTTGTGCAGCTCGTAATAACTCATTAAGTCGATGAACGATTCACAAAAGACCAGTCTATTTGGTTTACCAATGTCAAAGGAGATTCCAACATGTCCATGGCTTCCTTTTAGAATTGTTTTTAATCTCTCTCTTGGGATAGAATGATTCTTATAAATCCCTTGTAGGCTTGCTGCCTGTAGTTTGTGACGATGATCAAAGCTTTTAAAAACAATAACAGGTTCAACAGTTTCATTTGTTTTCCAACTGGCTTGTGACATCAAACCTTGTTGAATCATTCTTTGTACGATTTCTTCTGAAATTCCTCTACATTCTGTTAAGTAATATCTGGCCAGACTACAGGTTGAATCTTCTATTCTCTTTAAAGGATAATAAAATGGTCTCTCTCTTTTTTCTTGAACAGCTTCTTTTTGAAAAGGTTCTTCAGAAAGAAAAGCTAGAGCTTCTTTAAAGGAAATTCCCTTAACAAGTCGAACAAAATCAATGACATCACCTTGAATATCTCTTGAAAACCATTTAAAAGTATTGGTATTCGAAAAAATCCGGAATGAATCGTGTTCAGGATGTTCATAGACACTGCTAGAAACTTGTTTAAAGGAGATACCTAATCGATTGGCTACATCAAGAATTGAGATTTGCTTACATTCTTCTATTTCCATGCAATATCATCATTTTGTCGTAGTATTTGGTAATGATGGAACTGATGATGATTCTTCTAACGTTTTGGGAGTTGCCTTATCTAAATCATCTAACCCAGATTTCCAAACCTGTACTTGGTTGACCAATAACTTACCAGGTAGTTTAGAATAGGACAATTTAACCGTTCTGGTTTCTGTTTGATTCGTCTTTGATTGGTTGGTATTCTTTAAATCAGATACATAGGTTACATTATAAGAGACCATGGCAATGGCTTGATTCGTAGTCTGATTGACAAAGATATCAGCTTTTTCAAAATGATAATCCAAAATATAGTCCTTATACACTTGGTTCATGGCATCGTTTTGACTTGTCAATTCTTGAGAATATGCCGATTCAGTCATATAAGGTTGAATACGTGTATTATTTTCTCCGAGCTTTTCTTTCGTATAATACTGTGTCAAAAATTCTTTTACAGTATCCGATGACAAAATACTTGCCTTATCTTCTGCTTGTTTGTCTTCTACAAGTTTAGCTGCAGCCAATTCAATCTCTTTACGACTTTGTTTAGCAGTAGAATGTTGACCAGCAGTATATCCCATCATGAGAATAAAGCTAGTTGCGGCTACTGCTCCAACACTAATTAAGGCTTTCGTTTTGACTTTATTTAACATCTTAGACCTTCTTTCTATAAAAACTAGGTCAAGAATAACAAAAAGAACTTGTAAGTTTTATCACATCACAACGAAGGGTAATTCCTACATTTCAGGCGTAAAATCGTACAGTTCAGAGAAAAATATCAAAACTAGCTGTCTTCAGTTTATAATATAAATATGAACAAATTAAAAGAAGAAAATTTGAGAAGAGCTCTTTCTCATATTGAACGACATAAACAAGCCATAAATACAAGTAATAATAGTGAGGATAATGATTTTCATAAATTATTGCTCCAATTTAGCTATGAAGTATATGAAAGAATCAAGGCAAATAAAAAACCTTATCCGAATTTAGATTCAGATAAAGTCTTTTAACCGGATAACAAGTTTACATATTTTCCTTATTTTTGGACTTTATGAAATGCCAACTGAATCCTAGAAACAACATTAGATTGATGAAAAGGTACACAGCCGTAAAACTAGTTAAACCATGTTGTCTGAAATCATCAAAGTATAAAGTAGGTTCAGTAAAGAACAGATAAATTCCATAGCCCTCCACGAAAATAAGAAAACTGACAAAACCAATCAGGAAAAGTCCACTGGCAATAAGAAAGAGTCTCCATAAAAGAATGAGAATTCCTCCTACTGCTAAAAAAATTACTGGGATAAGGAGTAAATCATTCATGACTTTCTCCTTCCTAGTCAATCAATTGACGATAATGGGTGGCAAGAGAGGAATCAAACTCTTCTAATTTTTGAACCAAGTCCAAATAATCCTCTTTTTCATGTTCTTCAAACTCCACATCTCGTTGATTCTGAAGTGCGATTTCCAATTGGCTAGTGAGTTCTCGTATAGAAAAACTGTAATCCCCCGTCACTTCCTCATAATGTTCCTTTAACTCCTTGTAGGCTTGGTATTCTTCAGGCGTTTGAAATCCCTGTACCAAGGCCTCTTCTAACTGATAATAGGTATCTTCCATCATAATCGTTACCTCGTTTCTTTCTATCTTTATTCTACCGCGCTTTTCTTTTTTTGTCCGCTATTTATATATATTTTTTAATCCAATTCAAAAGAAAGTTGTTCCTGCTTTTCGTTTCCTTTTTCATGGAATTGTCTTAAGGCTTGATCTATAATATCTAAATCCGTTTCTGTTTCAATCAATGGCGCGAGTACATCGTATTCGGCCTTTTTTGTTTGATAGTCCTCTTCCTTTGGAAATTTTTTCTTAATTTCAACTTTAGCAGTAGTCCATTTATCCTTTAATTCATCCAATAAGTTCTGAGTTTTCACTTGGTCCTCTTTAATGTGATCAATCGTATGCTGAAGTCTTTGAATTGTCCCCAAAGGAGAATACAAATCTAAACTGACAGAATACTGATTTTCTCCTACAATCTTAACAGAGAAGGTTTCAGGAAGAGGTTGATTTGTTGGAAGACTAAGCATTTTAATGTCAAATCCTCGATAGCTTGCTAGGGTACGAAATTCTTTGCTGTCGGCTTGATTATGACGGATAAGACGGTGTAAGGATTCCCCCGCTTCAGCTCGTTGCTCAAAAGCTTGCTTACCTACCGTCATAGAAAATGCCTGGTCTTTCGACATTTCAGACTGTTGAATGTCGCCTTCATACTTACTTAATCGTTTCTCAAGAATGGGCATATTTTCTTCACAGTAGGAGATTGTATGACGATAGTGATCCTTGCTGCGTTGAAAGGCGCGTCTTTGATTTTCTAATAGAGTTAGATCATTCTCTAGTTCCATCTTATATTTTAGATAAGGATTACCTGTTGCTAGCGCCTTAAAATCAGAAGCCGTCATAGTCTGCTCATCGATATCTTCTGCAGCACGAATCGGCTCCTTAGAAGTCATAATCTGCTTAATATAACGAAGTTTGTTCTCCTGAGTTGCCCAAAGATAATTATCAAACGAACCTTTGGTAATATAGTGGTAAATATCCACTTCCTTGTTTTCATTTCCCTGTCGGATAATCCGTCCATTGCGTTGCTGAATGTCACTTGGCCTCCAGGGTACATCCAGGTGATGAACTGCTTTCATCTTGCTCTGAACATTTAAACCTGTTCCTCCTTTTTCAGTTGAGGCAAGGAGAATCCGCACCTCTCCTGCATTGACCTTTCGAGACAAACTATTCTTTTTTTCATCACTATTGGCATCATGTACAAAGGCAATTTCCTTACTAGGGATTCCTCTATCAACCAATAAAGCCTTTATTTCAGAATAGACATCAAAGCCATTATCCTTTTTCTTAGGTGTTCCAATATCTGAAAAAATCATCTGAGTAGCCTTATTTTCCATTCCTTCACGATAAATTCTTTCAACATTATCCACTACCTGAAGCAGTTTATGATTGTCTGCTAGACTATAGCTAGAGTCCAATAAACGCATATCAATAGCTAGTTTCCGTGCCTCACCTGTTATCTTTAACATGTTATCCTGACTCGGATCTACTGTTCCACATTTGACCATATCTGACCTCATAACTAATTCTTCTAAATAGAGTTTCTGGTTTTCAGTTAACTCACTCTCAATAGGGATAATATGAGCTTCTGGAACAGGTAAATCCAACATATCTTGTGTTTGAATGTCGGCTGTTTCTTTATAGATTTTCATCAACTCAGGTAGATTGACAAACTTTTTAAATCGTTTCTTAGGTTGGTACTTATCCCCTGTAGGAGCTAATTCCATAGAGTTTTGAATTTCTCCAAAAGCACCTACCCAAGAGTCAAAATAATCAACTTGATAGCGTTTTAAGATATCTGGTTGAATGTAGTTCATCATAGTATACAACTCACTAATAGAATTGGAAACGGGTGTTCCTGTCGCAAAGACAATATTTTTAAAATCATGTTCTTCCTGAATCTGTCGAACCTTCATTTCCATATCCACATTCTTCTTAGAAGTTGTATTGGTAATCCCTGCTACATTCCCAAGTCCAGTAATTGGACGAATATTTTTAAAGTGATGTGCTTCATCCACAAAGAGAAAATCAATTCCTAAGTTCTCAAAATCAATAAAACTATCACGATTGAAACGTTGGAGTTCTTCCAATTGTTTCTCTAGACCACTTATTGATTGTTCTGCTTCTTTAACAGTATACTTATTTTCAGAATGTGTTTTAATCTCTCGTAGTTCATTGAGTTTATCCTCAATATAGTTCATCTGTCTTTCCTTACTGACAGGGATTTTTTCAAATTGAGAATCCCCAATGACAATGGCATCGTAATCTCCTGTAATAATACGTGACACAAATTGTTTTCTTCTCGCCTTCACAAAATCTTTCTTAGTGGTCACAAAGACCTTTTTAGTAGGGAAAAATTTCATGATTTCTTGGCCAAATTGAGCAGACAAACTAGAAGGTACTACATACAAGGGCTTATGAACCATCCCCAACTCCTTTAATTTAAACCCAGCACCAAGCATGGTCAAGGTCTTTCCTGAACCTACCTCATGAGCTAATAAGGCTCTTTTTTCTTCTACGATTCTTTGAATGGCATTCTCTTGGTGAGGACGAAGACTGATGTTTTGTGCCAAGCCATCAATGACTAGATGGCTACCGTCATACTCTCGACTAACCGTTCGATTATAAAGACGATTATAGCTTTCTTCAATGACTTGTTGGACTTCTGGATACCGTGAGACAAAGTCTTGAAAGAGCTCTTGTAAATGCTGCTCTTTTGCTCTTAAAACAGAGGTTTTTTCCAAATCTGTAATGGTCTTTTTCTTTTCTCCTTCCGTAACAGTCATGGTAATCGTCGGTTGGTTTGAATTTAGTAAATTCTCAAAAATCTTTCTTCCTGTATCATAACGTGAGCCACTAACTCCAAGACTACTGTCTTTGGCACTTGGATAGCGATAAGCAAATGATGTCCTTAAATGAACCTGCCCATCAACAGGATTCACTTCAATGACTTGTTCAACATCTGGCGAAGACAATTCAAATTCTCGATTGGTAAAACATTCAAAGGCAAATTTACCATAAACGGATTGAGGAATCCAACGTGAACCGATTTTAAACTCAATATCTGCCAGATGAATCCGTGGAGGGCGAACTGATTCTAATAAATCTAAAGCATGGGACCAGTCACATTCTTGATTGTTTTCCTCCACTAATAGTTGAACTACTTCTATCTTGTTGAGAATATCTCCTGATAAAAACTGGTTCTTAGAAAGATATTTTCTTTCTCCTCTTAAATAGCTTTCTGGATCCATTAAAATCTGGTCTCCTAACTCATCTAAAATAGCAGCTTGGCTATGTTCGGGATAAATTGATACCATATAGTCTAAATCAACCCCTCTACCATCCGATAAACTAGAGTTTAAGGCATCTAAAGCCGTTGAAACTCTTGTAATCACTCTCTCTGGCCTAACCAATGCTTTCTCAAAAGCTAAAGATTTTTTATATTTTACTTTTTGATCTTTTGAATCAATGTATTCATCTTCTAAACTTGCTAGTAAAGAATACTTATCGTCACTATCAAATAAGTTCCGATTGACTGAGGCATTCAAATATCCAAATTGACCTATAAAGCGGTCATAGTCACGATTGAGTTTACTAAGTAATACTTGAAAATCTGAACGATTATAATCTTGATGGCGTTGAATTTCAATTAAGGCTTGATAGGTCTCTCTTAAATCAACCATTCCCTTAATCCGACTAATATCCTTATCCGATAAGGGGCTTTCATAAAAGACAGTTTTTTTGAACAGTCCCTTATATTTCCCTCTTTTACTCGCTTCTTCTGACTTGTATACATCTAGTGCTTCCTCATCTGTCAAATGAAGTTGCACGAATCGATCTATTTTATGTTCAGACAAAGAACTGTCCCAGGCTTTAAAATCTCCCTTCTCGTCTACATAATAACTAATTTCGTCTACTTTTGAACTTTTCCGAATGCCATGCGTATCTCGGTAATAAATTTGATTTCCCTCATATCCAAAAGAATAGAGCGCTAAGTTCTCACGAATACGACTTGGGATAGAATTATCCACTTTTTCTTGGATAAAAACAGGTTCTTTCAAAGAATTGTCAATTGGTTTAGGTGCCTCCACATTCTCTAATGCTTCCATAATGTCAGTAGCTAATGTTTCTGATTCCCCCTTAACATTGAGGGTTCCTCCATTAAAATTACGAACCTCATATTCACCCAAAACTTGTGTATTGTATTTCCCATCAAAATAAGGATTGATCCAGACACGCTTATCCTCCTCAAAAGGAACAGAGCCACTAAAGACAAGCTCCTCTTCATTAAGATTCTTTGCTTGATCCTTTTGAAAAAAGAGGAGATCTGTGGTCACTCGAGTACCTGCAATCTTTTTAAAAGCCGTATCTGGCAACCGAACTCCCCCTAAAAAATGAGTGTAGGATTTAATCTCTTGTAAGACATTATCTGTCCGCTTATCCATTGTGCCAATAGATGAGATAATCGAAACTTGTCCTCCGTCTCTTACTAAATCAAGTGAGTGTTTGACAAAGTAGTCATGAATCATATAAGGTTTATCATAGTTTTTATCGGCAATGCGAAAATTGCCAAAAGGAACATTCGTTAAGACTAAATCAAAACTATTATTTTGATAGGGAACTTCTTCAAATCCTCGCACTTCAATATGGGTATTGGGATGTAGTTGTTTTGCGATTGCGCCTGTCACACTGTCTAACTCAACCCCGTAGAGTTCTGATTTCTCTCGTATACTTCTAGGCATCACCGCAAAGAAGTTCCCAGTCCCCATAGAAGGATCTAAAATTCTTCCTCCCTCAAAACCATCATCTAGTAATTTTTGCCAAATCTGGCGAATAATCATTGGGTCTGTATAATAGGCTGTGAGAGAACTTTGTTTCATGGTCGAATATTCTGATTTACTTACTAAGCTCCTAAGAGTTAAACGTTCTGTTTCATACTTTGGATTGAGTTCATCGAAAAATTCATTGGCAAGGCCACCCCAGCCAACATACTTGGCTAGTAGTTCTTGTTCTTCTGGATTCGCTTGTCTTCCCTCTTTTTCTAATCTTTTAACAAGATCAATTGCGGCAATATTCGTTTCAATTTTTTCTCGATTTGTCTTAGGATAAAAGTCCTCTAAATCATCTGGAAAAACAAAATCTTGAACGGGGACATCCGTCTCTTCTATACCTGAAATTAGAGTTTCTGTTTCCTTTTCATTTTCTTCTTCCAAATAGGAAAACAAATCTATTTCCTGACTTTCACTTGATGAATCAATCTCAATCTCTAATTCTTCTTTTTCAAGTTCTACAAGAGACAAAACTTGTTCAATCTCTTCCAAACTGTTCAAGTATAAGATAGGATTCTCTTCAAATAACTGGTTAGAATCATTGAATAGCTCTAGGCGAACTAAGTCATTTAACTGTGCATTTTCAATCGAAACCAATCGAAATACTTGACCTTTATAACTTACTTGTGAACCAATCGGATATTCCCTCAAAGCTTCTTCTACAATTTTATCGACATTAGAAAAAAGGTTAGTTTCTTCTGTTTCCTGTTCAATTTCACTTGAAGGAGATAAGGATTCCTCTACTTGCTTAGACTTTTCGCTTCTAGCCTTTACATCATCAAAATGACTAATAATCTTCATCTTTTGTGTCAGTGGGAGTTGTTGGTAGTTTTCTTCACGATGAACAAGATCCGTAACTGTATCTAAAGTAGCCATCAATTCTGAACCCATATAGGCTAGAACATCTCCCTCTTTTTCTTCAAAATGAATCTCAAGAACCTCTTTTTTTAGTTCTTTAGAATCAACCATTAGAAGGAATTCCTCTATATCTCTACTAATACGGTCAGATAGATTATTCGCAACTCGATAGACATTGACTAAATTGACATCCTGATTCTGATGAAATACAAGCTCACTTAATGGTGTTAGCTTCTCTTTTTCAGATTGGATGTAAAATCGAGTGGAAAGGTTATAGGTTGCGACTTCTAGCACCAAGTTTTTCTCCCAATTACTTAATTGAGATAATTTATCTAAACCTACTTGTCCAAAATTTCTTGTGTAACTTTCTAGATCTTGGTCATTATTTTCAGAACTGGTCTCTAGAAAAGAAACAATATCTTGATGAAACGAATAGACATGAGGTATCTCTTCTATCTTGCCCTCTTCAGTCAAAAAACTCTCTACCAAGTCCTGCCATTTCTCATCAAAATGTTGAGCTTGATAACGAAGAAATAGGGTCATTTTCTCTCTATCTTTTGGAATTGTTCCACGAAACATAGCCAATAATTGCATTACTTCCATTATTGCTCCTTTCATCTATACGAAAATAGGAGAATCACATGATTCCCCTACAACTCTATCTCCATTTCAACCTCTTGAGGACTGGTTTCTAAATCACTAGACAAAAGAGAAACGGCATCTGTTCTCATGTAGTAAGTATATAAGTCTTCTAGGTCTTGTTGGTTTTCAATCCCTGTTTCAATACTAATCAGAGCCTGTATAAATTCCTTGTAGTGACTCTCCATCATACCTGAAATCTTTTGTTTCATTTCCATAAATACTGATGACGGTTCAGTTATACTTATTTGGTCTAAGTCTTGAAAATCCTTTTCTAAGGGATTAGTTCCTTCTTCTATTTCCAATAAATCTGAACGACCATCACCATCAGAATCTGCGCTAAGAGGATTGGTTCCTAGCGCCAATTCTTGAGCATCAGTTAATCCATCTTGATCCGAATCACGTTGATAAATGGCTTCCATATACTTCCTTCTTTCCTAGTTAATCTTTTTTCACTCCAATCCTACCAAATATTCCTTGAAAGAAGTATCACAACAAAAAAAGAGAACGAGCCAAAACTGCGTTCTCCTTAAAATGTAAAACATTACTATTAAAGTAAAAAAGACGACTTACAGAACCTGTAAGCCACCTAGTCAGTCGGTTTATTCTGGTGTCTGCCACCGCTTGGCCCTTACGCCCAAGATTGCTATCGGATTTCGTTCTGGTGTCCGCCACCGCTTGGCCCTTACGTCCAAGATTACTATCAGATTGACCATGAGCCGACCACTCATCTACACTATTTATTCTACCTGAAAATTGTTAAAATTTCAAGTATCAACTTCTTTATTTCGTCGTATAGGCAAAACTGATGGCACTATCTGCTTGCGAGATTTTTCTAAAGGTATAGTTAGGGTTACCACCATAGTTTGTCTCTGACACGAGGAAAGAACCATCATCATAGACCTTCTCTACAAAGGCCACATGACCATAGTCTGCTGGTGTGCCATGTGTACCTCCTACAAAAGAAACAATGGCACCTGCTCTTGGTGTAGAGCCTGTTTCCCCACCAAGACTTGAAGCTGTCGCAACCCAGTCCTGACCATTTCCCATGGTATTAATGATTGAAATCTTCTCTCCATTTCTACCTTTTAGCTTTAATCCTAACTGGTTCATACGAGCCGCAACACCCCATGTACATTGTCCATAGGCATAGGCCATACCATCTCCACCACCAGGAACAGAATGATCATACAAGTCCCCACGAACACCTTCAAGGGATTGCGGGTCACTCTTTGCTTGTCCTCCGTTTGTTTGGCTAAATCCTTTTTCAATTTGGTAATACCATTCCGTTGCTCTGGTTTGTCTTTCCAGTAGTTTGTCACCAGAATTTCCCTCCCAATAAGTGAGAAAGAGTTGGGCAAGATTGGCTGCACTGCCCGTATTTCCAAAGAAATCCTTTAACCAACTTTGATAGTAAGGGCTATCCCCATGAAGCATAAAATCAAGTTGTAGGTCTAAATCATACCACTTCTTATTTTGGCTGCGTGCATAATTTAATAAAGCTGTATGACGTGTTGAACCATCTGCAGTATCTGTCCATTGACCTAACCCCAAACCTCTATGAAGGATATTAGGATAAGCACCACTATAAATGGCTGGACCTCCAATCGCTAACCACGCTTCATCATCCCATGAGGAATCGGTAGCGCCAACAGGAGGAGATAAATAATCCCCTTCAGCACGTTTAGGATTAATAGAAGACTCTACCGACCAATTTCCTAAAATTGCCGCAATGGCTTGGGGACTTGCCCCTTGAGATTTCAAAAACTCATAAATATGTTTTGCTCGTTCAAACTCATCCCCACCAAACTGACCAATGGCAGGTAAGATAGTAGTCTGAAGTTGAATGACTTTTGGGAAATAAAATTGCGGATTGACATACACCAATTTTTCTTTCTTATTCTTATACTTTTGGTAGGAAACTTTCAAACCTGTATCATCTGGTGTTTCACCTATAACATCACCCGTTAGAACTCTTGTCCCCTCAATCGCACGGCCATTATGAATGGAATATAAGGTTAAGCGACTCTCATTCTCTCCTTTTCCGTTAGTGATAATAAAAAAGGAGGACTTCTACACTTTGGCGTAAAAAGTCCTCTTTTAGAAATGTATTCTTTTTCTATTATATTATTTAATAACGCATAAAAATTTTCCTAAACAAAATATCTTACTTTCACACGATAAAAGAAATTCACATACACTTATATTTTCTATTATCATGTCATGATATTTCATATTTTTATCTCCTTACATCTTTAAATTTCCTTTATTTTGATTTTTCAAATATGAGTATCTCTATGGATATTTACAAATATATAACATTGTCAGCTATCGAATTTAAAAATTCTTGGTCATGTGAAACAATGAATATTATTTTCTTATCGCTTTTACATTCGTTGATCAGATGGGATATGTTCATCATATTGCAATAATCCATTCCACTAGTAGGCTCATCAAAAAACATAAGTTTAGATTTTTTACATAGTACAGATGCAATTGCTACCCTTTGCTTTTGTCCACCTGACAAGCTCATTGGATGACGATCTTTTGATTCATATAAATCAAGTTTTTTCAGAATATTTTCAACATAACTACTTTCAATATTTTTTATTCCAAGACCTACTTCACTTGCAATAGAATCGGTAAAAAGCTGATGGTTAACATCCTGCATTACAAGGGATGATATTTTTAGCCTATCTGATTTTGAAAGTCTTTTGCCGTCCAAATAGATTTCATCCTTCGATTTTCTTTCTAAGCCTATAAGGCATCTGAGCAAAGTGGATTTACCAAGTCCGTTTGTTCCTACTATGCCGTAAATTTTTCCCATTTCAAAAGAGAGGTCTTTTAAATGCAATTTTTTATCTATGCCATTAAACTTAAATTCAATGTTTTTTACTTCTAAATTTCCCTTATTTTCATTTTCGGGTACTGTAAGTTTTACTCTATTCTTATTTCTTAAACCTAACTTCTTTAGCTTTTCAGACGGTATTTTCATAAAATCTATTTGAGTATATTCCTTTTGTATTTCCCCATCTTTAATCAAAAAAACTCTATCTACAATATCCATTAGATAAAATATTCTATGTTCTGAGATTATAAGAGTTTTCCCCTTATCTTTAAGTTTTATAAGCATTTCTTTTATGATTAAAATGTTTTCTTCATCAAGATTTGATGAAGGCTCATCTAAAACAATGATTTCCGTTCCAGATATATAACTTGCAGCAATACATAAAATCTGCTTTTCTCCACCCGAAAGCTTAAAAATATCTCTATTTAAAAGATGTTCTATCGGAAACAAATCCAACATATCATTTAGTCTTTCATCCATTTGTTTTTTTGAAAGTCCTATATTCTCCAAATAGAGAAGTAATTCAAGAGTAGTATTTATATTGAAAAAGTGTGTCTTTGGATTTTGAAATACATTTGATACTAAGAGCGATATTTCGTATAATTCGAGGTTTTTAATATCTTTATTATCAATCCTGATAGTTCCACCCATAGAAGCTCCATCATATCGTACAGCTAACCCATTGATAGAATTTATAATTGAAGATTTTCCGCTACCACTTTTCCCAGTAAATAATACACATTCGCCTTTTTTTACATCTAAAGAAATGTTTTTTAACACTTTAGGAGAATTTCCATAAGATAGAGATAAATTTTCAATTTCTACCATAAAGCTCCTCCTATAACCATAATCAGTATTGAAAGCACATAAACAAAATCAACTGTTTTCGTTTTGACGGATATGTACCTAGTTTTTTTAACAGGATTTTCAATACATTTTGTTTCTGCTGCCTTTGCAATATCATCAGAAATATTAGAAGATATAACAAGTAAAGGCACAATTACATACTCGATGTATGAAATTGGATTTTTAAATGTAATACCCCTTATTTTCATAGCAAGTTTTATATTGTGACTTTCTTCCCTAAATGAAGGAAAAAACCTAAACATTACAGCAATTGGTATAGAAACAGTACGAGGTAAATTCATTTTATCCATTGAGGATATTACACTTCCTACATCCGATGTTTTTAAAAAAAAACTTCCCGCACTAAATGGAAGATAAAACATCTTACATACAGCAAATAGCATAAAAAACATCATTAAAATCGCATTCATATTTCTAATTACATCAAGATTAGGTATCAAAGAAAGAACCCCAAAAAATGATATGTTTTTTAAGGCTTCTTTCTTAAATCCATTCATTAAAAAAAGAAATGAAATAAGAAGCACAATTCCCCATTCAAAATAGGTATTTACTTTATAAAATACAGCAAATCCAAGTGAAAAACTTACTAAAATTTTACTAATTGGATTGGGATTATATGGATTGTCTAAAGAAACGAGCATTATACAATACCAGCTTTTTCGAAATGCTTTTTCAAAAAGACTTTACCAATATATGCGCCGAGTATCCCGCCGACAACAGCACCGATATATACTAATACCATACTTCGATAATTCAAAAGTGCTATGAGCTTCATTATATAATCGTGACCCATACCGCCTGTTTCAGCCAGTTTAATAACCTTGTCTTTAGCCAACAAAACTTGCATAAGGAAACCACAAATCCAAGTGTTGAATACGGCAAATGAGAGCATATTAAATTTAAATGATTTATATTCTCCTTTTTTTCTTAAAAGTTCCGCAATTGCCATACTGATTACAGCATGTATCAATATTACATATGTATTTCCCATTGCAATTGCTACAAGACTACAAATCAACCCAAGTATAAATAATCCCCATGATTTTTGAACTTTTGCCATAAAGAGCATTATAACTATTCCTGTTATAATGCCTGCCAGTGTAGGGTATGCCAAGTATAAAATCGGTACAATACCAATCATTCCCGAAGCAAACATAAGTACAAAATATATTACTGTAAATACACCTATCGTAACTAAATCTTTAATTCTTAATTTTTCCATTTTTATATTTTCCTTCTAAATAAGTTTTCACTGAATATTTGATTTTCTAAGCATTGCTTTATAAAATTCCGAGCTTTTACAAAGTTCTTCATCTGTCCCTATCGCTTCTATTTTTCCGGCATTTAATAAAACGATTTTGTTTGCATTTCTTATTGTTCTTAATCTATGAGCAATAACAATTGCCGTTTTTTCTTTTATAAGTTCAGATAAAGCCTCTTGAATTAGACTTTCATTTTCAACATCCAGAGATGCTGTAGCCTCATCAAGCAATATGATTGGTGCGTCTTTTAGTATTGCCCTTGCTATTGAGATTCTTTGTCTTTCTCCGCCTGAAAGTCTTTGTCCGTTTTCACCTATTACTGTATCTATTCCATCCGGCATTTTGTCTATAAATTCATAACATCTAGCTATTTTAGCCGCTCTTATAATCTCTTCATCTGTAGCATCTTTTTTACCGATTTTTATATTATCTTTTATGCTTGAATTAAAAAGAGTAACATCTTGGAAAACGATAGAGAAATTTTTAAGGAGTGTTTCCGGATCAATTTTACCGATGTCCTCTCCCCCTATCAAAATCTTTCCTTTATCTATATCCCAAAATCTTGCAGCAAGCTTGGTGAGAGTTGTTTTTCCGCTTCCGCTTGAACCGATTAGCGCAGTGATTTCACCCTGTTTTGCAGTAAAGCTCACACAATTTATTACAGAATAATCATCATATCCAAAATAAACATCCTTGAACTCAATATCGTAATTTTTAATTTCAATATCTTTTTTGCCTTCTTGAACAGGCATGGTCTTTATTTCCTTTATTCTCCCTACAACCGCATCAAGAATAACTATCATTGACATAAAGGTGATTATTCCTTCTATAGTAAGATAAATACTTGCTGTAAGCATTAAAAATGCGATATAAACCAGCACACTTACCTCCCCTGCCATAAGCATGTTGACGCCGATAACGGCAACACTTATAATTCCAAGCTTTAAAATTGCAGCAGCTGTTCCTGTAAGTGTTCCGGCAACAACTTCACCTTTCGTTTTCTGTTTTGTGGATGCATTTAATTTTTCAAAAAAATCATTTAACACCCTATCTTCTAAGTTGTAAGATTTTATTTGCTCTATCTGCTCTATATTTTCCTGTAGATTATCGAAAACCTTACGATTATCATCTATCCAGCCCTGTACTATTTTTTTCTGACTTTTCTTTGATAAAAATATAATCAAAATAGAAATGGGAATTACCCAAAGGGCTGCAAGTGCAAGTTTCCAATTATAGAAGATAAGCATTAAAGCAATAATACTTGTGGATATAGCCGTTGAATATATCTGAGGTACAGCATGAGAGAAAATTGTTTCATATAAGTTCATGTCATTCATCATGGTTTCCGCAAGGTCTGCCAAATCTCTTTTACCAAAATAAGAAAGAGGTAATTTCTTTAACCTTTCCGCTAACTCAATTCTTGAATTTGCACTCTCGTTGTACACATTGGTGTAAAGTCTTACATAATCCCACCTCGCTATTAAGAACATCACAATCATCATTACTACAATTAGTGCAATATAATGAACAGAAGTAAAATTGTAGCTCTCAATACTTTTTAAAATGCCTATATACTGAAACAGAAACATAAAACCGATCATTGGTGCGAACAATTTAGTTAAATTAACAAGCGTGTGTGAAAATATGGCTTTTTTTAAGTTAAGAGCGCCTTTTTCTGACATCGCATATTTTTTCATAAAATAAGAAACCATATTTTAACCTCCTATCTTCCAATTTACGGATTTCTGATATTCATCCCAAAGCTTTTTATAATGCCCATTTATATCTATTAAATCTGCATGCTTGCCTTCTTCTACAATTTTCCCTTTATCAATAACGAGAATCTTGTCCGCATCTATTACTGTAGATAATCTATGAGCAATCATCAATGTTGTCTTGCTTTTTGATAGCTTCTTAAAAGACTCTTGAATCAAATGTTCATTTTCAGGATCTGCAAAGGCTGTAGCTTCATCTAAAATGATAATATCTGCATCTTTCAAAAAAGCTCTCGCTATAGAAATCCTTTGAGCTTCTCCTCCTGAAAAATATGTGCCTTTAGTTCCGTAAACAGTATCAAGTCCTTTATCTAAATTTTCAATAATATCTTTAGACCCTGAATTGATTAAGGCATTGTCAATTTCTTCATTAGTTGCATCAGGCTTTCCGATTAAAAGATTATCTCTTAAACTCATTTTAAATAGTTTAGAGTTTTGAAAAACAAAAGCAATTTTTCTCATTAAAGCCTCTTTTTCAAAATCTTTTATATTAATTCCTCCAATATAAATTTCACCTGTTTTAATATCGTAAAATCGTGCAGCAAGCCTTGCTATAGTAGTTTTACCACTGCCTGACGATCCGACTAAAGCAACTCGTTCTCCTTTATTCACCTTAAATGAAATATCGTCTAATACATTTTCATCTTCATAAGAAAAGCTTACATTTTTAAACTCTATCCCAACATCAGAACTTGTTTTATTTCCATAAACAAAATCATCAAACTCAAGTATATTCTCAATTTTATCTAAAGCAAGTTCCGCAAAATAACTGGATTGTGTAATCGTCGCAGTTCTCATAATAAAAGTAGCAAATGCCGGTCCTATTAGGAAGTAAATAACAGAATCTGCAACTACATTAGATAAGTTTCCATTAAATTTTATTAAGAGTAATGCCACAGGTACCAAGAAAAATGCCGTCGATGTAGAAACGGTTTCAAACCACGACATTTTATTCGTATAACTCATAGTAAGCTTAAGTACATTGTCTTTTACTTTTATGATTAACGAATATAACTTATCAAAGCTCTCAACACTTTGTGCAAATGTTTTAACAACAGGAATTCCTCGAACATATTCCACTGTCTGAGAAGATAAATTGGAAAGTCCTGCATAATACTCATCTTTCATTTTTTTTGTTTCGGCTGTCATCATAGATGACATCAATGTCATACCGATAATCATCGGTATCATACTGGCAAGTCCTAACTTCCAGTTAAACACGAAGAAAAATACAAGCAGGACGATTGGCGATATAATGGTCATCGCCATATCAGGAAGTTGATGCGCTAAAAAAGAATGGGTTTCAGACGCTCCGGACACAATTACATTTCTTATCCTTCCGCTTTCTTTGTCATCGAAATACCCAAGCGGTTTGTTTATTAGTTTTGTTACGGAAGTCTTAATAATGTTATCTTCCACTTCAAATGCAAAAATATGGGATAAAATTAAACCTATTAGGTATATGAATAGCCCCAGACCGGCAAAGACTGCTGCATAAATTGAATTTTCCTTTACATAATCAAAATTCACCATCCCATTTAAAATTAAGTTATTTACAATTCTATGAATATATACCATAGGCATCAAAACCATGACACCTGATACAGCAGACATAACCATAGCAATATAGAGTAAAAAACTTTTTTTACCACCGTAAGGCATTAGTCTTTTCAGTATTGATTTCTTCTTATTCTTCACTGAACAATTCCTCCTTTTTCTTAAAATTAGCAAACCCTATAAATAGCCTTTTTAGACTGATTATAGAGTCTTGTTTTCAAACTTTTTTGCAATACGCAAAGTTTTTCTTGTTTTTATTTACTGTTTATTATATAATAAATGAGGATTTCAATCAATTAGATATGGTTAAATAAGTCTATTCGGGATAATGTCTATTCGGGATAAAATATAAAGCACGGAGGTATAATATGAGTGATTTTTATAACTTTGTTAAAAACTTTTTTTCTACAGATGAATCTATCGATAATACAAAATACTCCACTGTAGGACATGAATTCCGTTTTAGCACGGATAATGCAGAAGGCATATATTGGTTTTACGAGGGCGATAATTTCACTATTGATATTCATGATGTTTTCATAAAAAAAGAAATTATCCATACAAGTTTTTCTGGTTTGGATAATTTCTATTCCCTTTATTTATCTTATTTAGTTACAGCAAACGGTGAATGTTTTAATCCTTATCAAAATCTTTCTTCAAATTCACTTTATATTATAAATACAAAAAATTCTAAAGACTATAGGATTATACTTCACAAAAACTCTCCTTATTTAGGAATCGGTATAAATTTCAATCAGTCCATGATAGAGCAATGCCTGTCCTCTTATAAGAATAAAGTCTGTAACTATGAAGATTTATTTTTTAATACCAGCATTATAATAAACAAGCCTTTAGAAAGAATCGCAAAAGATATCCTTAATTGCAAGATGGCATCTCCTGCTGCTGAAATCTTTTTTGAGTCAAAGGCAAAGGAATGGTTAAGTATTACAATAGACTCTTTTTTAAATAAGTACAGCAATCCACTATCTATTGCCGATGATGAGGCTTTGAAAAATGTCGCCAATTATATAGACGATCATTATGCAACATCTATCTCACAGGATACTTTAGAAAAAATATCCACTATGAGCGGCACAAAACTAAAAAAGTTATTTAAGCAAAAATATCAATGTACAATTACAGAATATACTCAAAGACGGAGAATGAATATGGCGGAATTACTCCTACTGAACTCTACCCTTAAAATTCAAGATATAGCAGAGGCTGTAGGATATTCCTCTCACAGTAAATTTAGTACATGCTTCAAAAAATATAAGGGATTTTATCCCAAAGACATAAAAAAATATGCGAAAAATAATCTTTCTGATTAAATACATAAGGATTTAACTTTGGGGACGGTTGAGTTAGACCTTATTGGAAAATGTTAAAGTCATAATTGGTAAACCTAAATAAATTATATGTTTAGGTCTTGTTATTATCTTGTAAAATCAGTAAAGTAGCCAATTCTACTATTTTTAGGGAGTTAGTCACAAAGAAAATCAAACAGTTAGACTGACTGTTTGAGTATGAAAAAAGCAGATAAAAAATCCCTTGAGTAAATAACTTAGGGGATTTTAAAGGTTGGGATAGGGTATTGAAAAGCTCGTACAAAGTATAATAAAAATCCCCACCAAATTTTGAAAATCTATTGAAATGTATTGAAGTTTATTAGCAGAATACATAAGTGGAAAGCTTGATTTTAATACATTTAGAAGATTATTGAAAAAGAAAAATCACACTTTCATTCTTATTAAAATCTTTATAACTGTATTTTGAATGATTTTCCCCAATCAAGCATCCCTCGCTCTTATAAAATATATACATTCAGTTGTATGAAATGTAATATTGTTCTTATCAGACTTGAAACTTTTACTAATCCAACTATTTATCTTACACATTTAGTTTAAACCTATAGTATCCTATTTTCTTAATATTCTACAGTGTAACACTGCATTTATATTATAACGCTAATATGTTCAGAAAAGAAATACTTTGTAAGTCAATGTCTGTTATAACGGAAATTGTTAGAGATGTCTATCATAACAGAAATTGAGATAATTTCCATAACATCCCTGAAGATAAATTATGTAATCACAAACTATTTCATATCCAATCTAGTGTAGGTTGTTTGGAGCATATCATCAACAAAAAAAGAACGAGCCAAAACTGCGCTCTCCTTATAATGATAAAAATATGTTTTATACCACAAAAGATATGTAAACTAATCTTTTAAATAATAAAAAAGTTCCGACGTTTGTAAATGTTTTGAGTAAATTGAAATTACTTTTTGACCTTCTGGAAATACTGTCTTTCTCTTCAAATCTAATAAAGATTGAGGAACAATTTTCCTTGATGTCTCTTTCAATGTTAATGCTAGTATCTGTTTTCTTGTACGTAGAGCATAATCAAACTCCAAATACAAATAACGTCCTGAACCAGTTAGATGAACATGCTTTCCCAATAACTCCTCAATAGATCCTAAAACTTGTAACTTTTGCATCGTGGTTCCATCATTTTTTATTTTCAACTCATCAATTATGACATGTCTATTTAAACAATCGTCAAAGAAACTGCCTGCACCTTTTCGGTAATCAACACCACATAGGTGCATGAAATTAGTAGGTGAAAAATGAAGTTCAACACTTTCTATTTCCGTTTCATAATACATGATTTTGCCAACAAAGTGTTCTTTAAAAAAAGAAGCCGCAATTTGTAACTGAGTAAAAAAACGCTGAAGTTTTATTTTTTCGGTGTAATTTGGATTACGATAATCTCTAGAATTTGCCATATTTTCCTCACAAAAAAGGTGGTTTACAGAGTCTGTAAGCCACCTAGTCAGTCGGTTTATTCTGGTGTCTGCCACCGCTTGGCCCTTACGTCCAAGATTGCTATCGGATTTCGTTCTGGTGTCCGCCACCGCTTGGCCCTTACGTCCAAGATTACTATCAGATTGACCATGAGCCGACCACTCATCTACACTATTTATTCTACCTGAAAATTGTTAAAATTTCAAGTATCAACTTCTTTATTTCGTCGTATAGGCAAAACTGATGGCACTATCTGCTTGCGAGATTTTTCTAAAGGTATAGTTAGGGTTACCACCATAGTTTGTCTCTGACACGAGGAAAGAACCATCATCATAGACCTTCTCTACAAAGGCCACATGACCATAGTCTGCTGGTGTGCCATGTGTACCTCCTACAAAAGAAACAATGGCACCTGCTCTTGGTGTAGAGCCTGTTTCCCCACCAAGACTTGAAGCTGTCGCAACCCAGTCCTGACCATTTCCCATGGTATTAATGATTGAAATCTTCTCTCCATTTCTACCTTTTAGCTTTAATCCTAACTGGTTCATACGAGCCGCAACACCCCATGTACATTGTCCATAGGCATAGGCCATACCATCTCCACCACCAGGAACAGAATGATCATACAAGTCCCCACGAACACCTTCAAGGGATTGCGGGTCACTCTTTGCTTGTCCTCCGTTTGTTTGGCTAAATCCTTTTTCAATTTGGTAATACCATTCCGTTGCTCTGGTTTGTCTTTCCAGTAGTTTGTCACCAGAATTTCCCTCCCAATAAGTGAGAAAGAGTTGGGCAAGATTGGCTGCACTGCCCGTATTTCCAAAGAAATCCTTTAACCAACTTTGATAGTAAGGGCTATCCCCATGAAGCATAAAATCAAGTTGTAGGTCTAAATCATACCACTTCTTATTTTGGCTGCGTGCATAATTTAATAAAGCTGTATGACGTGTTGAACCATCTGCAGTATCTGTCCATTGACCTAACCCCAAACCTCTATGAAGGATATTAGGATAAGCACCACTATAAATGGCTGGACCTCCAATCGCTAACCACGCTTCATCATCCCATGAGGAATCGGTAGCGCCAACAGGAGGAGATAAATAATCCCCTTCAGCACGTTTAGGATTAATAGAAGACTCTACCGACCAATTTCCTAAAATTGCCGCAATGGCTTGGGGACTTGCCCCTTGAGATTTCAAAAACTCATAAATATGTTTTGCTCGTTCAAACTCATCCCCACCAAACTGACCAATGGCAGGTAAGATAGTAGTCTGAAGTTGAATGACTTTTGGGAAATAAAATTGCGGATTGACATACACCAATTTTTCTTTCTTATTCTTATACTTTTGGTAGGAAACTTTCAAACCTGTATCATCTGGTGTTTCACCTATAACATCACCCGTTAGAACTCTTGTCCCCTCAATCGCACGGCCATTATGAATGGAATATAAGGTTAAGCGACTCTCATTCTCTCCTTTTCCGTTAGTGAGAATAACATTATCTCCGTCTAGAGATACAACACCATCCATTGGTGCGACAATCCTTTGGTGAGCCTTCGCTTCTAGTAGAATGTACTCCTGAAGGCTAGGTTTGCCGTCTAAATCATAGTATCCATAACGATAAGTCATGGTTAAACTATCTTCGTTACTTTTCCCCTCAAATGGATTGTCCAATTCCTGCATGGAAGCATACACACCTTCTTCTTTTAGTTCCTTCATTTCCTCTTGATCGTCTTTTGATAGTTTATACTTAGGAGTTTCATAAAGGTCTTGCATGGATTTCAAATCTTCCCCATCGTTTAAATCATGCCACAAAGTAGACAGATAATCCTTGTAAGTTTCTGAACTAAATAAGTGAACTGGTTTGTGTAACTCATAGTCATGAAATTTAAAGTTCATATATCCCATCACATCATCAACTTTTGTGTAATAGGTAATTCCTTTGTCATTTGTACGAGTATGTTCTGCATCTTCCCAAGTTAGGTGGGTATAAGCTTTTGTTAATTCAAATTCATCTTGTTGAATCAAACTAGCAGATGAAAATCCTAAAAAGAAGCTCATCATAAGTAAAAGAAAAAAGACTATTCCTCCAACTATCCAGGTTGCAGGATTTCCAGCCGCAAATGTAAAGAAGGAAAAGGCTGCTTTTAGTTTATGATAGATATTTCGGACACTGGTAAGACCTTGTTTCTTTAACTTTCGAAACCGATTTTTAAAGGAACTTGGGTTATCTTTCGCTAGCTTCCATCCTTTTCCATCCTTAAAATGATGGTATCGCTCTTTTGTGTTAGCTAGTCTCTTCTTGGTAAAACGACCTGTTGCTTGTCCTGTTTTAACACTAGCTTTCCCCAGATTATAAGAAAGCCGACTGTAGCGTTTCCCTTTTCTAATGGTCTCTTGTAGCGTGCGATAACCTTCTAAATCTTCATTTTCTGAAGCTAACTCTCCACCTTCACGTCCAAGGACATAAAGAAAAGTTTTGGCTTTCCTACTGACCTTTTTGGACTTATAGGCTTGTTTAGTAGATTTTAGATTCTCTTTTGCGGCCTTGACTTCTTTCTTAGCTTTTAATTCTTCTAAACTCTTCCCTTGAAAGAAAAAATTGGATTTTGCTTTCGTTTCCTGACCGTAGAGAAATTTTTGATTGTTTTTTCTTTCTTTACGACTCTCTTTTCCTTCTTCTTTTGCTTCTACCTTGGCTTCTCTAAATTGCTTCTTAGCTATTTTCAATCGTTTCCTAGCATGAGGTAATCGTCTGTCTCTTAATTCTTTGCGATTCAAAAGAGATGGAGGACTATTTTGAAGAATATGATTGTAGTCTTCATTTGCTTGTTTTACTCTAGCCTTTGAAGCTTCTCTCATCTCCTCTAGCTTTTGCTTTTTCTCTTTTTTCCATGCTTTTTTATCCAGTACAGCAGAATCTTTTTTCTGTTTCTTCACCTCCTTCTTTCCTTGTTTCAAGAATTTCTTCTCATCTTTTAGACTTCTTCTAAATGCCTTTCGGGCACGTATGATTTCTCTTTTATCCTTCATTTACCTTCCCCTTAGTTAGAAGCCATTTTATCAGGATCCGTACTCATGATATCAAACAATTGTGTACCTTGAGGAATCTTATTTTTAAAGGGAACAACAACTGAACCAGCTTTTATCAGTCCAGCCCCTTTTTCTGGATTGACTAGGTATTTTTCGAGTTCTTTTGACAAGCCTAAGAGTTGAACCAGTTCTTCTCGGTCATTTTTTGCTTGCTTGAGGAGAATCATAAATTCACTATTGGCAATAATCCGTCTACCATTTGGATCTAACAATAAAGTTTCGACATTTTGAGTTATTCCAGTCGGACTGGCTCCATATTTTCTGACACGACTCCACAATTTAAAGAAGAAGTCACTGGCATATTTATCTAATAATAGAAGCTGCATTTCATCAAAATAAATCCAGGTTTTCTTCCCTAATTTTTGGTTCCGAACGACACGATTCCATATCTGATCAAAAACCACCATAAGAGCGATTTGTTTCAGCTCATCTCCTAACTTCTTAACGTTATAAATCAAGAAATTAGAACCTGTCTGAATATTGGTCTTATGAGAAAAAATATCAAGAGAACCTTCGACATATAGTTCCATATCAAGCGCCAAATTCTGCGCTTCTTCTTCTGGTTGTTGGCTCAAGACAAAGACCCATTCTTCCAAAGAAGGCTCTTTAAATGACTGATAGGTCAGTCTGGTGACTCGGTCAATAATTGATTTTTCTCTTCCATCCATTTTTCTATCCAATAACTTGCCAATAAAGGATAAAAGAAATTCTGATTTTACCTTTACAGGATCTTCATCCATATTTTCTTCAGACAAGTCAAGAACATTGAGATAGGTTTGGGAATCAGGCGCAATATCAATCATTTCTCCACCAAAAGCCCGTCCAATCACACTGTACTCTGCTTCTGGATCTACGATGATAATTTCGGTATTCTCACCAGATTCTTTGATTTTTGTCGTGATAATCTCATGCTTGGTTGCCATGCCTTTACCAGCTCCAGATGTTCCTAAAATCAGACCAGACGGTGTATTTAATAAGCTGCGGTCAATGGTAATAATATTACTTGATATTTGATTGATACCGTAATATTTCCCACTACGGTCTTGTAAGTCTACTGAAGTCCAAGGTGAGTTCACTGCTATATTGGACGTTAATAAACTCCGTGATACGCCCTCTAAAAAATCACAACCAAATGGCAGCAAACTATTAAAGGCTGCTTCTTGCATATATGGAAGTTTGTCAATCATTAGGTCATTTGAGCCGGCCACTTGTTGAATAGTGTCTAGGGCTTGTTTGAGTTCTTCTTCATCCTGACCAAAAACACCAATCAAGAAGACCGTTTGAAATAGTTTATCTCCTGTCTCTGTCATAGTTTTTAAGAGTTCCTCAGCTTCATCGATATTGCTTTCTAATACATGACCTACTTTTTCCAAATAGATACCTGTACGAGCTAGTTTTTGTTGTTCCCCAATCTTTTGGGATTCCATCAAGGTCTTCTTTGTTCGTAGTTTCTTCATGGCATCTGCCTTAGTCGAACTTTGAGCATGAAGGCTTACGATCAATTCCAAATCTCCTTGCATGAGGTCTCGGATAAACTGATCCCCTAATTCCATACCGTAGTCTCTGACATAGACAATCTGTAATAAGCGGTCATTGATTTGTAGGTAATTCTTGTTTTTAAAATCCAAGAGATTAGGTGCTATGAAGTGACGAGTTGTCTGACCAGATCTCGTTAAATCACGGTAAGAAAAAGGAAGATGGTGTTCTCCTCTAAGCATATCCGCCAACAAGTTGACACGCTCTTCACCAGCTAAGGAATCAAAGCGAGCATCAATTTCTGAGAAACCACTCTTGAAATATTCTCCTATTTGAGACAAGGAACGATAGGCTTGTTTGGGATTAGAATCCTTTCTTCCAAAGCTAATCAGTTTAACAGCCGAAAAATTATTTTCACCACTGTCTAAATTTTGATTCATCATCCGATTCAATTCTTTACGATAGGTATCATACCCATCTTCTTTCTCCTCATACAGAACACTTTGTCTAAACTTTTCTAAATTCAGTCGTTTATTAAAGATAGTCAATTGGAAGTTGGTTTGGTCATCTAGGGAGTTAATCAAATCAGAATACTTCTCAATGATTGCGCCCTTATCTTCTAAACCAACGGTCTGGTAATTGACATCACCAAGTAAATAGCTTTGTGAGAAATAATCTTCTTTTACCTGCATCAAACCACTTTGATACAGGGCTTGATAGGAAAGAGTATTAGCCGTTGATGGTAACACTTCCTCTTTTTTTCCTTTAACTACTTCTTTCTGATTAGTCATTGAAGTTTTTTGTTTCTTTAATGTATTTGATTTTCTTTTCATGTTCAGATCCTTTCTTTCCAGTAATGGTGCGTAGGGGAACCGTTAGTTCAAAATGAAGACGGTATTTCAAATAATGTTCAAAATATAAATCATTGGGTTTATAGACTCCAAAGAGCATGAGGGGGATGGTAAAGGCAAACACAAAACCGTAAACAAACCAATCTCCAAATTGCCAGTAAAAGAGATTCAAACCCAAAACAATAACTGTGACAATAAAGGCTGGTAAAACAAAGATGATTTGTCTTGTAGTGAAACCTAACCAAGCCCTGTGTTGATATTTTGAGATGTCTTTAAAGACACGTGTATTCATGACTTTCCTTTCTAAAAAGGCTAAGAAGCAATCACTTCCTAGCCTTTATCTAATTACATACCTAAGATTGAGCGAGCCGTACGTTGAGAACCAACGAGGGCAATAATCAGTAAGATAGCCTGTACCAAACTACCAAACATAATCGCAAGTGATTGCAAGACTCCTGCACCATTTGAAACAGCTATTTTCCCAGCAGATTCAAATAAAGGAACAAGCGAAACAATCAGAAAAATGAGAACCCCTTGTACCGCATAGACCATAATATTTTTTAAATAGCCAATACCAATAGACTTCCATTCATCGCTTAAAAATGTTGGAATCGTAAGAGGGGCAAATGGAATCATAAGGTAGAGTTGAATAAATCGAATAGATACCAACAGATTAACCATGGCTGCACTTACTATTCGAACAAGCCAAATGAGAAGGGCGAAAAAGCCCACAATCATCCGGCCAATAAATCCTGACCCCTTTAATCCAGAGATTGTATCATACTTTGCCCCACCGTGAGCCACAATCGAGGCCACTTGTTCAATGGCGTGACTCGCAATCCCGATGATAGCTTCTACAATAACGGTAGTGTTGGTAATTACAACTGCGACCATAATATAACTAATCAACATCGGGGCTAATGCTTCAAAGGTCATCGCTCCACCAGAGTTAGCAATTTTCTTTGCCATCTTCGAAAATTCTAAGATGAGAACAACTGATAAAATCGCCACTCCAAGAGGTTGCATGACACTTTTAGTAATACTAGACATATAAGTCCAAACGGTTGGATTATAGCTAGATAGAGATTTAATCAGATCTACCGTAGATTGTAAATCTACATTAAATCCTTCAAATAAATTTTCAGCTGATATTTTTTCAGATGCAAGGTAAACAAAGGGTGAGACTAAACTAAGATTCATGTCATTGTTTATCCTCCTAAATTGAAATCTGGGTTACAAAGGCTCCAGCAGCCCCGACCATAACTCCACCGACAATTTCAAGAATGGCATTCCGAACACCTGGTCCACCATCTTTAATGTTGGTTGCAAGATTGACAATCCCCACAACAACGAGAAAGGCACCAACCGCAATCAATCCCTTCTGCAACAAAGACATAGCTTGTGCAAACATAGCACTTGCGTCTACTCCATAAACAAAACCTTTAAAATGCGTAATCATCTATTTCCTCTTTTCTATTTTTATTTTAAACTAGATTCAAAAGTTAAATCACGAATTCTAAGGCCCTCAAGATGATTTTCTTGTCTTTGATTCAAAGGGTTGATTTGATAGTTCCACCACCGTTCATCGGTTTCTTGATTGGCTAGGTACTTCCAGTTTGGATGCTTGATGGAATTGTATTTTTTGCTTTTAAAGACAGGCATATTGGCAATTCGAACCAGGCATTCATGCCGTTTCATATTTCCGACTTCATCAGGTGTCATTAAATCACGAGCAATCTTTTGATGAGAAAGGGATCCTGAACCTGTCTGGCCAAAGGAACGACTAGTATTTCGAACATCAATGGTTTGTTTACCAAGTAAACCACTCATAAATTTAAAGGTATCTTCATCATTCCCACCTAAATAGACTAAGCTATCACAGTTCCCAAGAATGGTTTTCCAAGCTTCTTTTTCTTTATAGAGCCCTTGAAGTTGGGCAATATTTTGAAGAATAGGAACGAGACTCATGTTCCGAGAACGGACTGTTGAGGTTTGTTCAGCAAAATCTGGGATTTCTCCGATATTTGCGAATTCATCTAAGTAGACTCTCACATGAAGAGGTAATTGACCCTTAAAATCAATATCTGCTTGTCTTGTTAAGGTTTGAAATACGGTTGAAAAAAAGAGAGCCGAAAGAAAGCGAAAGGTACTATCGTTATCTGGGATAACTAAGTAAACCATTGATTTTTCCTTGCCCCATGTCTTCATATCAAGGGTATCTCTTTTGGTCAAATCCATTACACTTTGAATATTGAAGAGGGCAAATTTAGCAGTGGTTACAGCTATGACAGAATCCAGAGTTTTATCCTTATAATTTTGGAAATCTGCCCAATTTCGCATGGTAAAATTTTCAGTCCCATACTTTTTAGCATAATTTTCAAATAGAATTTCTAAGACACTTTTTTCTTGGTTTTCACCCTTGGATAAGTGTTTAATGAGTTTTGAGATTTCAGCAAAACTTGGATAACGCCCTCGTTTTTTTCGCTCTTCCACTTCTTTTTTTTGACGTTTCAACAAGTTTTGGTGTTCTTTTTGACTTAAACGACTCTCTTCAATGAGCTGTTCTCTTGTTTTAGGTGGATTATAGAAATCGACCAAGTAAGAGGCTAAAGCTCGTACCAAAGTCATAGAAGCTTCATCCCAAAATGGATCACTACGAGATCCAGAGCCTTTGGTGTTATTGAAATAAACCGTCAGCATGCGATTCAAATCATTTTCTGTCTCTATATAGCGAAAAGGATTGAAGCCATCTGAGTTCTTCATATTGACTAAATCTAACACCTTTACTTGGTAGCCATGTTCTAAAAAGAGTTTGCCTGTTTTCTCGGCCAAGTGATCTTTAGGATCCACTACAATATTAGAACTATTCATCTGAATCAGATTGGGTTTCACAAAGCGAAATGTCTTCCCACTTCCTGAACCTCCAATCACCGCAATATTCTTATTTCTATCATATTGGGGTGGTTTTTTATCTAATAATGTCAAACGAACATCTTGTGCTAAGATCGTATCATGAGAAAATTCCTTACCGTAAAAGAGCTTCTTTTCTTTGAGAGTTCCAAAACGGGCACTCCCGTATTCTACCCCTTCTCGGTATTGTTTTTTACCTGTCTCTAAATAGAGATAAACCAGCAACATCATCACAAAGCCTAGTAGAAAAAAAGCACTTGATTTTCCAGTAAAAGAAACATTCCATGGCGACTGAAGAACTTCATCTTGACCTTCCATTAGAAGATGAGTCCATTTATCTAAGTTATTTCCAGTATAGGAATCATACAAAAGCGTCAAACGATGAAAAAGATAGCCTAGTAAGATACCTAACAGTGAGAATAGTAGGAATTTCTTTCCACTGTACATCATCTCACCATCTCTTTCTGTTTGACGGCTCCTTCTTGTCTAAAGGTTATTTGGGATTTAGCCTCATCAATTGCATCGTCTAATGACTTATCCATGGTAAAATCAGCTAATTTCTCCGGATCATTAACCATTTTTGTTAACAGATGCTCTAAATGATTGTCTAGAATCGAACGGTCTTTCGTGTAGAAATGCAGAGAATCCCCTTGCCAAGCAATGGCTAAAGGAATCTCTTCTTTTTCTAAAAAAGCTTTAAATTTCTCTATATCAATTGGTTTGTCTAAAAAATCTTTTTTCAGATTAATTGTATCAATCGCATAGGGAGATTGTAGCAATTCTTCTAATTTCTGCACCCCTATCTTATAGGCAGAATCCTGTGCTAAAGCCTGACTTCTAGACCATTCTAGAATTTTTAAGAGACTTTTGACAGTAAATAAAAGACTACGCTCCGCATATTGAACTGCCATTCGTTCCTGTTGTTCAGAGGACATCTGATGCCTCCTTCTTAACAAATAACAGCTTTCCTTCTTTATAACGATAAGCTATCAATTTCTGACGTTGCTTAATCGACTTGACAACCTGCAGTAGATCTCTCGAATAAGGTTCTCGAAGAGTAACTTCTACTGCTTTCCCATCAACGATACCAACACGTTTAAATTCAATGTAGTCTTTTTTGAGATGTCCTAAGCCCATACCAAAGGGAAAGTGATGAATCAATTGGATGGTACAACCACCTTTATTTCCCATTTGTTTCAAATCATACAAGTTTACTACTTTCATGATTAACTCCTTTATCTAGTTTGTCGCATCGTTTAAGTCTGGTAACGATAAACTCCGTGTCTGTTAGAAAATTCTCACACACGTCTTGTGCCAGTTGCCCTTCACAGGGAAATACTCTCAGTCCCTACTTACACAGGCACGCTAATCAAGACGGAGTGGATTCAATTTTCAAAGAACAGGTAGCTTTATTATAGATAAGAGTAGTTGAAATTTTTATCACATTTCTTATTTTTCTGTCGAGCTAAATTCATATTAATCAAAGAGTTTGAAATAAAAGACTAACATTGTTACATAACGTTAGCATTTCATTTCCCTTTGAAAATCTAACGTTGTCTAAACAAGCAGCAAACTATAAACTAGCAGGTTCCACACCAAATGTAGCCCAATACTTCCCCATAAGTCAGATTTATAGCGTACCATACCTAAAAACATTCCAAGTGAAACGTACAGACACCAAGCTAGAATGGTTCCCGGATGATGAGCTAAGGCAAATAAAACACTTGTCAAAGCAACTCGAATATCTAATTTTCTAACCAAGTTCCATAAAATTTCTCGATACAAAAATTCTTCAACCATACTCGCATTGATTAAGAACAATAAAAATGAAAACCAAGGAACTTGATGTTGTAGGCCAATTAAGTTTGCTTGATTCGTGGTTCCTTGAGCATGAATCAGACTAAAACATAGACTTATAATTAGTAGGCTAACGAATCCAATACCAAGCCACTTTATCCTAGTTTTCATATTGGCCTTGACCACTTGTTTTCGTTGACCATACATCCATAAAAAAGAAATGAGCGACGCACTATATATAACCTGTAGTATAGTTAACTCACCTATACAAAGCAATTTCAGTAAGTATAGGGATACCAATAGGACATTTACTTGTTGGAATATATAAACTGGAATTATTCTTTTCATAGTTACCTCCGAAATAAATCTTCATAATCTAAATCTAATACCTGCACAATCCTTTCTACCCATGGACTTTGAGGCATTCGTTGTTCCATCTTGTAGTGACGAATCTTTTGATACAAGCGATTCAATTCACTTGGATAGTGAAATTCTCCCGCAAACATTTTTCTGGTTAACTCAATCCAGCTGATATTTCTTTCAGCCAAAATAATGGACAAGTTCTCCCAAAATCGTTCAGCCATATTGCTTCTCCTTTAACTAGATAAATAATGTGTTTGTTCCATGTAAATCAATTGTTTCGTGTCTCTAGGCAATAGAGCTCTAGCCTCTTCCAAATTCAAATTTGGATAAACTCGCTTATTTGAAACCGCAAGTGGAAGTCTGATGGTTAGTTCAGGATTTTTTAATATCATCTCAATGAAATCCGTTAATCTTAGATTGTCACGGTTCTTAAATCGTAATAAATTGGGAGATAAAAACTCAAAACAATCTGAAGAATAGCTCATCATCTCAACTAATTTGTCCTTTGTCATTTCAGAAATCGAATGACAAGATACCTCAATGCCGTAGTTTTGAAAGAAATCTAAAAGAAGTTGATTTCTATGGTTATTTTTACTTAGATAGAGATCAATCATGGGAGACCTCCAACAAATTTGCTTCCATTTGATATTCTGAGACGATTAAGGAATCTAATAACTTTGAGAAGTCAATCGATTTCTTGTCTTCATCATAAGCTTTTACAGTTACTTGGGTTGTAAGTATTCCCCCTTTTCCCTCGGCTCGATAGCCTTGTCCATATAAAACAAAAACAAGATTCTGATTATCATCTACAAAGGCATCAACTCCGTTCTTTATATCTTGACTTTCAAGGAATTCCATAATGTTTTGAAGATAGGATTCATAAAATAGTGGGTAATTATGTTTTTTATGGTAATCATCTAAAAATGTCACCTCAAACTCACATAGATAATTGGGCATCAAAAATATTTGTTCATCCAGCTGTTTGATTTCTGCATCATGCAATTCTGTTTCTAATTCATCACAATCTAGTATTGACTCTTTATTTAAAGCTTTCATCTTTTTCCTCTATTTCTTTTAATTTCTTTGCGATTGCAGCAATCACAGGAACGGTTACACTATTACCGGCTTGTTTATAGAGCTGACTATTACTAGAGACTTTTCTAGCAGCTTCAAAAGCCCAATCAGGAAAGCCCTGCAATCGAAAACACTCTTTAGGAGTGATTCGTCGTACTCTCAAACGGTAAAATTGTCCATCTATTAAAACACCAGCTACTTGGTAAACTTGTTTATCTTCTCCTTCATAGCTAGCCACTACTACTCCCATTTGCCCACTAGTTGTTAACGTATTCGCTATACCTTTTCCAACTCTACCACGACGATACTGAGAACTTGGTCTTTCTAAATTGATTGAATCCCCAATCTCTGCTTGAGCATATCCTTTTTTCGTTGCTTCCCGTACTTTTAGAAATTGGATTGGTTCTGGAATCAGTATTTTGGGAATTTTATCTCCTCCTTGCATCGTAGTCAGTGTTGGAGATAAGCCCTCACTTCCATAGACGCGACCTGTCTCCTTAAAGCTAGTCGGTAAATCTCCAACAACGACAATACCATGACGATCCTGAGTATTTAAAGTAAACATCGGCTCTTGGTTTTCCTTAAAGCGTCTCCCATTTTGTCTCTTGTCTAATCTGTCTGGTGTCATACAAGGAATAGCAACCTTGAATCCTTCTCCTTTTCCACGAACTAATGTTGGTGCAAGACCTTCTGAATAATAGACTTTACCGCTCATTCCACTTTTTGATGGATTCAAATTCCCTAGTGTTTTTAAAGTCTCAGAGTTAGTTGTTTGACCTTCTCGTCTGAAAGGAAATAAGAGTCTGGTACCTTTCTTTCTAGAATGTCCGATAATAAACACCCTCTCTCTGTTTTGAGGAACGCCAAAATCCTTACTGTTAAGCACCTGCCACTCAACATCAAACCCCAACTCATCAAGTGTGGTAAGGATTGTGGTGAACGTCCGTCCCTTATCGTGATTGAGTAAGCCTTTAACATTTTCAAGAAAAAGAAAACGTGGTTGGATTTGTTTGGCCGCCCGAGCAATTTCAAAGAACAAAGTTCCTCTAGTATCTTCAAATCCCAATCGTCTTCCTGCGATTGAAAATGCTTGACAAGGGAATCCCCCACAGATGATATCGACTTTCCCTCTAAGTTTTTTAAATTCTGCATCTGAAACATCTCGTATGTCATGAAATTCTATTTCTCCTTCCGTTTGAAAAATTGATTTATAAGATTCTCTAGCAAATTTATCAATCTCACAAAATCCAATACACTCGTGTCCAACACTTTCCATTCCAAGTCGAAATCCACCGATACCAGAAAATAAATCAATAAATCTCATTTCTTTATCACCCCTTTCTGATCGACTATCAATGTCCAAAGTGTTACACCACTTGAAATTAAAATGAGCATCACTAATATCCACTCGATTGGCGACATTTAACCACCTCCTTTTCTAACACGGTTATTCCAAACGGAATATAGGCCATTAAACACAAATTCAGCAAGTACTTCCGCTCGTCTCACAAAGCAAACATTGTCAAGAGCATACTGATAGATTCTTTCAAAATCAGTCATAGCAATTTCACTGGCTGTTTCAGAAAAACCTTCTCGTCTAAATTGTTCTTGTACCAATCCCCAAATATAATCTCGATCATATTTTGTGACCTTTTCTACTTTCCTTTTCAAGATAGGTTGAGAGTTCCTCTCTTCCTCATCCTCAATAAATAAAGAATCAGTCTCACTATATTTAGTCTCACTAACTTCAGTCTCACTAGGGGCTGGATGTGAGACGGGGCCCGTTTCATTTTCAACCTGCCCTAGTCCTTTTTTAACACTAGGCCTGTTTGAATTACTTACTGGGGTAGAAGATAATTCCCCTAAATAAATCTTATTAGCTAGTCTTCCTTTCTCACTTGAAGACTGTTGCACTTCATCAATTAAGTCATATTCTTTAAGAATCTTTTTGATGGACAGTAATTTTGACTTCGAACAACCTAACAGCCTCATCAGTTTAGAATTAGAAAATACTAAATAAACCGAGCCTTCTTCGTCTATCCAACCACGACTGAGAGATAATTCTAAACGATCTTTTAAAATAGAATAAGCTACCTTTACTTCTAGTTTCATATCCATATATTTCTCATCCTCAAAAAGAATTTTAGGTAATTTATAATACCGTTCTGAAGTTTGGTATTGATTTGCGGTAATTCGTTTCATAGCGCTCCTCCAAGTTCTTTGAGTATTAAATCTCCGCTTGATTCCAATCGAACCAAGCCACTTTTTTCTAATTCAGCCATAAGACTGATGGCTTCAACAATGTCAATTCCCATTTCACGTACTAAAAATGAAATGACAATATAGCGTGATGATTGTAATTCTTTTGTCATTTTCCCTCCTGAATATAAAAAAAGAGAACAATATTCAATTGTTCTCTCCTTAGATAAATATTTATTGTTGTATTCATTTTTCCGATACGCAAACGATATCTACAAATACATTTACATCTATGTGCCTTTTTAGGACTTTTTTGATGTCAAAATTGCCTTTATCTACAAAGACAAAATGCTTGTAAAATAGCTTGAAATCAAGGATTTTCACCCTTTTTTTCGTTGTAGCAACACTACACACTCCACGTGATGCGTCTGCGGAAACAAGTCCACCGGCTGGACTTTCTTCAGTTCATATCCTAACTCTTGATAGAGTTTGATATCACGCGCCATGGTTGCGACATTGCAAGAGATATAGGCAATGCGGTCTGCTCCTGTTTGAGCACTTGCCTTGATAAAGCTTTCGGTCAAACCCTTGCGTGGTGGGTCGACCAAGATAACGGTTGGTTGAATACCTTCCTTGAGCCAATTCTTCATAGCATTTTCAGCTGTGTCACATACATAGTGGGCGTTTGAGATATTGTTTAGTCGGGCATTCTTTTTGCTATTCTCTACTGCTTCTGGAATCACTTCAACACCATAGACTTCCTTGACATGCTTAGCAACGGATAAACCAATGGTTCCAATTCCTGAGTAGGCATCGACAACAACATTATCTTCTCTTAACCCAGCAAAGTCAATAGCTGTCTGATAGAGCTTCTCTGCCATTTCTGTATTGACCTGATAAAAGGCTGGTCCAGATATTTGGAAGTTATTTCCCAACATTTGGTCGGTAATGTAGTCTTGACCATAAAGTGTCCGCCACTCTTTCCCAAAAATCGCATTGGTATTCTGATCGTTGATATTTTGCATGACAGACACAATATCTGGGAACTGCTTGATAACTTGTTCAATCAACTGCTCCACTCGAAAAACTTTAGGACGTGTAGTCACTAATATAACCATAATTTGTCCTGAATAGTGGCCTCGTCGCACAACGAGGTTTCGAATCAAGCCAGACTGTTCCTTTTCATCATAAGGTTTCAAATCATAACGACGAAGCAAATCTCGAAGAACTACCACAACTTGGTCAATGACTGGATCCTGGATGAAGAAATCTTCAAGGGGCATAAGGTCATGCGAATTTTTACGGAAAAAGCCAGTTTCCAAGATACCATTCACTCGACGAACAGGTACCTGCGCCTTATTTCGATACTGGATTGGATGGCCCATGCCGAGTGTTTCAGCGACCTCTACATCTGTAATACCAGCAATCTTGTAGAGACTGTCTTTGACTTGCTTGGTTTTAAACTTGAGCTGCTCTGGATAGGCAAGATGCCCCAAATCAGCGATACCTGAGCGTAGATAAGCTAGGTCAAGATCTTGGTTACGATGCGGAGAATGTGTAAGGTATTCTTCAACTTTCCCATAGCCAATCTTTTTATTGACCTTAAGGACACGCATGAGGATTTTCTCAGTTGGTAGAGCATTTTCTACAAAAAAAACCAAACCATCTACCTTAGCAACCCCAGCACCTTCATGGGTCAAATCGACAATTTCAACTTCTACAATATCATTTTTCTTTAACATATTTTTCACTTTCTATCGGCCGTCAAAAAAAGACGGCAACATTTCTGTTACCATCTATTATATCATGAAATGACCTAAGCACCAAAACTCTTGAAGAAGTTGACAATGGCTTGCCAAAGGGAGCTAAAGAAGTTGCCCCCGTCTTCTAGCGCTTTATTGGCATCAAAGTTGAGGTTGATATTTTTAAAGCTATCTCCAGCTTGGGATACAATGCTTTGCTTGAGGTCATTTAATGTTTTAGTGAAATCAGCATTGTTCAAAATGTCACTCTTTGAAAGGTTGAGTGCAAAATTGATGATGATATTGACCTGGTTTCCTGTTATAACCTGATCGAGTTTGTAGTTTTTTAGTGTGTCTTCTACAATTTTGCGAACATCTTCTTCTGTCAGATTGCCTTTGGCTTCTTTTGCCTTTGCGATTCCTGCCTTGATATCTGCCAAAGCGACATTGAGTTTATTGGCATCGTACCCTGACTTGTCCTTGTTTTCAGCATTGATATCTGATAAGGCTTTTAGCTCCTCTTGGGCCAAGTCTTTATTGGCTTGCGGTACTTTGGCACCATTGGCCTCTAACGAGTAGTAAATCCCTGCTAGGGCGCTCTCTCCTGTAACTGGAATAGGAGCTGCAACTGTGATTTTGGCATGCTCCACTCCCAGTGTCACTGCTGCGTTACGGTACATATCCTGCGTCACCTTGGTGATATTTTCAGGCGTTTCAATCTTAACCTCTAGAGGTGACTTGTCCCCCAGCTTTTGAATCTTGGCTGATGAATAGAGCTGTAGACTAGCATCATTAGCCACATTCATAATTTTCGAATAGATATCAGGTGTCATAGTTTTGATATCTTTGGTGTCTTTTGATGCGTCATAGCCAAGTTTGCTAAGAGTTTGATTTTTCTGGTCTTCAGATAGAGAAGAACCTAGAACATATTCGGGTTGTACATAGGTTTCATCGATTACTTTTTGAACATCGGTTGCTGCGTGGACGCTTGTCATAGCTGTTGCGGCCCACAATACTGCAGCACTTGTTAGAAAGAATTTCTTTCTCATGGGATATTCCCTCCTTTACCTTTCTAGGTTAATAAAACAATCTTAAAGAAAGCTTATAGTGAAAAAACACCTGGTAAAACCAGATGTTTAAAAGAAATTAAAGAATTTCATGATATAGAGATTAAAGCGAACCTGTCTCGAGTAGTAATAATTTCCACCATTTTCATAGAGTTCAGCTCCGTGAAAGATAGAAATAGGGTTGATATAGGTGTAGGTCTTCCCTGTAGTATTGCCAAGGATTGGAGCGACCGTTTCTCGGGAGTAACGCTTGGCTAGTGCCAGAGTATTTTCCTTGCCATTCTGAGCGATAAAGTCGATATAGGCAGGCCCAAAATTATAGGCTTGAACGGCGGTCCAGACATCTACTCCTTTGCTCTGTGCCAAATAGAGATTATCTGTTAAAGTCTGAATCCCTTGGCGAATACTAGAGGCATCGTCTTTGATGGTATTGGTAGCGCCACTAGCAGACTCACTAGACTGCATAACATCCCGCTCTTTTCCCTTCGTTTCGGTATAAATCATGGCGAGCACCAACTCTTCATTGGCTGGGGTATCTCTTTCACTCAAGATTTCTCGAACCATGGGTTGGTAGGTCATGACTTGTTTAACATCCTGATGGATATGATAAGCTTTATATCCTGCGAAAAGGAAGACTGCTAGCACAAGCACTCTTCTTATAAATTTAAACATTATTTACTTTGAATATCCTCGATATTTTTGATTAAGATAGAATAGGTTCCATTGTCATTTTGGATAAACTCAACAGACTCCGCGTCTTGGTATACATTATTTGGAACGATGAGTTCAATTCCATTTGACAGGGAAAGTTTTTGGTTTTCAAATTTCTTGAGTTGGCGACTGGCATCAATTTCATCAAACTGGACTGGTTCTGGTACAGCTTCCTTGACTTGGTCGATAAAACTTAGACGAGCTGTCAGGTTGTTATCAAAAAGGTCGTTAGCCAATTTTTCAGGCGACAATTCATTGCTTTCTTCAAGATTGTTGAAAATAGCTGATTTGACCTTGGATTGAAACTGAAAATCATCCGTGTTAAAGGACTCTGCAATTCTCTGGGCTGTTTTTTCCAATTCCTTGATGGATTTCTTTGGAGAAATCTTAGGAGCGACAGCAAGCAGATTCTCTGAAAAGTAGTTCAAAAATGTTCCATTGTACTTGATGCGTTTCTCGATCAGGTGGTACTTACGACTTTGAAGATTGACGACCAAAGCCTCATCAGCTCCCGTTCCAAATCCCGGCAAGTTATTCTGAGTTAGCTTGATTGGATTATCAACTTCTCCACCGAGGTGGGTCAAGGTTTCCCGCAGGGCAATTCGTAAGAAAGCGAAATGCTCTACACCTTCTTTAGAAAACTGAACAAAAACCAAGTCATTGGTCTTGAGGTTTTCAGAAATACTGAATTCCTTTTTCCAAAGATTAGCCAGTGTTACTGATGTCTCCAACAAATCGTCTGTGATGTGATTGAAGAAGGGATTTTCTTCTTCGAAAATCCCAGTCTTTGCTTCATCTGAATACACGCGTTCGATTTTTTTACGTAGGTATTCCTCGATTTTTGGAGTGATATTGAGAAACTTATCCGCTAGAAACAGCTCGGTATCATCCGGACTGAACTGATGGATAATAGCTTTCTTAATATAAATGTCCATAAAAGTATTAGTCCTCGTATAGTGGGATGGCATCTGTCAACGCTTTGACTTCACTTCTCACTTCTTCTAAGACAGCCTCATTTTCTGCATTTTTAAGGGTTTTAATGATGAGTTCAGCCACTTTACGGCTTTCTTCTTCACCAAATCCACGTGCAGTGATGGCTGCAGATCCGATACGAATCCCACTTGTCTTGAATGGTGACAAGGTTTCGTATGGGATTGAGTTTTTATTTAGGGTAATATTAACTTCATCCAGCAAGTTTTGAGCAACTTTTCCGTTTTCTACAACCTTAGTCACATCCACTAGGAAGAGGTGATTTTCAGTACCACCAGAAATAATACGGAAATCAGGGTCTTGCAAGAAGACTTCAACCATAGCCTTGCTGTTTTTGATGACATTAGCAGCATATTCCTTGAAGGCTGGATCTAAAACTTCTTTGAAGGAAACAGCCTTAGCAGCGATAACATGCTCCAAAGGTCCACCTTGGATACCAGGGAAAATAGCTGAATTGATTTTCTTCGCTAGGTCCTCATCATTTGTCAAAATCAAACCACCACGAGGTCCACGAAGGGTTTTGTGGGTCGTTGTTGTAGTGATATGAGCGTATGGCACTGGGCTAGGGTGAAGACCAGCTGCAACCAAACCAGCGATATGGGCCATATCGACCATGAGCTTAGCGCCAACTGCATCTGCGATTTCACGGAATTTTGAGAAGTCAATAATTTGAGAATAGGCTGAAGCACCAGCTACGATTAGTTTTGGTTTGACTTCTTGGGCTTGTTTCAAGATAGCATCAAAGTCCAAGAGTTCCGTTTCAGGATCCACACTGTAAGAAACAAAGTTGTATGTTTGACCAGAGAAGCTAACTGGAGCTCCGTGGGTCAAGTGTCCACCTGCTGCCAAATCCATCCCCATAACCGTATCACCTGGCTCAATCAAGGCCATGTAAGCCGCACAGTTGGCTTGGCTTCCTGAGTGAGGTTGGACATTGGCGAATTTAGCACCGAAAATTTCTTTTGCACGTTCAATAGCTAAAGTTTCTACCACGTCTACTACATCAGTTCCACCATAATAACGGCGTCCTGGGTAACCCTCGGCATATTTGTTTGTCAAGATAGACCCTTGAGCTGCCATAACAGCCTTGGAAACCACGTTTTCGGAAGCAATCAACTCAATGTTGTTTTGTTGGCGTTCTTCTTCTTTGGCAATAGCATTCCAGAGATCAGCATCGTATGCTTTAAAATCGTCTTTGTCAAAAATCATAGGTCTTCTCCTTTATAGTGTGACTGGTCCTTTGGTTTGTTTTTCCAATAAGAAAATAAACTAAAAGATGCGAATAAACCGTTTCTGCACTTTATCACAAGTATAACCAACTTTTTCATAAAATGCATGAGCTCCCAGACGATGATCAGCGGAGTTTAAGCGGATAAACCCATATCCACGTCTTTTTGCTTCTTCCTCCAACCCTTGCAGTAAGCTTTTACCGATACCTTGTCCTTGCGCTTGAGGCGAAACCGCTAAGCCTAAGATATTAAATCCTGCTTTGGAATAGAGGGATTCGTAAACCTCGGCATGGACATATCCAAGTAGGACATGACTAGCTGCATCCTCATAGCCAAGTAGGAAATGATGGGAATCCTGAGATAATTTAGCTAGTTGACTAGCTGTGTCCTCTGGACTAAAAGAATAGCCCAAAGCCTCTTGGTTAATCTCACATATAGCATTCACATCTGTTTCTTGCAAATCTCTTAGCATCTCATTCCTCCTCAAAAGAAATCTCTGGCAACTGTGCAAGAATATCTTCTCGCTTAATTGCCCCTTGGCGTAAGATTTTCACCTTGTCTCCAGACAAATCCAAAATAGTCGAATCCTGTCCAGTTAGAAAAGCGTCGTCCTCCAGACCCAGAACCTCTTGGTCAAAATCCTCTAGAATTTGAGCAAAGGTCACTCCACTCGCCTGACCCGAGATATTGGCAGACGGCCCAATCAAAGGACCTGTCTCTCGAATCAAATCAAGTGTAATGGGGTGACTCGGCATCCGAAATCCGACAGTTGCAAGACCAGAGTTGACCCAATAGGGAACTCGGTCATTGGCTTCGAGGATAATGGTCAAGGGACCCGGTAAAAAGGCCTCTACAAGCTTTTGTAGATAAGTTGGCTGATTCTTTGAAAAGTGCAAGATGTCCTCTAGAGAAGCGACATTAAGATTGAGTGCCTTATCTCTAGGACGACGTTTGAGTTGGTAAACATGGTCGACAGCTTTTTCGTCTAAGGCCTTAGCAAAGAGACCATAAACTGTCTCTGTAGGCAAAACAACAGCTCCGCCCTTTTCCAACTCTTGTCTAATCCTGTCCATCATCAACCACAACCATCCTATCTTGACCAAATTGGTCCTTGAGTGTTCGTACCCGTTTTTCAGGAAGATATTTCCTAAAAAACTCAGGAACACTTTGACCTTGCTTGTATCCAATTTCAAGGTAAATCTTACCACCATCTGTGAGATAGTCTTTTGCATCTTCCGCAATTCTGCGATAAATAGCTAGGCCATCCTCATCTGCAAAGAGAGCTAGATGAGGTTCTGAATGCAAAACATTCAAACCAACCTCTGACTCATCTTCACGAGAGATATAGGGTGGATTGGATACAATTATATCATATTTTTCAGAAATTTCTACAAAACAATCAGATTTTTTAAAAAATATATTAAGATTTTGATTTTTAGCATTCTCTGATGCAAGCTCTAAGGCGTCTTGGGAAATATCTGCTGCTGTCACTGACCAATCTGGTCTATTTTTAGCTAATCCAAGAGCTATGGCGCCACTTCCAGTCCCGATATCTAGGACCTTAAGCTTATCCTCAGGATTTTCGGCCAAGATAAGCTCCACCAACTCTTCTGTTTCTGGACGAGGAATCAAAACCCGCTCATCTACTTTTAACTGCATTCCAAAAAATTCTGCGTGACCAATGATGTACTGCGCCGGTTTGTGAGCCACTAACTGCTGGTAAATTTCTTCTACAAAATTTTCTTCCTCTTTTGTCACTTCCTGCTGAAGAGCAAAGACAAAGTCCGTAAAAGAGAGATTTTTTAGGCTACGGTAGACAAAAGAGAGGCTTTCTGCTTCCTCTCCTTGTCTTATCAACTCTTCTTCAAAATCTGAAAATAATTGAGCTAGTTTCATTATTTATTTAATTCTTCTAATTTTTGTGTTTGGTCATAGAGCACTAAGGCATCCACAACTTCATCCAATTTACCAGACAAGATGGTATCTAGTTTTTGGAGGGTCAATCCAATACGGTGGTCTGTGACACGGTTTTGTGGGAAATTGTAAGTACGGATACGTTCTGAACGGTCACCAGTACCGATTGTCGACTTACGCTCAGCGTCTTGTTCATCTTGGGCAATCTGAGCAAAATGGTCAGCCACACGCGCACGAATAATCTTCATAGCCTTCTCACGGTTTTTCTGCTGGGTACGTTCTTCCTGCATCTCAACCTTGATATTGGTCGGCAAGTGAACAATACGAACGGCAGTCGCAACCTTGTTGACGTTCTGACCACCAGCACCCGATGCGTGGTAAATATCAACACGAAGGTCTTTTGGATCAATATCGTACTCTACTTCTTCCACTTCAGGCATGACAAGCACTGTCGCTGTCGAAGTATGTACACGGCCTTGGCTTTCTGTCACAGGGACACGTTGCACACGGTGGGCACCTGATTCGTACTTAAGCTTAGAATATACAGATTGACCAGAAACCATAGCAACCACCTCTTTGAAACCACCGACACCGTTCATAGAAGCTTCCATGACTTCAAAGCGCCAACCTTGGGCTTCCGCATACTTTTGGTACATAGTTAGAAGATCTCCAGCGAAAAGTGCTGCTTCGTCACCACCAGCCGCTCCACGAATTTCAAGAATGATATTCTTGTCATCATTAGGATCTTTTGGAAGAAGCAAGATTTTTAATTTTTCTTCGTATTCTTCTTTTTCAGCCTTGGCATCTTTGAGCTCTTGCTTGGCCATTTCTTCCAAGTCCGCATCTCCGCCTGATTCCTTAATCATCTCCTCAGCATCAACGATGTTTTGAAGAACTTGTTTGTACTCACGGTAGGCAGTTACCGTATCACGTGTAGAAGCCTCTTCTTTCGAAAGCTCCATGAAACGCTTGGTATCTGAGACGACATCTGGGTCACTCAGCAATTCTCCTAATTCTTCATAACGGTCTTCTACAGCTTGTAGTTGATCATAGATGTTCATTTTTCTTTATTCTCCTTATTGATTTCAGGGGCAAAATAATGTTTACGGCAGACTGAGATATAAGTTTCATTTCCACCGATCTGAATTTGTTCTCCATCATAGACTGGCACACCATCCTGCGTACGCAATACCATAGTCGCCTTTTTCTTACAGTACTGACAAATGGTCTTGATTTCGTCAATCTTGTCTGCTAAGAGCAAGAGGTATTTGGAACCTTCGAACAATTCATTACGAAAGTCATTCTTCAAACCAAAAGCCATGACAGGTATGTCTAACTCATCAACAACACGAGCTAGGTCGTAAACATGGTGACGCTTGAGAAACTGGGCCTCATCAACCAACACACAGTAAGGTTTTTCAGGTAAGTTTCGGATATAGCCGAAGATATCCGTCGTTTCCTCAATCGCAATGGCTGGGCGTTTCATGCCAATCCGACTCGACACATAGCCAACACCGTCACGCGTATCCAGAGCCGAAGTCATAATCACAACTCC